>JANOYZ010000335.1:0-8374 GCA_031429135.1 Novosphingobium sp. | reverse complement strand
CGGCCGCCATTTCCAGAAACAGCGCGATATTCATCGGGCAAGCATCAGTCCGACGCGGGCAGCGGCTTGGCGTCCTTGATCGTCAGCGCCGTGCCATCGACCGACAGCGAACCCTTGCCGCCCTTGATGCACAGCAGTTCGAAAGTGCCCCCGGCATCGACGTAGCGTTTGCCCATCAGCGATCCGCCCGCGAATTCGCCATTCGGAGTACCGGGTGAGGCGGGCTTGTCGTCACCCATCGCCACGCCGCCGCATTCGATCCGGTCCGCACCGCAGCGGATCACCATCACTTCGGTATCACAGGCTGCGCTTTTGAGACGGGTTCCAGGCTTCATGACAATCGTCCTCAAATCGTGCCGCGCACGGCGTTCATGCCAGCCGCCTTAATCACTGGCATGGTGAAAGTTCAAGCGCGAAGAGGGATAATGCCGCATCTGGCATGCAATTAAGCGCCAAGGCGAAATATTGCGCGGGCGATAGGGCTGGAGAACGCCTTCAGGCGATGGCGCCCTTGGTCTTGTATTCCTCGATCTTTTCCCATTCCATGCCGAGCTCCATCAGCACGATTTCGGTGTGTTCGGAGGCGATTGGCGAGCGGCAGGTATCGATCGCTGCCCCGTCGAACTGAACCGGGCTGCGCACCAGCTTGAGCTTCCGGTCGCTGCCATCTGCGGCATCAACCTCGATGATCATGTCATTGGCCAGCGCCTGCTCATCGGTCAGAATTTCATGGAACGACTGGATCGGGGCCCACTGCCCGGAAAAGCTCTTGAGGTGCTGGCGCCAGTATTCAAATGTCTGTCCGGCGAAGGCCTTGACCAGCAGGTCACTGCAAGCACCGGAATTATCGAACAGCGCGCGGGCTTCGCTAAAGCGCGGGTCATCGGCCAATTCGGGCAGGCCGACATGGTCGAACAGGCTGCGGATGTGTCCGGTGGGGCTGAGCGTACACATATTGATCGTGCCGCCGTCAGAGGTGCGGTAATTGCCCTGAAACGGATTGCGCGCGCCGCCACCCGATACCGGCATCGGATTGCGGGTCAGGAAGCCGGTTTCGGCAACCTGCGCAATCGACGCGCCCGAGGCCCAGACCGCTGCGCTGAGCAACGAGACGTCCATCACCGGGCTTTCGCCAGTGCGCTCACGGTGGAGCAGCGCCGCCGAAATGCCGCCGGCGATGAACATGCCGCCAATCGAATCGCCGAATGCCGGAATCCCCTGGCCAAGCGGCCCTTCCATTTCTTCTGGTGTCATGGCGATGGCAACACCGCTGCGTGACCAGAAGCAGGTGCCGTCAAAACCGCCGACTTCGCGTTCCGGCCCCTTGTTGCCCAGCGCAGAGCCGCGCGCATAGATGATGTTGGGGTTGACCGCCTTGATATGTTCGACATCGAACTTGTTCTTCTGGCGCACCTGCGGGAGATAATTTGTCAGGAACACGTCGGCAGTCTTGGCCAGTTCGTAAAGCACTTCCTGACCTTCGGGGGTGGAAATATCGATACCGACAGAACGCTTGCCGCGATTGGGGTGCTCGAACAGTGTGTGCCGCTGCGGATCGAGTGTAACCCCCCCCATGTTGAGGAAACCGCGCTGGGTATCACCGCGCACCGGATGCTCCACCTTGATCACATCCGCGCCCCAATCGGCAAGCACCGCGCCGGCCGCAGGCACAAAAGTGAACTGCGCCACTTCCAGCACGCGAATACCCTGCATCACCTTGGTCATTATTCAGTCCCGTCCCGAATACCGGTTGCTCCTGTAAAGCAGGCAGCATTTGTCGGCTATGATTCCTGCGCGGAAACCGGGCGGCAAGCAACCGGCAACCCCATCGCCGCGACGATCATGCTGCCCAATCTTCACAGACCGTGAAGGCTTGCAACGAAGCCTCTGCACCGGCTACCTCGCGCAGGAAAACGGCCTCTGCCACTCAGGACAAAGTGCTGAGATTAGCATAAAGTTTGTCGAGCAGGCTGGTGAACGTCTCAAGCTCGCTGTCACTGAAATTTCCGAAGATCCGCTCCTCACTGGACTTGGCAATTGCACCCAGCTGATCGAGCAGTGGGAGCGCGGCGTCGGTGACAAATACCAGACGGGCGCGGCGATCATCTTTGCATGCGCGGCGTTCCAGCAGTTTTTCGGCACAGAGCCGGTCAACCAGACGGCCAGCGGAAGCTTCTGAGATTTCCAGCAGTTCGGCAATTTGCCGTTGCGACGCGCCGGGCTGCCGCGCGACTGCCGCGATCATCACCCATTGTGATCGCGTGACACTGATGCCGGCGACCTGACGGTCAAAATCCTGCCGCAGCATTCGCGCAACGACAGAGAGCCTGAGCCCGAGATTGCGTGTGCTGGCAGTGCCCGGCTCGATTGTCATGGCTCATTGCGCCCCTTCAGCGAAGCCCCGCATATCGTGGCAAACAGGACATACCTGACCCCTGTGTGACATGCCCGCCGGATTGCCTCAGCTGTCGATGCGCTCGATGATGATGGCAGGAGCCATGCCGCCAGCGGCGCACATGGTGATCAAGCCATAACGGCCACCAGTCCGCTCCAGCTCGTCGAGCGCCGTGCCGATCAGGATGGCACCGGTTCCGGCAATGGGGTGGCCCAGCGCGATGGATCCGCCATTAGGGTTCACCTTGGTGCGATCCAGATCGAGGTCGCGGATGAATTTTTCGACGACGACCGCGAAAGCCTCGTTCACTTCCCAGACGTCGATATCGTCCTTGGTCAGGCCGGCCTTGGCGAGAACCTTCTTGGCTGCCGGTCCCGGCGCATTGAGCATTAGCGTCGGACAATCGCCGATTTCGGCCATGGCAACGATGCGCGCGCGTGGTTTAAGGCCATGCTTCTCGGCATATTCTTTCGAGGTAAGCAGGATCGCAGCGGCACCATCGACCACGCCCGAGGAAATGCCGACATGATGGATCGGCTGGATATCGACATCAGGATAGACCTGATTGATCAGCTGACGAAAGGTCTTGCCCTCGGGCGCGGAAGGCATGTCGAGGAACATCTCGAATGCCGGTTTGAGCTGGGCCAGGCCTTCAGCAGTTGTATCAGGCCGGGGATATTCCTCATGATCGAGGATGACATTGCCTTCATCATCTTTCACCGTGATGGTCGATTTGGCAAAGCGGCCTTCCTTGATCGCCAGAGCAGCGCGGCGCTGGCTTTCGGCACCCATGGCTTCGAGGTCTGCGCGGGAAATGCCTTCCATCGCGGCAATAGCATCGGCACAGACGCCCTGGTTTGATTGCGGGTGTCTGGCCTGCAAGCGCGGATTGCCCGCTCCCATGCCGCCACCGCCAAGGCCCGCCTCACGCATTTTCGCGCCATAGAAACCGACGTAGGACATCATATCCATCCCGCCCGAAATGGCGACATCGTGCATGCCTGACATGATCATGGCTGCGGCGAAATTGGTTGTCGTGATGCTCGATCCGCAGAAGCGGTTCATCGTGACGCCACCTGCCTTGACATCATAGCCCGCATCCAGCGCGGCATTGCGGCCAATGTCACCGCCTTGAAGCCCCATCGCGCCGGAAACGCCCCAGATTACGTCATCAACGTCCGCAGTATCAAGGTTGTTGCGCTCTTTAAGTGCAGCAAGCACGGCGGCGGACAGATGCTCCGGGTGCATGGTGGAGAGGGCGCCTTTGCCCATCTTGCCAATGGAGCGGGGGGTGCGAACGGCGTCAATGATATAGGCTTCGGCCACGGTCGGCTCCTGATGCTGGGAATTCGCCTCCATTTGGGTGGCGCAGCACCTTTTGGCAATACTCTGTCAGCCAACGGGCAGCCACTGATCTGCGCTATCGTGCCAGCGATCCGGCGATTAGGCCTATCTATCCTTGACCTTGCCGTTCATGCAGCGGGAATCGACTGGCAGGCCTGATTGGGGTGATTTCGTGAGTAATGATGCGCCGGCAAACCTCGGGCGAAAAGGCAGTACCATTGCCCCGTTGCGCGAGGCGACCTTCCGGCGCATCTGGACGGCCAGCCTGTTCTCTAACTTTGGCCAGTTGATCCTCGGCGTCGGCGCGGCCTGGGAAATGATCCGGCTGGCACCCAATTCACCCAGCATGGTGGCGCTGGTGCAAACCGCACTGATGTTGCCGCTGATGCTGGTGGCTCTGCCCGCAGGGGCGCTTGCCGATATGTTTGATCGCCGCAAGATTGCGCTGGTGGGGCTGGGTTTTTCTGCAATCAGCGGTGCTGCACTTGCCGCGCTGGCCTTTGCCGGGCTGACAACCCCGTGGATGCTGCTGGGCTTCTGTGTGCTGATCGGCGCGGGCGTCGCGCTTTACAGCCCTTCATGGCAGGCCTCGATCGGTGAGCAGGTCTCGGACGATCACCTGCCGGCCGCCATTGCACTCGGGACGATCAGCTACAATGTCGCGCGCTCTGTCGGGCCGGCGATTGGCGGCATTGTCGTCAAGCTATTCGGCGCTACTGCTGCCTTTGCCATCAATGCGGTGTTTTACATTCCGCTTTGGATCGCGTTCTATTTCTGGTCGCGCCAGCATCTCCCTTCGCGCCTGCCGCCAGAGCGGATCGACCGGGCGATTGTTTCCGGCGCGCGTTATGCCCTGCATTCGCAGCCGATCCGCACCGTGCTGCTGCGCGCCTTCCTGTTTGGCCTGACCACCGCCTCGCTTGTGGCTCTGGCGCCGCTGATCGCCAAGGATCAGTTGCAAGGCACGGCGGGTACCTATGGACTGCTGCTGGGAGCAACCGGCGTGGGGGCCGTGATCGGCGCGCTGTTCATCAGCGAACTGCGCGAAAAGCTGGGCACCGAGCGCTCAGTTCGGCTGGCCTCGGTGGCGACCGGTGCGCTGCTTACATTGATCGCTTTCAGTCATTCCATATGGCTGGTCAGCACGACGCTGCTGGTGACGGGGGCGTGCAACATCATTATCGTGGCGATGCTCAATGTCGGCGTACAGCTTTCTGCGCCGCGCTGGGTGACCGCCCGGGCTCTCTCGCTTTACTCGTCAGCGATTACCGGCGGTATCGCTATCGGCTCAATTTTGTGGGGGGTGGTGACTGCGATTTATGGCCTGCCAGCCGCGCTTGCCGCCTCGGGGGTCTGCGTTATATTGACCATCATCGTCGGCTACGTTTCCCCGCTGCCGCGCGGAGATGCCGAAGGGCAGGATGCCATCGAGCTGGCCAATGATCCCGAGGTAGTGCTTGAACTGTCGCTGCGATCCGGCCCGGTAACGATCGAGGTTGAATATGATGTCGACCCCGATCAGGCGCGCGATTTCTACAATGTGCTGCGGCAGGTCCAGAAGATCCGGTTGCGCAATGGCGGTTTCAACTGGACCGCCGCCCGCGACATTGCGCAGCCCAACATCTGGCTCGAACGCTATCAATGCCCGACCTGGGGCGATTATCTGCGCATGCGCAGCCGTTACACCCAGGCCGATTCAGAGCTGCAAAATCAGGCGGACAATTTTAACCGCAGCGGTCACGGACTGCGGGTGCGCCGCTGGTTGGAGCGGCCCTATGGTTCAGTACGCTGGCAGGCGGAATCGCCCGATCCGAAACTGGGAACGATAAATTACCTTGGGCATTGATCGCTGCTGCCATCGCGCTGACGATGCCTGAGGGCTCGTCTCGCGGTTGCATTGCACGAATTTGGACTTGGCATAGTCTGGCTAAAATCAGGCCATAGCCAGAAACGTCAGGATCGGGAGAGCAATATGCCGGGCAACCAGAGATACCGCGTCATCCAGTGGGCAACCGGCAATGTCGGCAGCCGCGCGCTGCGGATGGTGATCGAACATCCCGATTATGATCTGGTCGGCCTGTGGGTCAGCTCGCCCGACAAGATCGGCAAGGATGCCGGTGAGCTTTCCGGTGCAGGGGTGGAAACCGGCATCACGGCGACCAATTCTGCCGCAGATCTCATCGCCACTCAAGCTGACTGCGTACTCTATATGCGGCAGGGCACCGATATCGACGAGCTTTGCCGGTTGCTGGCATCGGGCAAGAATGTGATCACTACCCGCGGGGATTTTCACAGCCCGCGCTCCATGGACCCGGAAAAGCGCGCCCGGATCGAGGAGGCCTGCGCCGCTGGGCAGACTTCGGTTTACAGCACCGGCTCCAGCCCTGGCTTCATCACCGAGGCGCTGGCGATCCCGATGATGGCGCAGCAGCGCCGCCACGAATGCATCACGATCAACGAATATGCCGACATGACCAGCCGCAATTCGCCCGAGATGATCTTCAATATCATGGGCTTCGGGGTTTCACCCGGCCAGTTCAATCTCGGCAATATCCAGCACATGAAGGCGGATTTCGCCGGATCACTCGGTCAGATTGCCGATGCGATTGGCCTGCCTTGTGACGAGTTCACCGCTACTGGCGAACTGGCCGCCGCGCGCCATGACAAGCCGATCGCCGCCGGACTGATCCCGGCAGGCACGGTGGGGGCGATGCGGATCACTGTCACCGGGCTTCACCAGGGCCGCGAAGTCGTCCGTTTCCGCGCGCACTGGTATTGCAGCGACGATATCGACGAGGACTGGGGGCTGCGCGAAAGCGGCTGGAAGGTGGTCACCGAGGGCGACACCCCGATGGAGGTCAACATCACCTATCCGGTAACGCCCGAAGAGTATCCGCTGTTCACCCCCGGCCTCACCGCGCACCGCCCGGTCAACGCCATTCCCATGGTCTGCCGCGCCGCGCCGGGCATCCGTACGACGGTGGATATGGAGCAGGTTATCCCGCAGTTCAGCTAGGACTTGCGATTTGCGCGGCAACGGCTACCAGCCGCTTGGCCTGTTCCAGATGGAGCAGCTCGGCCATCTTGCCAGCCACCCTGATCGCGCCCTTGCCAGCACTTTCGGGCAGGGCAAAGACGCTGATGACAGCTTGTGCCCAGGCCAGTTCCTCTGCGCTGGGTGAATAGACTGCATTGCATGGGGCGATCTGATCAGGATGGATCAGGCTCTTGCCGTCAAAGCCGAACAGCAGACCCTGTTCGGCCTCGGCGCGGAACAGGTCAAGGTCGCGGAATTCGTTGCAGACGCCGTCGAGAATGGCGAGGCCATGGGCTCTGGCGGCACAAACCGCGAGGGTCAGGATCGGCTGGAACGGCGTACGCCCGGGCGTCAGCCGCGCGCGCATTTCCTTGGCGAGATCATTGGTGCCCATCACCCACAGCGACAGCCGCGTTGATGCGGCCATGGCGGCAATGGCATCGAGCTTGCTGACCGCCGCGCAAGTCTCGATCATCGCCCACAGTTGCAGCGATGGCGGTGCCCCGGCCAAAGCTGTTTCGCAGGTGGCAATGTCATCAGGCGCCGATATCTTGGGCACCAGCACTGCATCGGCGCCCGATCCGGCAATCGCGGCAAGATCTGCCGCTCCCCACGGGGTGTCGAGGCCGTTAACGCGGATCACCACTTCGCGATTGCCAAATCCGCCATCATAGACAGCTGCCAGAGCAGCCTCACGCGCTGCTTCCTTGTGCTCGGGAGCAACTGCGTCTTCGAGATCGAGGATGACGATGTCTGCGGGCAGGCCGCGCGCTTTTTCGATGGCGCGGGCATTGGAAGCGGGCAGATAAAGCGCGCTGCGGCGGGGGCGGTCGGCGGGAATCATGGTTCGGTGTGCTCGCGAAAGGAATGGTCTTGCTGCTTTCCAGCCTTTGAGGTCCATCCGTCAATCCTGCGTGGTCAAGTTTACGGGACTTGACCTGAATCAATCCTTGCCACAAGCCTGTTGAACTAATGCTCAGCAGGCTTGTGGCAACCGGGCGGCAGAGGAGAGGAGCAATGGCGAACACCGAAGCAGTCGCGGCCGGAATTCCGGCGCACGTCGCGCCGGAGCTGGTGTGGGATGCCAGCTATGATGCCTTCACAGCCGAAGGCGATGATCCCTATCTCGCTGTTAGCCGGTTGAGTGGCGGGCGTGATATCATGTGGGTCACAGATGCTTCATTCGGTCGTCCCGGCTGGCTGGTCACCAGCAATGCGCTGATCAATGAAGTGTTTATCGACTATGAGCATTTCACCGCTGAACGTCACGGCATGATCGCCGATCTGGTGGGTGAGAATGTGCGGCTCAATCCGATCGAGATCGATCCGCCGGCGCACCACGGCTATCGCCGCCTGCTCAATCCGCATTTCACACCCAAGGCTCTGCGTGAACTGGAGGCGCAGGTGGCGCAGTCCTGTTCGGCGCTGATCGATCAGTTTGCCGACAAAGGCGGCTGCGAATTTGTCGAGGATTTCGCGATTCCCTTCCCCTCTTATGTGTTCCTCGATCTGATGGACATGCCGCGCGCCAAACTGAAGGATTTCATTGCCTGGCAGGACGATCTGATGCGCGGGCCCGATCCCATGCAACGCGTGGC
>JANOYZ010000334.1:0-1575 GCA_031429135.1 Novosphingobium sp. | reverse complement strand
CTGTTCTGGCATGCCCGGCTTGGCCTGCAAGTGGTGATCGAGGACTATGTCCACGAAGTCGGCAGCAAATTCGCCTGCATCGCCGCGCTGAACCTCGCTGCTTTTGGCGGCGCTGCGTTCGGCGTCTTCTCGATTGTCCGTATCGCTCTCGGAGCTGCCTGAAATGACCCAAAATACTGCTGGGCCAGCCTACAAGATCATTGACCACACCTATGACACGGTTGTTGTCGGCGCGGGCGGCTCGGGCCTGCGCGCCACCATGGGCAGCGCCGAGGCTGGTCTGAAGACCGCCTGCATCACCAAGGTGTTTCCCACCCGCAGCCACACTGTCGCAGCGCAAGGCGGCATCGCGGCCAGCCTGCAGAACAATTCGCCCGATCACTGGACCTGGCACATGTTCGATACCGTCAAGGGGGCGGACTGGCTGGGCGATCAGGACGCGATTGAATATATGGTGCGCGAAGCCCCCCAGGCGGTTTACGAGCTGGAACATGCCGGCGTACCCTTCAGCCGCAACGCCGATGGCACGATCTATCAGCGCCCGTTCGGTGGCCACATGCAGAACATGGGCGAAGGCCCGCCGGTTCAGCGCACTTGCGCCGCGGCAGATCGCACCGGCCACGCCATGCTCCACGCGCTTTATCAGCAGAGCCTGAAGTATGACGCGGACTTCTTCATCGAATATTTCGCCATCGATCTGATCATGGATGGCGGAAAATGCGTCGGCGTGATCGCGATCTGCATGGACGATGGTTCGATCCACCGCTTCCGCGCCAAGGCGGTGGTGCTGGCGACCGGCGGCTATGGCCGAAGCTATTTCACCGCCACATCTGCCCACACCTGCACCGGTGACGGCGGCGGCATGGCACTGCGCGCTGGCCTGCCATTGCAGGATATGGAATTCATCCAGTTCCACCCCACCGGGATTTACGGCGCGGGCGTGCTGATCACCGAAGGCGCGCGCGGCGAAGGCGGCTATCTGACCAACTCCGAGGGCGAGCGTTTCATGGAACGCTATGCGCCGTCGGCCAAGGATCTGGCATCGCGCGACGTGGTTTCGCGTTCGATGGCGCTGGAAATCCGCGAGGGGCGCGGCGTTGGCCCGAACCAGGACCATATCTACCTTCATCTCGATCACATCGCGCCCGAGGTGCTGGCGCAGCGGCTTCCCGGCATTACCGAGAGCGGCAAGATCTTTGCCGGTGTCGATCTCACCCGCCAGCCGCTGCCGGTCTGCCCGACGGTGCATTACAATATGGGCGGTGTGCCCACCAATTATCACGGCGAAGTGATGACCATCGGCGCCGATGGCAACCCGGAAACCGTGGTCCCCGGCCTGTTTGCCGTGGGTGAGGCGGCCTGCGTTTCGGTGCATGGTGCCAACCGGCTTGGTTCCAATTCGCTGATCGATCTCGTGGTGTTTGGCCGCGCCGCTGGCCACCGCCTGAAAGAACTGATCAAGCCGGGCACCGCGCACGACGCCTTGCCGAAGGATTCGGCGGATCTTGCGCTGACCCGGCTCGATCACTTCCGCAACGCCAAGGGCGGCTCGCCCACCGCGCAGATCCGCGCCGA
>JANOYZ010000333.1:0-4340 GCA_031429135.1 Novosphingobium sp. | reverse complement strand
GCCGAAAAAGATGCTCTCCAGAGCCTCACCGCCCGCAATCTCTGCCTCATACCGCATATCGGCGATCAGTGAGCTCTCCCATAGCGCATGATCCACCCCATCGCGAACATGGCTGTTGAAGTCACAATAGGGGCATTTCTTCAGGCAGAAGGGCCAATGGATATAGAGCGCGCGGGCCATGACGGAACCCTTACCCGCCAAACTGGTCCTTCACCAGCTTGGCGAAAGCATCAGCGCGGTGGCTGATCTTGTGCTTCTCTTGCGGATCATGCTCGGCGAAGGTGCGCGTCTCACCCAAGGGCACAAACACCGGATCATAGCCAAAGCCCATGGTCCCGCGCGGCGGCCAGGTCAGCATGCCACTGGCGCGGCCTTCATAGACGGCAGTTTCGCCATCTGGAGTGGCAATGGCCAGCACACAGGCGAACCAGCATGAGCGATCAACATCGGGGCCATGCTCGCACAGCATGCCCTCAACCTTGCCCATCGCCATATACCAGTCGCGGCCAGAAGGCCCCTCGAAAGGCTGCCGCTCCGCCCAGTCAGCAGTGTAAACACCGGGCCGACCGCCGAGCGCCACCACGCACAGCCCCGAATCATCGGCCAAAGCTGGAATCCCCGAAGCCTGCGCCGCCGCCCGAGCCTTGATCAGCGCGTTTTCGGTGAAGGTGGTGCCGGACTCCACCGGCTCGGGCAGACCGAGCGCGCCGGCGGAGATGCAATCGACCCCGAACGGTGCCAGCAATGCGGCAATCTCCTTGAGCTTGCCCGCGTTATGCGTCGCGATGACGAGTTTGCCGGAGATCAGTGACATTACCGCCCCGTCGCCGCGGCTTGTGCCGCGAAGATGCCATCGCAGCCGATGCGCGCCAGCCGCAGCAGGCGCAGCAAGCCTTCCTCGTCATAGGTCGCGCCTTCAGCCGTGGCCTGAACCTCGGCAATGTGGCCGCCTTCGATCAGCACGAAGTTGGCATCGGCATCAGCCGAGCTATCCTCGATATAGTCAAGATCGAGCACCGGCGTGCCCTTGAAGATGCCACAACTGACCGCTGCAACCCGGCGCGTCATCGGATCTTCGAGAATCGCGCCCGAGACCATCAGCTTGTCGATGGCAATCCGCAGCGCCACCCATGCGCCAGAGATCGAGGCAGTGCGCGTGCCGCCATCAGCCTGGATCACATCGCAATCGAGCACGATCTGGCGCTCACCCAGCTTCTTCATATCGACCACCGAGCGCAGCGAACGCCCGATCAGCCGCTGGATTTCCTGTGTGCGGCCAGATTGCTTGCCCTTGGCCGCTTCGCGCGATCCACGCGTATGCGTGGCACGAGGAAGCATCGAATACTCGCCCGTCACCCAGCCTTCGCCCTTGCCGCGCAGGAACGGTGGCACCTTTTCCTCTACGCTCGCGGTACACAGGACCTTGGTGTTGCCGAAGCTGACCAGCACCGAACCTTCGGCGTGGATGGTATATCCTGTCTCGAATGACAGAGCGCGCATTTCATCGGGGGCACGGCCTGAGGGACGCATGGGAATTCCTTGTTTCTCGCCCTGAACCGTCTGCCCTGAGCCTGTCGAAGGGCCGCTCTTAGCCTTTGCGGCGGAGAAGAAAAGTGCAGTCCTTCGACAAGCTCAGGATAGACGGGGTTTATTGTATTAATAGTCCCCCCTAGACTGCCCCCATGCCCAGCCCACCGATCACCGAACTGAACACCCGCGCCCGCGAGATTTTTCGTCAGGTGGTGGAGAGCTATATCGCCACCGGGCAGCCGGTTGGTTCGAAACTGCTGGCTGGGGCCAAGACTTCTTCTGGGGTCGGGTTGAACCTTTCCCCCGCTTCGATCCGCTCGGTGCTCGCCGATCTCGAACATCTCGGACTGCTGGCCGCGCCGCATACTTCAGCGGGGCGGATGCCGACCGAGCAAGGCCTGCGGCTGTTTGTCGATGGCATGATGCAGACCGCCGAACCGACTCTCGCCGAACGTACCGCGATCGAGCGGCAGCTGACTGCGCCGGGGCCGATCGAGGCTTCGCTGGCCGCAGTAAGCTCGGTGCTGTCCAATCTTTCCGCCTGTGCCGGGGTGATCATGGTCCCGCGCCGCGAACCGCGTCTGCGGCAGTTGCAGCTGGTGGCGCTCTCGCCGGGGCGGGCGCTGGCGGTATTGGTGGAGGAGGATGGCGGGATCGAAAACCGCGTGATCGAACTGGCCGCCGATGTTTCGCCTTCGATGCTGGAGGCGACCTCGAACTACATCACCGCCCATCTGGGTGGACGCACCCTGGCCGAAGCCTTTGCGCTGATCCGCACACAGATCGCTTCAGGCCAGAGCGCACTTGATGCCGCCAGCCGCGATCTTGTCGTGCGCGGGCTGGCCGTCTGGACAGAAGACGCCGCCCGCCGTCCGGTGCTGATCGTGCGCGGGCAGGCCAATCTGCTCGATGAAGCGGCGCTCACCGATCTTGAGCGGGTGCGCCTGCTGCTCGATGATCTGGAAAACAAGCAGAGCGTTTCCGAACTGCTCGATGCCGCGCTCGAAGCCGAGGCGACGCGCATTTTTATCGGCGCGGAGAACCGGCTTTTCGCGCTTTCCGGCTCATCGGTGATCGCTTCGCCCTATCGCAATCGCGAGGGAAAAGTGGTCGGCGTCGTCGGGGTTATCGGCCCGACGCGGTTGAATTATGCGCGGCTAGTCCCCATGGTAGATTTCACCGCCCACTCGCTGGGCAAGCTCATAGGTTAGCTGGAATTTTGAACGACATGACTGACGATACAAAGCCGCAGGATGACCCGGCGGTGGCCGAAGAACTGAAGGGCGTTCCTGAGGAGTTTCTCGATAACCGGGAGGCCGCTGGTGAGGCTGATGAACTCACGCTGCTGCGTGATCAGATCGATACGGCCAAGCAGGATGTGCTTTACGCCAAGGCCGAAACCCAGAACGTGCGTCGCCGCCTGGAAAAAGACATTGCCGATGCGCGCACCTATGCCGCCACCGGCTTTGCCCGCGATATTCTCTCGGTTTCGGACAATCTGGGCCGGGCGCTCGATTCGATCCCGGCTGAACTGCGCGAGGATGACAAGTTCAAGCACCTCGTCGCCGGAATCGAAGCCACAGTGCGCGAACTGGACAAGGTGTTCGCCTTGCACGGCATCAGCCGCATCGCCGCCATGGGCCTGCCGCTTGATCCCAACCAGCATCAGGCGATGCTCGAAGTTCCCTCAAACGATGCCGAACCCGGCACCGTGCTGCAGGAATTGCAAGCCGGTTTCATGATCAAGGACCGGTTGTTGCGGCCGGCGATGGTTGCTGTGGCTAAGAAGCCGGAGTGAGACTTGCGACCTGATTGATATCGAGGGGGCGGCGTTGTTGCCCCCTTTTCATTGTGCGTTTTCCTTGCGAAACTCCTGTCGAAATAGACAAGTCAGGACCGCATATAATGAACGTCACAAACAAAGTCATCCTCATCACCGGCGGTGGCGGCGGGATTGGGGCGGGGATCGCTGAGGCGTTTGCCGAGAAGGGCGCGAAAGTCGCCATTACCGACATCAATCTGGCCTATGCCCAAGCCGAGGCCGCGCGTATCGGCGGCGGTACTATCGCTCTCCATCACGATGTTACTTCGCCGGAAAGCTGGGCCGAAGTCAAAGCCGCAGTCGAGGCGCAGATCGGCGCGGTCGATGTGCTGTGCAATAATGCCGGAATCTCGCTGCCGTTCAAGCCGATGGAAGAAATCACGCTCGATCAGTTTGACCGCGTTATGGCAATCAATCTACGCGGCGTGTTTCTGGGCTGCCATGCGTTCATGGCCGAAATGAAGGCGCGGGGGAGCGGCCACATCGTCAACACCTCATCGGTCAACGGCCAGCTGCCGCACGGCACCTTTGCCAGCTATTCGGCGAGCAAGTTTGCAGTTGCGGGACTTTCTGAATCGATCCGTATGGAACTGGAGCCATCCGGCGTCGGCGTTTCTATTCTCTATCCCGGGCTCACCCGCAGCCGCATGTCCGAAGCCCAGATGGACGATCTGCCAGACGAGATCAAAGCGGCCATCGCGGGCAAGATGATGGAGCCGGTGTGGCTGGGCCGCGCAGTGGTGCGGGCGGTGGAGAACAATGAACTCCACATCATCACCCATCCCGATCATCTTGATGCGCTCAAAGCCCGGATTGAAAGGCTTTATGCGGCCTTTGGTGAGTCTGCGCAGCCGGATTTTGCCGGGGGCCGGATCGACAGTTGATCAGAATGGCAGCAGCTCTTCCAGCAGCTCAGGTGAAGGCGCACCCGGAACCGGATGGCCAATCCGCGCCATGAAGGCATGGCGAACAATCTCCGCCTGCTGCT
>JANOYZ010000332.1:0-3493 GCA_031429135.1 Novosphingobium sp. | reverse complement strand
GGTCGGCAAAATCGGGGTGCTGCTGGTCAACCTTGGCACCCCCGATGCGCCGACCCCGGCGGCGGTAAAGCGTTATCTGGCGGAATTTCTCTCTGACCGACGCGTGGTGGAAATTCCCCGGCTGGTCTGGTGGCCGATCCTCCATGGCATTATCCTCAACACCCGGCCCAGAAAGAGCGCCCATGCCTATGCGCAGGTATGGAGTGATGCCGGATCGCCGCTCGCCGTGATCACCGCCGCGCAGGCGAAAGCCTTGCAGGCGCGGTTGGGGGATAACGTCCGCGTCGCCTGGGGTATGCGTTATGGCAATCCGGCGATGGGGTCAGAACTGGTCAAGCTTAAAGACGCAGGCTGCGACCGTATCCTCGTCGCGCCGCTTTACCCGCAATATTCAGGAGCTACTACCGCCACTGTGATCGATGCCATTGGCCTCGCACTGAAAAAGATGCGCTGGCAACCAGCGGTGCGCACCTTGCCGGCTTACTATGACGATGCGCTGCATATCGAGGCACTGAGGGCGGATATTTCGCGCCAGCTCTCCGCGCTGCCGTTCCGTCCCGAAGTTCTGCTGCTGTCATTCCACGGCATGCCGCTGCGCACCTTGCAGCTTGGCGATCCCTATCACTGCCAATGCCGCAAGACCGCCCGTCTGCTGGGTGAGGCGCTCGGCGCTGAATGGGGCGATCTGCGCATCGAAACCAGCTTCCAATCGCGGTTCGGCAAGGCCAAGTGGCTTGAACCGGCGACCGATGCGGTGCTGGCGGCAGAAGCTGCAAAGGGCATCAGACGGCTCGCCATCGCCGCACCGGGCTTTTCCGCCGATTGTCTGGAAACGCGCGAAGAACTGGCGATTCGCGGGCAGGGACAGTTCGTTGCAGCTGGCGGTGTGGATTTCGCCGCGCTCGATTGCCTCAACGATGGGGCGACGGGGATGACGATGCTGGAAGCTCTGGTGCGACGCGAACTGGCGGGCTGGGTTTAGAAAAGCGGATCGAACACCGCCCCTTGCCTTCCCCCCTTGCCGCAGCGCACAATAGGCCATGCGCATTGCCATTGTCGATGAAAGCGCCTCACGCGCGGCGGTGATCCGGTAAAGCTGGACGACGGCTTCAGCATCGATCCGATTGTCGAAGTACGGCTGCGTTATGAAAGTGTCGATCAGCCGGCCACCGAAGCCGACGCCCTGACCATTCGAAGCCGACGCCCTGACCATTCGAAGCTGACGCCCTGACCATTCGCCTGCGCGCCGGTTTTGAACTGAAGCACGCGCCATCGCACCTCGGTTTCCTTGCCGAAGCCGAAGGTACACTGGGCCTGCTCGACTATGATCTTGCCGAACAGGGCGGCACCCAGGCGATCGCGCTGGCCGATACCCAAACCTATGGCCTGCGGGCGACTGCAATGTTCCCGCTGTCCAAAGCGGTGAAGCTCAGCCTGGCGGCGAGCTATGCCAAGCAGGCGGACTGGAAAGAAAACCCGGTCAACTATTCGGCGGATTGCATCGCCGCCGAATCGGTTACACCCTGATCAAGCGATAAGCGCCGTCCACTGATGGACGAACCAGCGCACCGCTCAGCACAATGACAACGCGTGGCAACGTCGCCGCCCACCCGCGGATGATCACGCTGTTCAGCCAGGGGCGAACCAGTCCACCTCTGGCACCGACAAGGGCAATGCGATCATCAATCTCCACCTCGCCACGGGGCGGATCAACAAGATCGGCACCGGGCCGTTCAGCATTACCGGCCAGCCCAATGCCATGGGCGGGCGCGAAGTGGGCGGGCTGGCCAATATGCTCGCCTGTCACCTCGGTTTTCGGCAGCCGAGCGCGCCGATGTCGGCTTCGTGCGCGAGGCACTGGCCCGCTGCCCGACCGTTATCGTCTCTGATGTCATCGCCGATACCGACACCGGCCGCTTCGCCCACGTGCGCCTGCCCGCATTGGCCTGGGGCGAGAAGGACGGCACGGTGACCAATTCCGAACGCCGCGTCAGCCGCCAGCGCGCGCTGTTTGCTGCGCCGGGTGAGGCCCGGGCCGATTGGCAGATCATCGCGCAAGTGGCGCAGCGCATGGGCTGGCGCGGGTCAGTAGCCGTCAGGGCGCTGCGGTATTCCGCGTGGCGCTATCCACCGGACAGCGGCGCGGCGAGCCGGTGTGCCGGTGCGGATTTGTCCGGGCATCACTGCCGCCTCTGCGGCATCAGCCAGCCTTGGTGCCTCGCTGACCCTGCGCGGGCTGGCGCGCAAGCTGACTTTCGTGACGGCGCATGCGCGCGCCGGGGCAGAACTCGATCCCGATTGGCAGGCGCTTGCCGATCCCGAAGCGACGCTGGCCATCTATATGGGCAAACATGCGGTCGGCACACTGGCCAGCCGTTTGATCGAGGCCGGACTGCCATCCGAAACCCCCGCCGCGCTGGTCGAAAATGCCAGCTTGCCCGATGAGCGCACATTGCGCACCCGGCTCGACCTGCTGCCGCTTGCGGCGCGCTCGATGCTTGGCAGCGGTCCTGCGCTGCTGCTGGTGGGCGAAGCCTTGCGGCAGACCAGCAGCGATCAGCGCGCCATTACTGCTCCACCGATAACCGTTCCCGGCCTGCTTGCGCCGCGCTGATCCTGCCAATCACGGCGGCAGCTTGAAAACCATGGCTGCGAAAGCATGCGAGAACCTCGCCCAAAGCATCGGGGGAGCAGGTCACCAATAGACCGCCGCTGGTTTGCGGATCGGTCAGCAGCGCCTGATCCACCGGCGCGAAATCTGCGGGCAGTGACACCTTCGCGCCATAGCCCGCCCAGTTGCGCGCCGATGCCCCAGTAATGAAGCCCCTGCCCGCCAGTTCGCGCACACCCGGCAACAACGGCACTGCATTCCAGTCGATGGTGACCATGCACTCGCTCGCCCGCGCCACTTCGAGCGCATGTCCGGCCAGCCCGAAGCCGGTGACATCAGTCATCGCGTGGACGCCTGCGATAGCAGCAAGATCAGGTCCAGGGGTGTTGAGCTGGGTGGTGATGGCGATCAGCGCCGCATAGCCAGCCTCCCCCAGCGCATTCTGCCTGAGCGCGGCGGACTGCACGCCGACGCCGATGGGCTTGCCGAGCACGACGACGTCCCCCGGCCTGGCATCGCCATTGCGGCGCACGCGATCAGGGTGGACCACCCCGATGACGACCAGCCCGTAGATTGCCTCAGCTGAATCAATGGAGTGCCCTCCGGCGATCGGGATTCCGGCCTCGCCGGCAATCTCGGCCCCGCCAGCGAGGATCCTGGCGATGGTCGCGCCAGTAAGGACACCCACCGGCATGCCCAGCAGCGCCAAGGCCATGATCGGGCGGCCACCCATGGCATAGATGTCGCTGATCGCATTGGCGGCGGCAATGCGGCCAAAGTCTCGCGGATCATCGACAATCGGCATGAAGAAATCGGTGGTGGCGATCACCGCAGGTCATCTGACAGCCGGTAAACCGCAGCATCGTCCGAGGTTGCCATGCC
>JANOYZ010000331.1:0-19166 GCA_031429135.1 Novosphingobium sp. | reverse complement strand
CAACCGCCTTGGCAATCGACGAATAACCGTCCTTGAACGATGCAATCGCCAGCGGATGGACCACGGCGATGTCGGTCGAACTCTCGCCGAACAGCAGATTGGCGGCATCGTCAACCGACCAGTCGCGCAGGTAATCGCGGCGGCTCATCGCATATTTTGGCTCGGGTGGATCAGCCGCTAGGGCATAGGCGAGGTCGACCATCGCCTGGCCAAGAATGGGATCTTCCCAGTTGCTGGGAAGATGGTTGTAGGCATGCGCAACCGCATCCAGCACAAAAAGTCCGTCGATCATAAAATCCTCCCGGCCGCAGACGAGTCGTAATGCCTGCCCTGTTACATCATGCTAGAGGCGCATTTTGCAAGCGTCAACACTATCGTGGAATTTTTGACGGAGCAGTTTTTAGAGCGCGATGCGAAAAAGTGGGCGCCGGTTTTTCGCAATAAATCTCGCGAAAACAAAGACTCTTATAGCATGATGTGATTCAGATTAAACGCATCATGCTATAACCTTGAGCATGCGGGATCAGCTCAGGAAGATGGCGGTGAAATGCGAAGCGCCAGCACCGACCTTTCCGGGTCAATGCTGGCGCGATGGGCGTTTCGCCAGGCTGAAACTGTCAGCCTAGAACTTGATGGTTGCTTCAACACCATAGGTACGCGGAGTGCCGGGTGTCAGGAGAACCGTGCCGAAGGCACCGGCAGTATCATAGCCGAAGGGGTAATACTGCTTGTTGGTGATATTCTTGCCCCAAATGCGGAGCTGAATATTGTCGCTGTTCCAGGCCAGACCTGCGTTGATCAGAGCATAGCCCTTCGATCCGACAAGGTCTGTCTTGCCGCCCGGATAGAGCTGGGTGACGCCGCCGCCCACATTTTGGATAATCGCCGGTGGGCGGGTATTGTCATTGAACATGTCAAACCAGAAACTGCTCTTGTATGCAACTTCGCCGCTGAACACGATGTCGCCACCGGCTACCTTGGCCAACGTCAGATCACCGCCGAAGCTGGCTGTCCATTTTGACGCGAACGGAACTTGGTTGCCCACGATCGATACGCCGCCGCCAGGCCCACAGGCAGCTGATGCCACTCCAGTTGGGCTCAAACAGACGTTATCCTTAGTGTATTCCGTATCGAGGTAACCGATGGAACCGCGCAGCGTCAGAGCTGAAACCGGCTTGGCGAGCATTTCAATCTCGGCACCCCACACCTTTGCGTTAAGGTTCTGGGGGAAGGCAAGACCGCCTCTGACTTCGCTGACCTGCTGGTTCTTGTAGTCATAGTGGAACGCGGCACCGTTCAGCTGGAGCCGATTATTAGCGAAGCGGGTCTTGAAGCCGAATTCCAAAGAGTCGAGCTTTTCCGGCTTAACAAAGTAAACTGAAGCAGGCGTAACAAACCCAAAGCCGTTGTAGCTGCCCGAGCGATAGCCGCGGCTGAAGCTGACATAGGTCTTGATATCTTCCGACCAAGCGTAGTTCACGATAGCCCGGCCCGACCAGTTCGCGTAATCGTTCTTAAGATTTAAGTTCCGGTACAAATTGAAGAGGTCTGGACCCCCAAAATCGGTAATCGGGAATGAATAACCGTTCGCGTACTGCATCTTGTCCTTCGTGTAACGAAGGCCAGCAGTCAATTCCAGTTGCGGCGTGATACTGACCGTTCCTTCGCCATAGACCGCAAATGTCTTGCGCCTCTGTACGAAACCATAGCGCACGTTGAAGGAGTTGGAGATGCCGGGAGCCCAGAGTGCCGGGTTCAAACCGGCGGGTGCGTCCGGCAGAACATTATAGGCCAGAATGAAGTTGTTGGTGTCGAGACTGTCGTTACCGTAGAAAGCGCCGAGCAGAGCTTTAACCGAATCGCTGGAATAATTGACGCGGACGTCCTGGCTGAAATCCTTGCCCTTCGACCGATAGAAGATGAAGTAGACATCCTGCGGCGTGCCATCGTTATCGATATCCAGGTTATATGTGGATTTCGTGTAACCGGTGACCGAGGTGAGCGACAAATTGTCATTGATTTCATAATTGATGTTCAGCGAGCCACCATGTGCCTTGGTCAGGAAATGGCCACCCTTGTCGGTCGCGACTTGACCATAGGTGCAGCAAACCCCACCGCCCGCCAAGGCCTGGCGATTGCGGGTGCTACCGAAGAAATCGGTGCCGCCGGTGCCGGTGGCGGCATTCCTGCCGACCAGTGGGATGTAGTGCTCCGGATAGCCAATCGGATTGTCCTTGTTATAGAAACCCTTGATCGAAATATTCAGCTGGTCGCTGGGCTTGAAGCGAAGGATGCCGCGTAGCCCGATGGTATCGAGTGTCCCATAGGTCAGCCCATTTTTTCTTGGCTGAGGATCCTTGAAATAGCCATCGCCCTTGCCATAGTTGAAGGCCAGCCGCAGCCCGACCTGATCTTCGACCGGCGTGAATTCCACCGCACCTTGCGTGGTGAAGCGGTCGTAATTTCCATAACCGGCCTTGATATAGCCGTTGGACCCTTCAAGCTTGGGCTGGCGGGTGATGATGTTGATTGCACCGCCGGTGGTGTTGCGGCCAAACAGGGTGCCCTGCGGCCCACGCAGAACCTCGACACGATCAAGGTCATAAAGCGACAGACCGTGCGTATAGCGGAAGGTCTGGTTAACTTCATCGACATAGACGCCGATTGGCGAAGCCGTGTTAGCCGTGAATTCGTTTGTCACGCCAACGCCGCGGAGTGAGAAGTTCGGCGAGGTTTCACCATATTGCGAACTGACCTGAAGGTTCGGCACGACCGAACCCAGATCATTCGAGGTGGTGACACCGCGTGACGCCAGCTGCTCCTGGCCGATCGCGGAGATAGAGACCGGAACGTCCTGCAGATTTTCACTGCGTTTGGTCGCCGTGACGATGATGTCAGCAAGACCTTGCTGTTCGTCGGCTTCTTGTGGTGCCGAACTGGTGTTTGATTGCGCCAATGCAACGCCGCTAGTGCTGCATGCAAGCGCAGCGATCAGCGCCGTGCGCATTGCAGTGTTCCGAATTGTCATGCCGTTTCTCCCCATGGCAGGCCTGCAAAATTATTCTTGCAGAATTATGAATTCTCTGAAGTCTAATGTGGCAAACCGTCATGTCAACACCATCGTTGACTTTTTTCAATGACGATGTGGATTTTTCCGGTCCTGTGCGCAAAAAACCACATACGTGCGCAAGCCCATCGCCTTTGTTGGCTAGTTCTCACCCACGCGGTGAGCCGGCGACATAGAGAACTTGCCCGGTAACGAAACTTGAACGGGCATCCGCGAAAAAGGCCACCGCGTTAGCGACATCGTCGGGTTCGCCTGGTCGCCCAACATGAATTGTGCTCATCATCTCTTCTGTCATTGATTCGATGGTCACGTTCATCCTCGCTGCAACTTCGCGGGTCATGTCAGTAACCACGAACCCCGGTGCTACGACATTGGCCGTGACCCCGTACCGGCCCAGTTCGATGGCGATGGTTTTGGTGATGCCTTGTATCCCTGCTTTCGCAGCGGCGTAATTGGCCTCACCGAATGCCCCCAGCGCAGCGATGCTGGAAAGGTTCACGATCCGGCCCCAGCGCGCCTCGCGCATATAGCCCTGCACTTCACGGCACATCAGAAAGACCGATCGCAGATTGACATTGATAACGCTCTCCCAGTCATCAAGCGAGAGTTTCGCCAGGGTTCGATCACGAATGATGCCGGCATTGTTCACCAGCACCGTGGGAGCCCCCAAAGTATCCACGACCTCGGCAACGCCGCGCCGCACGGCGGCTTCGTCCGAAACGTCGGCGGCGACCGCCACGCTTCGCCGGCCGGTAGCCTCAATCACGGCAACGGTATCGGCACAGGCCTCACGCGACAGGTCCATAACCGCTACGTCATGACCATCGTTCGCCAGCCGAAGTGCAATAGCGGCCCCAATTCCCCGTGCAGCACCGGTGACAATGGCAATTTTATTCGGCGGCGGTTCGAACTGCCCGGTCATATGCTCTGCCATGCGTCCTACTTTTCCACGACTGCGTTGACGATCACCACGCCGTGTGACACATCAGCGAGCATAAGGATAGGACTTCCATGGCTGCGCAAGTTGATGCTGTTGTGATCGGCGCCGGTTTTGCCGGCCTTCGTGCGCTCTACACATTGCGGTCGATGGGAATGTCGGTCGCCGCACTGGAAGCGGCCGAGGATGTTGGCGGGGTGTGGCATTTCAATCGCTATCCCGGCGCTCGCTGTGATGTCGAAAGCTTCGATTATTCCTATCGGTTTTCACCGGAACTCGAGCAGGAGTGGCGCTGGAGCGAGCGATACGCGACCCAGCCCGAGATACTGCGCTATATCAACCACGTCGCCGAACGCTTCGGCCTGCGCCGCGATATCACGTTTGGCGCGCAGGTTTCGCGCGCCACCTATGACGAGGCGCGCGCGTTGTGGGATATCGAGTGTGAAGACGGGCGGCGCTGGCAGGCTGGCAAGCTGATCCTGGCGATGGGGCAGCTGTCGGCTCCGAAAGATACCACATATCCAGGGCAGGAATTGTTCGGCGGGCGCATCATCTATAGCGCGCGTTGGCCGAGTGACGATGTCGATCTATCTGGCAAGCGCGTGGCAATCATCGGGACTGGATCATCCGGCGTTCAAATGACCCCAGTGATCGCGCGTGTTGCATCGCATTTGTCGGTGTTCCAGCGGACCGCCAACTTCTCGATTCCCGCAGCCAATGCGCCGGTTTCCGACGAGGAGGACCGCGCGGTCAAAGCACGCTATCGCGAACGGCGCGAGGCGGCCCGCGATTCACCCAGCGGCCTGGGTTTCAAGCCCGACACGCGATCGGCGACCGATGTTCCCGAAGACGAACGGCGCGCGGCCTTCGAGGCAGCGTGGAACCGGCTCGGCTTCGGCTTCGCACTGACTTTCAAGGATATCCTGCTTGACGAACGCTCGAACGAAACCGCGTCCGAATTCATCCGGGCAAAGATCGCCGAGCAAGTCGATGATCCGGTGTTGCTGGAGAAACTGACGCCCAGAGGTTTTCCGTTTGGCACCCGGCGCCCTTCGGTGGACAGCGGTTATTTCGCCTCCTTTAACCGCGCCAATGTCGATCTGGTCGATATCAGCGAGACCCCGATCGAAGCCATGACCCGACACGGAATTCGAACCTCCGGTGCGGAAATACCCTTCGATGTCATCATCTACGCGACCGGGTTTGATGCATTCACCGGATCGCTGCTCAAACCGGAAATCATCGGACGCGGCGGCATGACGCTGGGTGAGAAGTGGTCGGCGGGTCCGACAACATACCTTGGTTTGGGCGTTCACGGTTTCCCCAACATGTTTATCATCGTCGGCCCAGGCAGTCCCTCGTTGCTTAGCAACGTGCTTCTGTCGACTGAAGAGCAGATTGACTGGCTGGCGAAACTTTTTACGTTTGCTCGAAGCAGCGGGATTGCAGAGATCGAGGTTACTGCCGAAGCGGAGCGAGACTGGGTCGCGCATGTCAACAAACGCGCTCAGGAGACACTCTACCTCAAGACCACCTCATATTATCTGGGTGACGAGATACCGGGCAAGCCAAGGGTGTTCATGCCCTATTCCGGGGGTGTTCGGGGGTATCGCCGGATTCTGGAAAAGGCGGCGGCAAATGGATATGCGGGCTTCTTGCTGCACACCCCAATGCAGTATGACCATGCAGGAGACGATGAATGGACAACGTAGCTTTCGCCGAGGCGTTTCCTCTGGTTTCGAGGGACACGCCGGTAGGTTTTGAATTGCAGCCGCTCAAGAAGAAGGCGGCGATCCAGCTGATGGGATCGCGGCTTTGGGGCCGTTTTAATCCCAACCACTGGGATCCCGAATACGCTGCCGCAACCGGATTGAAAGCTCCCATCCAGACCGGCGAAATGTCGTCAGCCTATCTGGCCGAGATGTGCGTCAATCACTTTGGCGCGCAGATGTTCAGGAATGCGCGCGTGGTTTGCAAATATGTCGCCTCGACGCTCGCCAATGAAGTGATCACCACGCACGGCGTGGTTCGCGAGAAGGTGCCAAAAGGCAATGGCTTTCGCTTCACCGTGGACATCTGGTGCGACAATGAAGCGGGCGAAAAGAAGACGGTCGGATGGATCGAAGTCGATGTCGATGTCTGAACGGCGCCGGCCTGCCCCAGAGTCAGAATGAAGCATCAAAGGAAATACTCTGATGACACCTGAAGATATGCGTCCGCAAAGTACTATCCAAGCCGCACAGACGCGCGCCTTTATCGAGGGACTCGAACAGGGATCGCAGACCTATTGGGACATGGTCGAAATCGGTGACGAGCTGTCGCGCGATCTGCACATCACCCCCGAACTGGTGATCCTCTACGCAGATGCGGTCGAAGACTTTAACCCCTGGTATGAGGGGTGGAAGATGAACACCTGGACCATCCCGGGAGACTCGCCATTCGGCGGAGCAATCGTGCCGCCGCTGCTGGTGTCGCATTTCGTGCTCTCGGTTCAGTTCGACCACACCAAGCCCTTCGCCATCGGCTCGATCCATACCTACCATGATTCCGAAGTGCTCGAACCCATTCCCGTGGGGGCAACCGTGCGCATCACCACGCGGGCGAGCGACAAATATGAAAAGCGTGGCCGCCGCTATGTTCGGCATGATGTAACTGTGACCGACACCTCGAATGGGACACTGTATTTTCGCGAAACACGGGATATCCTTTCATTGTGAGCGATCCACAAAGTGCATCAATCCCCGTCGCCGAGGGTCTGTTTGAAGTCCAGCCGGATGGGCCGCACTTGATCGGATCACGATGCGCGAGCTGCGATACGATCTACTTCCCCGTCGCATTGAGTTGCCGCAATCCGCATTGCGCCGAAAAGCGCATCGAACGTGCGCTGCTGCCGGGTCGCGGCACACTGCTCAGCTATACCATCCAGAGATACCAGCCGCCGCCGCTTTTCAGGATGGACAATTGGGAACCCTATGCAATCGGCCTGATCGATCTGGGAGCGGGAGTTGAGGTCATGGGCATACTAACCGGTCTGTCGTTTGATGCTATCCGGATCGGCATGCCGCTGCGGATGGTGGTTGAAACGCTCTATACCGATGCTGAGCGCGGCGCGGTGACAACCTACAAGTTCGCGCCCGACGCTAATGGTGATGCAGCATGACGCGGCCAGTTTATGTGGCTGGTGCCGGGGCTCATCCCTGGGGCAAGTGGCCCGACAAGCCGCAGCTCCTGCTGGCGCTCGAAGCGATCAGCGCTGCGCTGAAAGACGCATCGCTCTCCTGGCCTGACTTACAGGGTATGGTCGCCGCCAGCTCGCGCTTCGAAGGCGGCATGGGCTGGGGTCTGCACGCCAATGAAATCGTCCAGGCCGTGGCGGAACAGGGCATGGCCTGCGTCAACGTTGGCGGCGCTTGTGCCGCAGGTGCAATCGCGTTTCAGACTGCTTACTCCATGATTGCAAGCGGGCAATATGATGTGGTTTGTGCGGTGGGAGCGGAACGGATGCCGAAAGGTTTCATCCCCCGGCCCCCCGGCAGTCAGGACGACATTACCGACAGCGATTATCTGCGCTGGGTAGCCATGGGCGCCACCAACCCCGCTTACTGGGCGATTGAGGCGCGTCGGCGCATGCATGAATTCGGCACGAGTGAAGCAACACTGGCGAAAGCGACAGTGCTGATGCGCCGCAACGGCGCAGGCAATCACAACGCCCGGTTCCGCAGCGAAACCAGTGTTGCAGAGGTGCTCGCCTCACCGATGGTTTCCGATCCGCTCCACCTGCTTGAAATCTGCGCGGTCAGCGATGGCGCGGCGGCGGTGATTTTGTGCAGCGAAGATTACGCCAGGCGCGCTGGCAACAAATTGGTTGAAGTGGCAGGCTGTGCCATCGCGACCGGCCAGTTCGGCGATCCGGCACGCCGGGTTCCAACTGTTTCGAGCACTGTTCGCCCCGGGGTTTCACATACCAGCGAAGTGGCCACGGCAGTTGCCCGCGCCTGCGCCATGGCGGGAATTGGCCCTGAAGATGTCGATGTGCTCGAAATGGCTGACAATACCGCCTGGCATGTGCTCGCCTGGCCCGAGCAATTCGGCTTTTACGAGCCCGGCAAGGGTGACTGGATGCTTGAGAATGGCAAGCTTGCCATCAATGGCGATCTGGCTCTCAACCCGAGCGGCGGTTTCCTCTCGTTTGGAGAAGCGACGACCGCCCAGGCCGTGATGCAAATCTGCGAGCTCACCTGGCAGCTTCGCGGACAAGCCGAGGGTCATCAGGTGCCGGGCGCACGCATCGGCATGTCAGCGGTGCTGGGATTGGGTGCCAATGGTGGTTCGGTGATCCTGAAGGCTTAGGAGCATGGCTAACTAGTAAGGGGACTCCAGCCCTGAAAGCACCATTTCCGCAAACACCTTGCCAATCTCGTCAGCGGATTCCGGTTGGCCGGGCTTGAACCAGCGGTGGCTCCAGTTGAGCATGCCAAGTATGCCGTAAGCGACCGTGCGGGCTGAACCCACGCGGCGGAAACTGCCATCGGCGTATCCTTGCTCGATGATGTCGATGAAAGAATTCTCGATGCTGCGATTGAGCGCGCGCATTTCGGCAGACCAGATTGAGCGTTTATCGCTAACATGGCTCAGATCCTCGCGAATATAAATGTACAGCAAAGGATAATTCGCCGCGTAAGATAGCATCATCGACGTGACGAGTTCGCGCAATTTGCGGTTCGGACTGATCGCGCTTGCTGCGATGCGCCTGACCAGTTCATCATTGCCCTCGATCACCGCCCGAACGGTTTCGTCGAACATCTGCTCCTTCGACGAAAAATAATAATAGAGCGTTGCGCGGTCCATCCCCAGCTCGGTCGCCACCGCGCTCAGACTGGCCCCCTTGTAGCCGAGCCGGTTGAACACGCGGACTGCGGCTTCAGAAATCTCTTGCCGCCGGTTCGAATAGGACGCGCGGGAATCCTTCCCTGCCGCCGACCGGCGTTTCCCAATCAAAGTGGTCGATTCGGCAGCTATCATCGTCTCTTTCACCATGGAAAACCGCCTAATCTCTGCGCTCTTGGAAAGCTAGTCGCTCAGTTGATTCCCAGTTTGCGGATCTCGTCTGCATCAAAACCAGCCTGCCCAAGGATTTCGCGTGAATGCTCGCCCAGCGATGGTGCCGGGATTCGGGTCGATTGACCCGTCAGGTCAATCGGCAATCGCAATTGCATGGATGCAAGAAGTCCGCGTTCGGCCACCACGGGCAGTGCCCATGCTTCGGCGAGATCATTGACGCGTCCGCAGGATATCCCCGATGTGCCCAGCTGGCTGAGCCAGTAATCGACAGTTTCCCCGGCGATCACCGCCGCGATTACCTGATCGAGTGAATGGCGGTTGCCCAGACGGTCTGCCATCGTTTTGTAGCGGGCGTCTTCGGCCACGTCCTCCAAGCCGAGCGCCGCACACAGACGCGGGAACTGAGCCTCACTCGCGGTGGCGATCATGATTTCACCGTCGCAGGCCTGGAATACCCCGTAAGGCGTGGCACTGGGCGCGCCCGAACCAAGCTTTTCGGGAGGTTGGCCAGTAGCAAGCATGCCGAGCAGCTGATGGTTCATCAGCGTGAAGGCGCTGTCGATCAGGCTGGGGCGGACATGTTCCGCCCCGCCGCCTGCGTTCCGTCGCAATATCGCAGCCAGAAGACCCATCGCGGCCCACATGCCGGTGGTGAGATCGAGCACCGACGGCGCGAGGCGGACAGTGGGTGTGCCGGGCGAGCCAGTGAAGCTCATCATCCCGCTCACCGCTTGCACCAGCGCATCATAACCCGGCATTGTCCGGCCAATCGGGCCATCGCCAAACGCCGAGATTGACGCCATCAGGATGCGCGGGTTGCGCGCCTTCAATGCCTCAAAGGTGATGCCCAGTTTCTCGCCGAGACCGGGCGGGAAGCTTTCGATCACGACGTCTGCGGTTTCGACGAGACGCAGCAGTGCTTCCTTGCCATCTGGCGACTTGATATCGAGCAGGAGGCTGCGCTTGCCCCGATTGACGGCCAGGAAGACGGTTGCCTGCCCATCCATCTGCGGCGGCAACGCGCGCGTGTCATCCCCATGCGGGGGACGCTCGATCTTGATCACGTCCGCTCCCATGTCACCAAGGATCATCGCCGCGAACGGCCCGGCAATATTGGTGCTGAGGTCAAGCACCTTGAGGCCGGAAAGGGTCTGGTGGAAGCTCATCCGGCGCGGCGCCGGTCGGGCGTCCAAAGCTGATCAAGCGTTTGCTTGACTTCGACTGTGTTGATTTCAGCGAGTTCGAGCAGCTCGTCGCGGATGAACCGCTGCATCCCGGAAAAATGCACACAGGCAGCGTCAGTCAGGCAAAGGGTGATTTCGGCGTGACTGCCTGCCACCTCAATCCGCTCGATCAGACCCATCTCGACGATGCTGATCGGCTTGCCAAAGGCGATGCTGCACGGCTCGGTGACCCGGGTGAGTGCTGCCTCTATCCGGGCGCTAAGCGCGGGGTCAGTCATTGCCGGATCGCGCTCCATGGCCCTGGAACGCCAGCAGCACGCGCCCGGGAGAATGCATCATCAATTGGCTGTTTATCGATTTCGTATAGCCGGGCCGCATTCAGCCCCATGATATTCCCACGATCATGGTCTGTCAGCGCGCGAATTCCAAATTCCTGACGGTATTCCTCGGGAAACTGATAGCCGTCAAATGCTTCGATCAAAGGCCTGGGATGCGCCAAATTGTTGCCACTCGCGAACAGCAATCGGTCTGACCCGACTTCGGTGACCAACTTGCCCAGCACCTTGGCGAACACACGCGGGCGCGTCAGAATATAGGAGAAGGTCGTCTCCAGCGTGAGATAAAGGTTGGGGTGGCGTTGCATCAAGCCGATTGTCTCATCGAGAAACGCCGCACCGCCGTGAACCATTTCAAAGGTCATGTCCGGAAACCGGTCAAGCGGCGGCCCCATATCGTCGATATCGAACGCGGATTTCGGCGCAGGCTCAAGCCACAGCGCCTTATGGATCGCAATCCGCGTCAGGCCCAGTTTGCGCACAGCTTCAAGAAACGGCGTCGCCCAATCCGCGCCGTCCAGCCGCCAGCCTTCGCCTTTGCCGTCGTAGAAGAAGGCGGGGTATAGCTTTACTCCATCGATCCCCAGTTCGCCGTGCTGACGCTTGATTTCCTCGATCGCAGTGGCCGCAATCGGCGTACCGACAGTCCCCAACATTTTCGTGCGATGCGGGAAGCAGTCGCGAAACGCCGCGCATTTCTCCGGCAGCGTGATGTGTCCCAGCCCGAACCCGAGATTGGGGAGCGAATGGAGGATCGCGAAATCGACCGGGCTTTCGACAAACTCGGCGTGTGCGATCACGTCGAAGCTGAGGTCGCGGAAAAATTCATGCGGTTGCAGAATATAGTCGGCATGGGCTTCGTCGTACGAGAGTTTGTGCGAGGCATAGACCGCATCTATCTGCGCCTGCGCTGCCGGGTTCTGGTTTTTCGGCGACATGTTCCAGGGATGGACGACGGCATCGACGATCACCCTGCAACATCCTTGTTATAAACCGGTTCGCGTTTCTCCAGCGCGGCCGCCACCCCTTCGCGCAGATCATCGCTATAGGTAAGGGCAGCGACCGCCCAGAAACTTGCGTTCATTGATCCCGCCAGATCCATGTGCCAGCTTTGGCGAAGCTGCTGCTTGGTTGCCTCAATGGCGAGGCGCGGGCGTTCGGCAATCCGGGCAGCGAGTGCCACTGCCTCGGAAATCAGCGCGTCAGGTTGAGCGATGGAGTTGACCAGCCCGATTGCCAAGGCTCTCTCGGCATCGACCAGGTCACCCGTCAGCGCCAGTTCTGCCGCCAGCCCGCTCCCGACCAGTCGCGGCAAAAAATAAGTGCCGCCATTACCGGGGTTAAGCCCGAGTTTGATATAAGTCTCCCCCATATTGGCGCGGCTCGAAGCTATGCGGATGTCGCAAGCCAGGGCCAGATCAAGGCCGCCCGCTGTCGCTCCGCCGTTGATCGCGGCGATCACTGGCAAGCGGCACGAAACCAGCCGCTGGGTGACGGGCCAGAGCACGCGGGCGTTATAGGGCTCCTGCTCCCGCGTATGATCCTCGGCAAGATATTTCTGGAACTCGATCAGATCAGCGCCTGCGCAAAATTGCTTGCCCGCCCCGGTCAGCACCAGCACCCTCACCGACTTGTCCGCCTCCAGCGCGTCGAGCGCTGCGAGCATGTCGCGCGCCATTTCGGGGACGACACCGTTGCCGCGATCAGGCCGATTGAGCGTGATCATCGCGACACCGGATGCTGGGCGGTCGAGCAGGATGGTTTCGTAAGTCATGGTGAAAGCCTACGAGCGTTCGAGGATGGTGGCTATCGCCAGCGCATAAGTGCCATCAAGCCAGCCACCGCCATTGATCGCAAGTGCCCGCCGCGCGCCTTCAACCTGACGCGCGCCTGCCGAGCCGCGCAGCTGGTGGACCAGTTCGACGATTTGGGCACATCCCGTTGCGCCGAGGGGATGGCCGCGGCTGAGCAGCCCGCCACTGGTGTTGACAGGTGTGCGCCCGCTCAATTCCGTCACGCCGTCGCGGATCAGCTTGAAACCGTCGCCCTTCGCGCACAGGCCAATCTCATGATATTGCATCAGCTCGGCCGGTGCCGCTGCATCATGAAGCTCGATCACATCGAAATCCTGTGCACCCATGCCTGCCACGCTATAAGCCTTGGCTGCTGCATCATCGACCGGTTTGCCGCCCGCGCCTGATGCCACTGATGACGCCAGCACCCGCACGAGTGGTTGATCGAGCGATGCTGCGATTTTTTCTGAACACACCAGAATTGCCGCCCCGCCATCGGTGACCGGCGAACACATCGGGAGGGAAAGCGGCGCGACAATCATCCGGCTTGCCAGCACCTCTTCCAGCGATTGCGGGACACGCAAATGGGCGAGCGGGTTCATCGCGGCATGACGCCGGTTCTTGACGGCGACCCGCGCGAAGTCGGCCGGTTCTGCGCCATACTCATCGAGATAGTGCTGCGCGACCGCCGCATAATAATCCATTAGCAGCGAGTTTGCGCTGATCTGGCCGGGTTCCGATTCGCCAATGTCCTCGATATCGGTCGAGCCGCGCAGAGCATTGAAGGGTCGGCTGCGGTCGACATGGTTCATCTGTTCCGCACCGACTGCCAGCGCAACCTCTACCGCTCCGCTCGCCACTGCTTCACAGGCAAGGCTGAAGGCCGAGCCGCCCGATGCGCAGGCGTTTTCGATGTTGAACAATGGCACCTTGCCAAGCGGCTGATGGCGCAGCGCGACCTGCCCCCGGATCATTTCCTGCTGCGTGACGATCCCGGCGATAGCGTTGCCGAAATAGATGCGCTCGATCCGCTCGGAGGCGATCCCGCTATCCGCAATTGCTTCCTCGATCGCCGCCAGCGCCAGGCTGCGAAGCCCACGCCCGGTCTGCTTGCCGAATCGGGTCATCCCGATCCCGGCGATGGCGACGCCCTTCATGCGACCGCCTTCCCGCCGCCGCCGATGCGGATCTCATGCCCGGCCCAATAGGCTTCACGCACTTCGCGGCGCAGTATCTTGCCATAGCCACTCACGGGCAATTCATCGACAAAGTCGACCGCCTTGGGCTTCTTGTACCCGGCCATATGCTCCCCGCAAAAGGCGATGATTTCCCCAGCTGTGAGAGCCGCGCCAGCCTTGATGACCACAACCGCATGGACCGCCTCCCCCCAATAATCGTCGGGAATGCCGAACACGACGCAATTGGCCACCTTGGGATGGAGAATGATCACCTCCTCCACTTCGCGCGGATAGACATTGTTGCCGCCGGTGATCACCAGATCCTTGGCGCGGTCGAGCAGGAAGAGATAGCCTTGCTCATCGAAATAGCCGATGTCGCCAGTGTGGAGCCAGCCGCCGCGCAGAGCTTCGGCGCTCGCCTCCGGATCGTTCCAGTAGCCGGGCATCACGACATCGCCGCGCACGACAACTTCGCCAGCTTGCCCTGCTGGCAGCGGATTATCATCGGCGTCAACACAATGCGCCTCGACATCGGTGCGCACCTGCCCGGCCGAGCCAATCCGCGGATCATTGGCGGCCAGCAGCGTCTGATGCGCCACCGCTGTCAGCCCGGTGATCGTGATCGGCGCTTCACCCTGCCCGTAAAGCTGCACAAACACCGGACCAAATGTGGCCATCGCCTGTTTGAGCTGGTCAACATAGATCGGCGCGCCGCCATAGCAGATCGCCTTGAGGCTGGAGTGGTCATGGCGTCCCGGCACATGATCCTCAAGCATCTTGATAATCTGGGTCGGGGCCATGAAGGCGATATGCGAAACCTTGAGCCGATCGACGGTGGCGAGAAGATGGTCGACATCGAAGCTGGCGCTCTCGGTTATCGCATTGGTCGCGCCACGCGCTACGGCAGGCAGGGCAACTATCCCGCTGCCGTGTGACATCGGCGCGCAGTGCAGCAACACTTCGCCGGGCTGGATATTATGGAGATCGGCGAGATAGTTCATGATCACCACGCGGACCATCCGGTGGTTCCAGATCGCGCCCTTGGGCTTGCCGGTGGTGCCAGAGGTATAGAACAGCCAGCAGATATCATCGGGCGCGGCCTCTATAGCGCGAAGAAACGCATTGGCTGGATTGAGCAGGATGCCGAACGAGTCGATCGATATCCGGTGCGCCAGTCCGGAAAAGAGATCAGCGTGCGCCGCAATTCCCTCGGCAAATTCGGGGCCATGAATCAGAACCTTCGCACCCGAGTTATCGACGATATAGGCCATCTCCCGCGTATGCAGCCGCGCATTGACCGGCACCACGACCAACCCCGCCGCGAAGCAGCCGTAGATAACTTCCATGATCCGGGGTGAGTTGGCGAGACAAAATGCTACGCGGTCGCCCGCCTCGCACCCAAGCGCACGAAGATTCCCCCCGACCGCAAGCGCCCGATCCCTGAACTGGCGATATGTGTGACTTTCTGCCCCGTGCAACAGCGCCACCGTTTCGGGCCATTGCCGCGCCGATTTTTCAAGGAACGCGAAGCTGTTCACTATCCCACGCGGCGGAACGTAGCACAGGGGCGGCGCTCGATTTCGGCCCCATCGACGGCGACAAATTCGACCGCATCGTCGCAGCCATAGGCCGACCAGTCATCCTCGCCGCTCGCCTCAAGCCGTGCGAGCAGCTGCACGCCTTCGGCCAGTTTCACCACACCGATAGCATAGGGCAGATCATCCTCAAAGCCATCGGGAGCGCCCTGGCGCAGCACGCAAAAGCTGTGGAGCACCCCCCTGCCCGCCGATTTTACCCAGCCGAGATTATCCGACTGGCAGTGCGGGCAGGCATAGCGCGGCCACATGTTGGGCTTGCCGCAATCCTTGCAGTTCTGGATCAGCAGCTCGCCCGAAGCGAGGCCGGTGCGGAAGTCAGTTACGATTGCCGGTGTTTTCATCGTTCAGCCTCCCAGCCTGGTGCGTTCGAGCAGCAGGATTTGCGCGTCCATATAGGAACCGCCGGTCCCGCCGATGATCGCGCGTTCGCAGTGTTCGACTTGGCGCCCGGCTGGTGCCCGGTGGAGCAACTGGCGTATCCCCTCGACCAGCAACGCCGTCCCGCCGCCGACCCCGGTATGCCCGGCCGAAAGCAACCCACCATTGGTATTCATCGGCAGCTTGCCCCCCGGATCGCCATGCCCCGCAGCGAACCAGCGCGCGCCTTCGCCCTTTTCGCAGATACCGATGCCCTCAAGCGCAATCGCGGTGACGGCGGCATAGCTATCGTAAATTTCGCCAATATGTGCGTCTTTTGGTCCCCAGCCTGACTGGTTCCACGCCCGTTCCGCAGCCAGGGGCCAGCCAAGCACCGCCTGATCGGCTTCCTGGCTCAGGCAATAATGGCTGACACAGCCGCCTGATCCCGCCACGCGAATACCATGGCTGATCCCGCGCTTTTTGGCGATGCCGGTACTGGTCATCACAAACGCCACCGCGCCGTCCGCCATCGGCGGACATTCGAAGCTGTGGAGCGGATCGGCGACCATGCGCGAGGCGAGAATCTGCTCGACCGTCAGCGGCTTGGTGTAGAACATCGCATTCTCGTTAAGGTTCGCCCATTTGCGCAAAGTCACGCAGACCGAGGCCATTTCCTCCGCCGTGCTGCCCGATGCGTGCATGTAACGCCGCATGATCATCGCACCGATGGCGTTGAACTGGATGCCGGTCGGCAGCTCCCATTCGCCGGGGATGCCGTTCTTCGACAGCATCGTGATCATCGCATTGAGGTCTGCGGACCCCCAGCGCTCGCATTGCAGCACCAGGACATTGTGCGCATGGCCCGTCGCGATCAGCCCGTGGGCAGCGCGCGCCGCATTGTCGCTGGTCGATCCGCCCGAATGGACCATGTAGCTCGATTTGCACGAACCATGGATGCCCAGCTCTTCGACCATGCGGGAGAACACCAGATCGGCCTGATCCTCGCCACTGTGCAGGCACGGGATGAGCAGGATCGTATCGATATCGCGCGGCACCATTCCCGCATCATTGAGCGCCAGGATCGCAACCTTGGTCAGTGCTTCAATAAAGCCGCGATCGGGATATTTTCCCGACGGGATTTCGCCGACGCCGACAAAGAGCGGGTCGTTTTCCTGACCCGCATCAACATGCAATTGCCAGTTTTCAGCCATTCAAACTCTCCGCTTCGCGAGCATGGTCTGGAGGAACGTCATAACTTCATCGCCCGTTTGATTGCACACCGAGTATGTGACCGCGAGCGTGCCATATTTGCCGCCACTCGCCTCAAGGATCACCACTTCTGCGACGACGTGCAGCGTATCCCCCGCAAAGACCGGCTTGGTCGCCTTGAGACCCGTAATCTCGACCAGTGCGGCAATCGCATCGCCGTAAAACCCGCTGCCGCCAACCAGCCCGACAGCGAGCGAGAACGTCAGCGGTCCGTGTGCAATCCGCTGCCCGAAACGCGAACCTGCCATGAAGGCAGCATCGGTGTGAAGCTGGTAATGGTCCCCGGTCAGTCCGGCGAAATTGGTGATATCGCCAATGTCCACCGTGCGCCCGCGCGTCGTCATGACATCGCCGAGCTCGAAGTCCTCGAAGCATTTGACCTGAGGGTCAGTGAAGGCGCGACCGGTCATCTTGAGTTCCAAACAATCATTTGTTTTGCTATTGCCAACGCCCAAGCGAGTCAAGGTTGAGGTCATGCTCTCCCTAAATCCGCACACCCACCAACAGCGTGTCCGCAATCACTTCCCCGACATCTTCCGGGGACAGCTTACCCTCTGGAGAAAGCCATTCAGGCGTCCAGTTCAAAGCCCCCAATATCGTCAGCACCGCGATCCGGCGGTTGAGTTCTGCGCGGAAAGCACCCGCCTTCATCCCGTCTTCGATCACATCGATAAATGCTTGCTCATAATCGCGGCGTTTGCCGATGGCAGCCTGGATGTTGTCTTCACCCAGAAAGCGCCATTGATGAAATACAACCAGCGAGCGTTCGGGATTCTCGGCGACGACCGCAACATGGGCAATCACCATCGCGCGCAGTTTTTCAACCGGGGTCGCTTGCGATTCAGCGTGAGGGCGAACTGCGGCGAGGAACCGGTTGATGCCATCCTCGACAATATCGACGAGCAAGGCCTCCTTGCTCGCAATATGGGCGTAAAGGCTCCCCGGCAATACGCCGACTGCCCCTGCAATGTCGCGCATCGAGGTGCCGGTAAAGCCCTGCTTGCCGAACAGGTGCATCGCAGCATCCAGAATCGCTGCGCGCGGGCCCGCCACCGATTCCATCTCACCCGCCATTGCTTGCCCCCTAACCGTCACGCCCCAGCCCCATCGATTTCGCAATGATACTGCGCAAGATTTCGTTTGTGCCGCCGCCGACCATGCCGTGCTTGGCCTCGCGAAAGTAGCGTTCCATGTGATATTCGGGAAGCTGAGCATAGCCGCCGAGCGCCTGCATCCCGTTGAAAGCTATCTGGAACAGGGTCTTGGCGGTGAACAGCTTGGCCTTCGCCACATCAGCATTGGCCTTTTCGCCACGCGCCAATTTGTCCGCAGCATAATAGACCATCAGCCGCGCGGCGGCGAGTTCGGTTTCGTCGTCGGCCATGCGGTGCTTGAGCACCTGATAGGATGAGAGTTTTTTGCCGAAGGCATCACGCTCGCTCAGATATCGCTTGGTGTCGTCCAGCGCGGTGCGGGCATTGCCAACTTGTGAGGCGGCAATGCTCAGCCGCTCAAGATCGAGATGCTCGCCAATATAATGCCAGCCCTTGCCGACTTCACCAAGCAGCGCACCCTTGGGAATGCGCATCTCGTCCATGAAGAATTCGGTGGTGCCAAGGCTTTTGCGCACTAGTGTCTGCATCTTCTTGATGTGCAGCCCCGGAGTATCATTGGGGACGAGAAACATCGAAAAGCCATCATAGCGTTCCTGGCTGGTCCGCGCGAGCACGGCGATGACGGCGCCGGGAAGCTGCGCACCCGAGCACCAGACTTTGTTACCGTTCAGCACCCATTCGTCACCGTCCAGCCGTGCGGTTGAGCGCCCGCCCGCAGCGTCAGACCCCGATTGCGGCTCGCTGATCGAAATCGAGAATTTCTGGTCGCCGCGCAAAAACGGATTGATGTAACGCTCAACCTGTTCGGGCGTGCCATGGCGGCAGATATTGGTGACGGTGAACATCGATGTCATGATGCAGGCGGCGGTATCAAGGCTGTATTTGCCGATCGCTTCGCAGAAGATAGCGAACATCACCGGATCGGTCGCCATGCCGCCTTGCTCTTCGGGCACAAGCAAACCAAGCCAGCCCAGATCGGCCATCTTGCGATAGACATCCTCGGGAAATTCGCGCGACAGATCATGTTCGAGCGTATAATCCTGCCCGACTTCCTTCACCATGAAGGCCTGAACCGTATCGTTCCACATGCGCTGCTCGTCGTTAAAGCGAAAATCCATGCTTCACTCCGTCAGCTTGCGTTTGCCATTAAACAAATGTTTGTTATGACGATTGCTCTGGTCCGTCAATCTGACAGCAACGAGAGGCAAAGATGACCCCGCAAGAGCGCCGTTCTTTGCTTGAGGCGCGTTATCCGGCTTGGGAAGTGCT
>JANOYZ010000330.1:0-4667 GCA_031429135.1 Novosphingobium sp. | reverse complement strand
CGATCGCCAGGCTGAGCTGATCGTCGGGCACCACCACTTCGATGCGGTTTTCTTCCTCGTCGATCACCACACGGCTGACCGTTGCGGGCTGCAGCGCGTTGACCACGAAGGTCGCGGTGTCTTCGCTCCACGGGATGATGTCGATCTTTTCGCCCTGTAGCTCCTGAACCACTGCCTGGACGCGGCTGCCCTTCATGCCGACGCAGGCACCGACCGGGTCGATGCTCGAATCGCGGCTGATCACGCCGATCTTGGCGCGGCTGCCGGGATCGCGGGCAGCGGCCATGATGGTGATGATGCCATCATAGATTTCGGGCACTTCCTGCGCGAACAGCTTCTTCATGAACTCGGGGTGCGCCCGGCTGAGGAAAATCTGCGGGCCGCGATTGTTACGCTCGACCTTGAGGATCAGCGCGCGCACACGCTCACCGACGCGGGCAACTTCGCGCGGGATTTGCTGGTCGCGGCGGATAACGCCTTCGGCGCGGCCAAGGTTGACAATGACATGGCCGAATTCGACAGACTTGATAACGCCGGTGATGACTTCGCCGCCGCGATCCTTGAATTCCTCGAACTGGCGTTCACGCTCCGCATCGCGGACCTTCTGGAAGATCACCTGCTTGGCGGATTGCGCATCAATCCGGCCCAGATCAACCGGCGGCAGCGGATCAACGATGAAATCGCCCAGCTTGGCATTGTCATCAAGCTTCTGCGCGGCCTTCAGATCAACCTGCTTGAAGTAGTCCTCAACCTCTTCAACAACCTCAACCACGCGCCACAGACGCAGATCGCCGGTGCGCGGATCGAGCTTGGCGCGAATGTCGTTTTCGGCACCGTAACGGTTGCGCGCCGATTTTTGAATCGCCTCTTCCATCGCCTCGATGACGATCGACTTGTCGATCATCTTCTCGGTCGCCACCGATGTCGCGATTGCGAGCAGTTCGGCGCGGTTTGCGGAAATCGCACTGGCCATGGATCAGTCTTCCTGTTCTTCTAGAATATCATCAGCGCCACCGAACACTTCTTCGTCGACTCCGGAGGTGTCCAGCGGGCGCGTGGCGGCAATCAGCCGATCGGTCAAGACCAGCTTGGCGGAATGGATGTCGGCAAGGGTGAATTCCACCCGGCCTGATTTGCGATCTTCAAGTGAAACCGCCTCACCTTCGATGCCGACAAGATCGCCCTGAACGGTCTTGAGGTTACCATCGACATGGCTGAGCAGCATCACCCGCACTTCATGCCCCGCCCATTTGACGAAGTCCTTGGGGCGGGTCAGCGGGCGATCAATTCCCGGCGAGCTGACTTCAAGGCGATAAGTGCCTTCGATCAGGTCTTCACCGGCCTGTTCAAGTTCATCAATGCGGTCAGAAATGCGGCGTGACAGCGCGGCGCAATCCTCGATCACCAGCTGGCCGGTATCGGGGCGTTCGGCCATGATCTGCAACGCGCGCTCGTCACCGTCACCGGCCTCGCTCTTGCCGAAGATCTTGACGCGCACGAGATCGAAACCGAGCGCCTTGGCCTCTGGTTCGATAACCTCTGTAATGCGAGCAATATCCGCCATGTCTGCTCCGTTGCCCGTGTGTTGTGACAACGAAGTGTCGCGCCAGCCCCTTGCGGCGCCAGCCCAAACCTTGCTTCACAATGTCGGGATGACGGCCAGATAGGCGCGTTTTATGCAGATTGCAAGCGCGGCGGCATGCTGAGCACGCCACCGCGCAAATAATTACGGATCACTCGCCGTTGGCTTTCTTGAGCGCCGCATCGGCGCTTTTCCAGCTGTCGGTGGTCTTTTCCTGAAGTTCACCAGCGCTCATGCCGCCGCCAATATCAACCCCGGCATATTCCTTGGCTGCGCCTTTGACGACGCCGAATGCTTTGGAAGTCATAGACTTCTTGGACGCGGAGGAAGCCTCGGCGACCTGTGGCACGGTGTTCGCCGCCCACGGATTGCTTGGCTGCGGCGCTTCTTTCTCGCCGCCGAAGAAAATAAACCCAGCCGCCGCAACACCGACGACCAGCACCTTGTGGCGAACCACCCACTGCGCAAACCTGAACATACCCCGGTCTCCCCTTAAAGGAGACACCTAGGTAATTACACTAGGTTACAAGGCTGTTAACTTGGTGACGATTCCTTGAGGCCATGTTTTTTCATGCAATGGCGCAGCTGATCATAAGTCAGGCTGAGCGCCTTGGCAGTATGACGCTGATTATAGCGGTTCTTGGCCAGATGATATTCAAGAATGGCACGTTCGTGTGCGTCAACCGCGTTACGCAGATCTGAAACCGTATCGTGAGAGGATGTGACGGCGCGCGACGGCGTTATGGTTTCTGAGGCCGTTTCCGCAGCCCCGGCCCCGCGATGAGCAGGCGCTACCGGTTTCCACGGGCTTTCGAACGGATCGAAGACGATGTGCGCAATCGGGTGCCCAGGATCATCCCAGCGATAGACCGCGCGTTCGATGACATTGCGCAGTTCGCGGACGTTGCCCGGCCATTCGTGCTCTTCCAGCGCCCGCTGCGCGTGATCGCCAAAACCGGGCCATTGCTCCCATTCCAGCTCGGTCGCCATGCGGCGGCCGAAATATTCAGCGAGGACGAAAATATCCCCTTCCCGCGCCCGCAGCGGCGGCAGAGTTATGACTTCGAACGACAACCGATCGAGCAAATCGGCGCGAAACAGCCCTTCTTCGGCCAGCCGCGGCAAATCTTCATTGGTGGCGGCGACAATACGCACGTCCACCTGGATCGGGCGCGAGGAGCCGATGCGTGTAACCTCACCATATTCCACCGCGCGCAGCAGCCGTTCCTGCGCGCCCATCGACAGAGTCGCCAGTTCGTCGAGAAATAACGTGCCTTTGTCGGCTTCCTCGAACCTGCCCTCGCGCGCTCTGGTAGCGCCGGTGAATGCCCCCTGCTCATGCCCGAACAGTTCCGCCTCGATCAGCGTTTCCGGCAGGGCCGCGCAATTGAGCGTGATCAGCGGCTCACCCCAGCGCGGGGACAGGCGGTGAAGCCGCTCGGCAATCAGTTCCTTGCCGGTGCCGCGCTCGCCAATGACGAGCACCGGGCGGCGCATCGGCGCAGCGCGGCTGGCGCGCTCCACCGCATCGAGAAAGGCACCCGATTGGCCGATGAATTGCATGTCACGATCCATACCCAATTGTTAGCAGAATTTCCCAACAACGCGCAAGATGCACAGAAAGTCGTTCGTCGATTTCCTCGTAAACCCGCAGATTTTCGCTATTTGCACAAATTGGCACACCGCTTGCAATCACAGCATCAAGCCCGACACCGGGTATCTGATGGAGTAAGCAATATGCCCCAGCGCAGCCTTGAGCCGGTCACCAGCCGCCGTTCTGACAAGCTTGGCAACAGCAAGCTTGACCGGGCAATGTTCGCCAGTGTCGCCGCCATGGTGACGATGTGCGTTTTCGTTCTTGCCCAACAGCTGCAGGCCGTCCCCCTGTTTGCAACGGCGAACAGCGTCGGGGCCACCCTCGCATGAGCGATTTTGACCCCCTTGGGCCGGAACCCCAACAGTCCCCCGCAGAAGGCACCCAGTCCCGCCGCTCTGCCGGAGTTCCGGCCCATCCCCTTCGTTCTGCGCAATTCCGTTCCAACCGTATTGATGAAGAGCTAGAACGTATGCGCAGATCCCCCGAACCTACCCGGTCCTTTTCCAGCGGAGCATCCTTCATGGGTATCTTTTCCCGTACGCGTGATATCATCGCGGCCAATTTCAACGATCTGCTCGACAAGGCGGATGACCCGGCGAAGATGATCCGCATGATCATCCTCGAGATGGAGGAAACGCTGGTCGAAGTTCGCGCCAGCGCGGCGCGGACCATCGCCGATCAGAAGGAAATGCACCGCCACACCAGGAAGCTCGACCAGCTTCAGGCTGACTGGGCTGAAAAGGCTCAGCTGGCGCTCAGCAAGGACCGTGAAGACCTCGCCCGCGCCGCTCTGGTTGAAAAGAAGAAGGCCGGCGACATGGCCGACCAGCTCAAGGAAGAGATCAAGGTGCTCGACGATGCTTTGCGCGCCTATGAGCTTGATATCGACAAGCTGCAGACCCGCCTGCGCGAAGCCCGCACCCGTCAGGGCGCTATCGCTGCCCGTCTCGAAAGCGCCGAGAACCGCGTCAAGCTGCGCACACTGCTCGCCAGCGAGCGGGTCGACGAGGCGATGTCACGCTTTGACCAGCTGGAACGCCGCGTCGATTATGCCGAAGGCCGCGCCGATGCCCTGAGCCTGGCCGAAACGACCAAGCCGAGCCTCGCCGATGAGATCGCCGCCCTCGCCGGTGCCGACAAGATCGACGAGGAACTTGAGGCGATGAAAGCAGCACTCGGTTCCTCCAACACCAACAAGGAGGGCTAAGCCATGGAAGTCATCATAATACCGGTGATTATCTGCGGCATGCTGTTCGTCGCCCTGCCGTGGATCATTTTTCACTACATCACCAAGTGGAAAACCGCCTCAACACTGACATCGGGCGATGAGTCTCTGCTTGAGGAACTCTATCAGGTCGCCAAGCGGCTTGATGCACGCATGGACACGGTCGAGCGGCTGGTCGCAGCCGACAATCCCGATTTCCGCCCTGCTCGCATCGTCCATGATCGCGAAGCCGACAATCAGCAACTGGCCGAGCTCGAAACGCT
>JANOYZ010000329.1:0-2220 GCA_031429135.1 Novosphingobium sp. | reverse complement strand
GCTTGCACAATTGATCTAGGATTGATGCAGCGATTCATTTTGTTCCCGGGGGATATTCACATGGTTAAAGTTGCAGAGGCGACAGGCGATCTTGAAGCGATCATTGCGCGCACCGCGCTGAAATATGATCTGCTGCCTTATGAATCGAAGCCCTTTGCGCAAAGCCAGCCGGCCCGGCTCGGTGCGCTTGCCCGGCTGTTCGGGCTTGAGGCAGCGCCGATGGAAAATGCCCGCGTGCTCGAACTGGGCTGCGCATCGGGCGGCAATATCATTCCGCATGCTGCACTCTATCCGAATGCCACATTTGTCGGTGTCGATCTGGCGCGCACCCAGGTTGCTGCCGGCCGCGCCCGGATTGAGCGGATGGGGCTCGATAATGTCGAGATCCTGTGCAAGAGCTTTACCGAGATCGGTGAAGAGCTTGGCGCTTTCGATTATATCATCTGTCACGGCGTTTACAGCTGGGTGCCGCCGCAGGTGCAGGATGCGATCATGCGCGTGGTTCGCGCCCGGCTTTCGCCGGTGGGCGTCGCCTGCATCAGTTACAACGTCCATCCCGGCTGGCGGATGATGCAGCCGCTGCGCGATGCGCTGCAACTGGGCGTGCCCGATAGCGTCGATTCGCTTGGCCGCGTCGCCATCGCGCGTGAGATGCTGACCTTCCTGAGCGCCAATTCGCCCGACAAGGGTCCATATGGCGATACCTTGCGCAACTGGGCGGGTCGTCTGGCAACTCTGCCTGATGATTATATCGCGCATGAATTCCTCGAAGAGTGCAACGCCCCTTGCCTGCTGACCGATTTTACCGGATCGGCGGCGCGCCATGGCCTGGGTTATCTGGGTGAGTGCGAACTGTCGGGCATGATCATTGACAACTATGGCAGCGAACTGGCTGCCGGCATCCGCGCGCGCGGCGGCAACGATCTGGTGGCGAGCGAGCAATGGCTCGATCTGCTGACCGGCCGGACATTCCGCCAGACCCTGCTGATTGCCAATGAACGCATGGGCGGGGTCAACCGCAACCTGACACCGCAAGCCATGGAAAACCTCCATCTTGTCCTGCCGGTCGGGGCAAGCTTCCAGCGCGATGGTGACAAGGCCGGCTTTACCTATGCCGATGGCCGCTCGATCAATACCGAAGTCGGCGCTGTGGCGGCGATGATGGAAGTGATGGCCAAGCGGTATCCTGCCACCACCTGTCTGGCAGAGCTGCTGGGCGACGGTGACGCCACGGCCAGCGAACAGATCCGCGAAACCGCCTATCGCATGGCGATGACCGGGCTGGTCCACCTGAACAGCGAGCCGGTGGTCTGTGCAACGCAAGCCGGTGACATGCCCAAGGCGATTGCCGTGGCACGCGCCGATGCCAAAGCCGGGATTACCACGACCACCAGTCTTCGGCACGAAACCGTGGCACTTGATGCCGCCGCTCAGGTGCTGCTGCCCTACCTTGACGGCAAGACCGGCCACAAGGCGCTGGAAGCCCATCTGCAAGAAGCATCGAAGCTGGGCAAACTCAGTTATGCCCGCAGCGGCCAGCCGATCACCGATCCGAAGGAACTGAAAACCACCATTTCGGAGCATCTTCCCGCGCTTCTGGCAGGGATTGCTGCCACGGCATTGTTGGAACCATGAAGACTCGCATGGACTAAATAGACTAACCTTCATAATCATTTGCATGCCGGCGTAGGGGAAAGCGCTGGCGAACCATAATAAATCAGGTCGCAAATGTCCTTTTTCTGCCATTAGGAGCAGGTTGATGCTGCGTACGCCATCCAGTCATTCGTCCATCGAAGCCACCACCGATTCGCTGCGGAGCATCAAGCGCCGCCGCAAATTCGAAAGCGGGACCAGCCATTCCGCCATGCGGATGACTTTGGGAATAGCGGCGGCATCTGTCGCCTCGATGTTCGGAACAGGATCGGCGTTTGCGCAGTCGGTGGTTATCGAATCGGATAACACCACTGCTCCAACCTGGAACCGACCTAGCCAAAACGGAACCAGCGCACCTGTGGCGGTTAGCGGCTTCGGAACGGCTGTTCCCTATCAGATTTTCACCATCACGCCGACATCAACCGGTGTAATGCAGATCGATCAGCTCGGCTCGCCAAGCGGGACCGGACTTACCCTCAGCGATCCTTTCCTCGTGCTTTATAACACGCCGGTTGTTGTTGGCACCCCGCTGGTCAACGCGCTCGAAGCCGATGATGACGATGGCAT
>JANOYZ010000328.1:0-2380 GCA_031429135.1 Novosphingobium sp. | reverse complement strand
GTGTAGCTGACCGGGCGGTAGAGGTAGTCATAGCTGTTCATGAAAGTGCCGCCGAGCGAGGCCATCCAGAAGCTGTCACCGGGCGCGAAGCTGATTACCAGCGCCTCGCCGGGTTCCAGCCTCCACACCATCGCCGCAACGGCACGGCCACGCTGCACATCACCATCACCTGATTGCGGCAGCGCGGGGAAGCGATTGGGTTGCGCCGGATCGACCATGCCGCCGCTGTGCTGATAGGGATGGTCCGGCCAATCGCGCATCAGACCGGTGACGAAATTGCCCGACCAATCGAAGGCCTGCGCCATGTCGGCAGGCAAGGGCAGGGGGCGAGGGGTGTCCATACCGATCCGCTCGATATGGAAGCGCCAGGGTGTTTCGTCCCAATGGTCAAACCCCTGCCGGATGAACAGCTTGCGTGAATCCGGCGTGGTCGGCAGCCAGTTCACGCCTCGCTCAGGCCCGCCGATGAACAGCTCGAACGAGCCGTCAGCATCGGCTTCGATCTGGTGGCCGAACAGATTGGCCTCGGGCACATCGCCAAAGGGTTCGTGCAGCGATGGCGCGCCCGATGCGCTGACATCGGGTCGCGGGCCTTGCACGGTCAGATTGAAGAACCGCGCGCTGCCTTTGGTGCCGTGCAGGCGATAGGCGTGAGCGCCGTCTATCCATGTCTGCTGATAGAGGAAATCGGCGGCATCGGCACCGAGCTTGCGTGTGGCATGGGTGAAGGTGTGGAGCAGCGGATAGGCTGGGTCCTTGGTCTCCAGCGCCAGATCGAAGGCCTGCCCAAGGTTTTGTGTGAGGAAGCGGAAAGCATCGGCGCGGTGCAGCGGGGCAGGCGGGTTTACCTGCTTGAATGCCAGCGCCCCAGCCGCGCGCAACTGATCGCAAAAGGTGCTCCATGCCGCTGCCAGCATAAAGTCATCGCTTCCGTCGCCAAGTGCCATGCCGGTGCTGTCTTTCGCCTATTGTTGCGCCCTGAGTAGTCCAGTCTGCATATCTGTTGCAGCCAAAAGCGAGATTATGTCATTTTTATGCAACGGTCAGCCGGAATTCGGTCATTCAGCCGGGTGAATAGCGCACAGCCAGGTGAGTTTTTATCTCATCATCTCATTGTAATATAAAAAGAAATTAATTTCTGACATGCAAAGGGCAGCAGCACGGCAATCGCTGCGGCGATGCAACATGACTATCCGCAGCCATTCCGATTGTTTAACGGTAGCAACACGGATGTCTTTCCGCGCCGGACCGGTGCGGGGGTTTTGCCTCGTCGGGCGGGTTTCGCAATAACCTGCCGGGGGCCATGGGAGGAGTACATAATGTTGTCATACCGCAATCTTGTTCTAGCAGGCGTCAGCTTGATGTCGCTGGCCACTCCGGCTTACGCTCAGGAAGCACCGCAGGGCGATGCTGATGCTGCAACAGCAGGTGAAATTATCGTTGAAGCCCGTCGCAAGGACGAAAACATTCAGGACGTTCCTGGCGTTGTCAATGCCGTCACAACCGAGCAGATTTCCAAGCTGAATCTGCGCAAGTTTGAAGACATCACTTCGGTGGTGCCCGGGCTCGCACTGGCACAAAATGCCAATGGCATCGGCGTGACTGCGACTGTTCGCGGCGTGAACTACGATGTGAACGTCAGCGGTAACAATGGCACTATCCAGTTCTACCAGAATGACGTTCCGGTTTCTGCCGGTCTCATGTTCAACTCGCTGTTCGACGTTGGCCAGATCGAAGTGCTTCGCGGTCCGCAGGGGACCCTCAAGGGCCGCTCATCGCCTTCCGGCTCGATCACGCTTTACACGCGCCGTCCGGATCTGTCGGAAGCTGGTGTAACTGCCAATGCTACGATCAATGATATTCATGGCTGGAACGTCAATGGTTCGCTCAATGTCCCCGTCATCGGTGACAAGCTTGGTGTTCGCCTTGCCGGTGTAAATTCCGAAGGTCGGGGCAATCTCGTCCGCGATCTGGTCAACACCACCATGCCTAAGGACCAGACACGCGGTATTCGTGCCAGCGTACGCGCTGATCCGATGGATGGTATGCTCGTGCTCGATTTCGCTTACCAGAGCGTCAAGCGCAAGGCTGTCCAGTTTGGCCAGCAGGAATCAGTCAACCAGCTAGTCACCGGCGCTACTGCCAGCCCTGTGACGATCGTGGCGCGTGACCGCTTGTCGGCAATCGGACTGCCGCAAGAGAATAACCAGACGTTCAGGACCTATGATTGGCAGGCTAAGCTGCGCGTTGGCGGTCAGGCGCTGACCTATGTCGGTGGCCATTCAACCCAGCGTTTGTTGTCATTTGCTCCAGCGGATAACGGCTCGATCTTCTCGACTGACAGCGCGGGTGGCACCCTGTTCGGTCAGCCAACCGACAC
>JANOYZ010000327.1:0-3718 GCA_031429135.1 Novosphingobium sp. | reverse complement strand
CTCTGGCAGGATTTTTCGCACTGCTGCTGCGGCATCTGCCGGTCAAAGTAATGGTCCCCGCCGCGCTTCTGGCCTTCACCGCCTGGCATGGCTCGGGCATGGCCGGGAGTATGGAGCCGGTGCTCGCCGAAATCCGGCTGGAGGCTGGCAGGGCGATACCGGTGGAAAAGGCACGGCTGCTGAAAGAGCGGCAGCAAGTCCAGACAGAAATGCGCGCCGAGTTGCAACGCGAGGCGGGCGGATTACCCGCGCTGATGCAGTACAAGCTTACTCATCAGCCCGGCTTTCCGCTGACTCTGGCCCTCATGACCCTGGGCGAAACCTTGCCGCTGATGCTGATCGGCATGGCGCTGTTTCGTGGCGGCATGTTCACCGGTAGCTGGCCGCGCAGACAGTTGCGGGCAATGGCGCTTGGCGGCATCAGCTTCGGCGGATTGCTGACCATCGGCTTGATCTTGATCGCCTGGTCTCAGCAGTTTCCCGTAGTGATGATGCAGGCGATTCTCAGCTGGTGGTCCGCAGTTCCGCATCTCGCCATGGCGCTGGGCTATGCCGCCGCGCTGGTGATGCTGGCGCAAGGTTCGCGTGGCGGCTGGCTGGATACAAGGATTGCCGCAGTCGGGCGCATGGCTCTGACCAATTATCTCGGCGCGACGCTGGTATTCACCGCGATCTTCTATGGCTGGGGGCTGGGCCTGATCGGCTCTGTACCGGAACGCTGGCACTGGATCTTCGTGCTCGGCGGCTGGTTGGCCATGCTGGTGGGGAGCAAACGCTGGCTTGATCATCATGCCCAAGGCCCGGTGGAGTGGCTGTGGCGTTGGCTGACCTATGGGCAGAGACTCTCGCAGTAGCGAGGCTATTCCGTCGCGAACGGGTTTTTGGTGCTGCGCAGAGTCAGCCTTATCGGCACTGCGGCAAAGCCCAGATCCTTGCGGATACCGTTGACCAGATAGCGGCGATAGCTTTCTGGCAACATATCGAGCCGGGTGCCGAACATGATGAAGCCCGGCGGGCGGATCTTGGCCTGGGTAATATAGCGCAGCTTGATGCGCTTGCCGCCCGGTGCCGGGGGCGGATTAGCGGCAAGGGCATCATCGAACCAGCGGTTAAGCTGCCCGGTGGAAACGCGCTTTGACCAGGTCTCACGAATTTCGAAGGCGGCAGCGAGCATCTGATCCAGCCCTTTGCCGGTGCGCGCCGAAACCGCCAGCAACGGCACACCGCGCACTTGTGCCAGCCCGTCTTCCAGAGCGCCGCGAATGCCATTGAATAGCGACGAGGCGTCCTCGGCAATATCCCACTTGTTGATCGCGATGATCAACGCGCGGCCTTCTTCGAGCACCATTGAGGCAATCTTGAGATCCTGATGCTCAAGCCCCAGTGTGGCATCGAGCAACAGCACGACAACTTCGGCAAAATCGACCGCATGGCGCGCATCGGCGACCGCCATCTTTTCCAGCTTTTCGACGACGCGCGCTTTTTTGCGCATTCCCGCCGTATCGATCAGCCGCACCTGGCGTTCCTCGCCGTTATCTGGATCAGTCCACAGCCAGTCCACCGCAATCGAATCGCGAGTGATCCCCGCCTCCGGCCCGGTCAGCAGACGGTCTTCCTTGAGCAGAGCGTTGATCAGCGTCGATTTGCCGGCATTGGGCCGCCCGACGATAGCCAGCTTGAGCGGGCCGGACAGCTCGTCCTCATCTCCCGGCTCCGGCTCGGGCTCCCGTTCCTTGCTTTCGATGTGCGGCAGCAGCGCATCAAACAGATCGGCCATGCCTTCGCCATGTTCTGCCGAAAGCGCCACCGGATCACCAAAACCCAGAGCGAAGCTTTCATAAAGCCCGTGATCGCCAGCCTTGCCCTCAGCCTTGTTGGCAATCAGGATCACTGGCACTGACGATTGCCGCAGCCAGCGGGCGATTTCTTCGTCGAGCGGGGTCAGGCCAGCGCGGGCATCAATCGTGAACAGCGCCAGATCGGCGCCTTCAAGTGAAGCTTCGGTCTGCATCCGCATGCGGCCGGGCAGGCTGGAGGGATCAAGATCTTCCCAGCCGGCAGTATCAACGATGGTGAACTTCAGTCCCAGCAGCTCGGCCTCGCCAAAGCGGCGGTCACGAGTCACCCCCGGCTGGTCGTCGACGAGCGCCAGCTTCTTGCCAACCAGACGGTTGAACAGGGTCGATTTGCCGACATTTGGGCGGCCGATGATGATGACTTGCGGTGACATGGAAGGGGCCAAGTGGCGCTTCCGGCAGAATTCTGCAAGCTCCATGGCAAGATCGTGCCGAAGAACGGCACATTCTTACCAGTTTGTTTACCATAAGTAGAAGCCCTTATTTTAACCGAAACGCGGCAATCACAGCGCCATGAGACCCCGCAATCTCCTTGGAATTACCGCTGCCCTCGCTGCGGTGATCACCCCCGCAACAGCAAACACTGCCTCTGAAATCGCGCTGGTAACCGGCGGCGGAGCGGCATCCCTGCCGTTGCTGCTGCAATGTGTGCCCTATGCACGCACCGTCTCGGGTGTGCAGATCTATGGCGATGCCTGGACCTGGTGGCAGCAGGCCGAAGGCAAATATGCGCGCGGCGACCAGCCGAAAGTTGGCGCGGTGATGGCGTTCAAGCCTTATGGCAAGATGCAGCTCGGGCATGTCGCTGCGGTCAGCCGCCTTGTCGATTCGCGCACCGTGCTGCTCCGCCACGCCAACTGGTCACTGATCAATGGTACGCGCGGCCAGATCGAGGACAACGTCAAGGCGATTGACGTTTCACCGAACAATGACTGGAGCAAAGTGCGCGTGTGGTTCGCCCCATTGCAAGGACTTGGCGGCACGGCATGGCCGGTGCATGGCTTCATTTACGGCAAGCGCCCGCTTCAGGATATCGGCGAGGGGCGTCTGGCAGCAAAACCGGTAAAGACGCGCTCAGCACCGGAAACCGCCCGGAATCGCAACAGCTTCGCTAATGATCCGATTGGCGCGATCATTGCGGCCAGCCTGAAGAAATAATTCAGGGCTTCAGAGCTTGGCGACTGGCGCACCTTCGCCCAGATCTTCGAACCAGGCTTCGACCGGGCCATTCAGCTTGAGCGTCAGCGGATTGCCCTTGCGGTCCATGGTGCGGCCTGCCTGAACGCGGACCCAGCCTTCGGAAATGGAATATTCCTCGACATTGGTCCGCACCACGCCCTTGAAACGGATGCCGATGCCGCGCTGGAGCGCGTCGGCATCAAAATGCGGGCTGCGCGGGTTGATTGCCAGATGATCGGGTGGCACGTCAGGGCCAGCAGATGCGGGGGTCACGGCTGGGCCGGTTTCCGGAGTTGTGTTTTCTTCGCTCATGCCTCGCGCCTCTAGGCAAAGCTGGGCGCTTGTCAATTCGTCCGCGCTTAAGTAAGGGCGCGCCTTCCGCTCAGGATGATCCTGTGGAGCGGGCGCGTAGCTCAGTGGTAGAGCACACCCTTCACACGGGTGGGGTCGCAGGTTCAATCCCTGCCGCGCCCACCATTCAGCTGATGGTAATTCAGTAGTTTTGCCCTTCCGGCTGAACCGCAAACGGCGCGCCGCTGCTCGTGATGATCAGCACCTGTCAGTCAAAAATATTTTCAATCCGCTGAACCGAAATCAGCCGCGTTGACGCCTTTGTTTCTGAAAGCGGCAATTCAGTGGGGGTTGTAGATGTTTCAGCACAGTTCAGATCGGCTGCTGGTTGG
>JANOYZ010000326.1:0-2819 GCA_031429135.1 Novosphingobium sp. | reverse complement strand
CAACTGCTCCTGCATCTCGGATCAATGCGTAGAGGGAATCGGCTCCGATTTCAATTTAGATCGGCTGCCGCAACATTCCATATTGGTGCGTAAAAGCACTCCAGGCGCAAATAAAATGCGTGTCGCCTGAAATATAATTTCAGAAATCTGCACCACCAGCGCACCACCAGCGGCATTTCGACCCTCTGCCGGGTCATCGCGTTGCTGCTAAGTCATTGATTTATTGGTCGGGACGACAGGATTCGAACCTGCGACCCCCACACCCCCAGTGTGATGCGCTACCAGGCTGCGCTACGTCCCGACCGGCCCCGATCCTTCAGAGACAGGATCAAGGAAGCGCGCCCTATAGGCATGCGGCACGGCTGATGCAAGCCGCCAAAGCCGGTGATTTTTCATCGCTGCGGCCCTTGTGCCTCTCGTTGCCACTGCCCATCTTTGCTGCTAACCCGCGCGCCACGCAGGGTAGGGCTACCCGGACCAGTTGATACGAAAGTCGAAACTCCACTCATGTACAGCGCAACTCTTTCGCTTCTTGCCGCTGGTGCCAGCGCCAATGCTCCACCAGCCTGGATAAGCTTCCTGCCGCTTGTCTTTATGGCGCTGATTTTCTGGTTCCTCATCCTGCGCCCGCAAATGCAAAAGCAGAAGCAGCTACAAGCCAAGATCAATGCGATCAAAAAAGGTGATCAGGTGATCACCGGTGGTGGCTTCATCGGCAAGGTATTGAAGGTTGACGAGAATTACGTCGAGCTGGAGCTTGGCACCAATGTCAAGGTCAAGGCGCTGCGCTCAACCATTGCCGATATCGTGCCGCCGCCCGGTGCGGCAAACGACTGAGTAACCGGCAATGCTCGATTTTCCGCGCTGGAAGCAGACTTTCTATTGGGTGCTGACGCTGGTTTTCATGGCTGGCGCACTGCCATCACTGGCTTCGCTGGCGAATGTTCAGTGGCCCAAAGTGCTGCCCGCGCCGATGATCAATCTTGGTCTCGATCTTGCCGGTGGCAGCCATATCCTGCTCGAGGCAAGCCCCGATCAGGTGCGCCGTCAGCGGCTTGACGGCATGGAAGAGGATGTCCGCAACCGCCTGAAACAGGCGCAGCCGCAGATCCGTATCGGCGACATTTCGAGCAAAGACGGCACGGTTTCCTTTCTGCTTGCCGATCCCGCACAGGTCGATGCTGCGCGCGAAGTGATCATGCCGCTGCTCAATGGCACCGCCACCGGACCGAAAGTCTGGGACTTCGCGGTTGTCGAAAATTCGCGGATCGTGCTGACCCCGACCGAGGCTGGGATCAAGGAAGCCGTCAGTCAGGCGATGGAAACTGCCATCGAAGTGGTCCGCAAGCGCATCGATGCGCTGGGCACGCGCGAGCCGACGATCATCCGTCAGGGGGTCGATCGCATCGTTGTCCAGGTGCCGGGGCTCAAGGATCCGGCAGCGCTCAAAAGCCTGCTTGGCCAGACCGCCAAGCTGGAATTCAGGCTGGTCGATACCGCCGCCCTGCCTTCTGACATCGCTCAAGGGATCGTGCCTCCGGGCGATATTATCGTGCCCTATGCCGATGCCGAAAAGACTGGCGCTCCGCCGATTGCCGTGAAACGGTTTGGCGGGATCAAGGGTGATCAGCTGACCAATGCGGTGCAAACGCGCGACCAGCAGACCAGCGAACCGGCGGTTTCGATCACTTTTGATCAGGTTGGCGGGGCCAAATTCGCCAAGCTGACCAGTGAGAATGTCGGCCGTCCGTTTGCCATTATTCTGGACGGCAAAGTGCTGTCCGCGCCCAATATCAACGAGCCGATCCTGGGTGGACAGGCGCAGATATCTGGAAGCTTCACCGTTGAAAGTGCCAACCAGCTGGCCATCGCATTGCGTTCTGGTGCGCTGCCGGTTGATCTCAAGGTGGTTGAAGAACGCACCGTTGGCCCCGATCTTGGTGCCGATTCAATCCGCAAGGGCATGATTGCCATGCTGGTCGGCACGGTGGCGCTGATGACTTTCATCTTCATCACCTATGGGCGATTCGGGGTCTATGCCTGCGTTGCACTGGTGATAAATGTGCTGATGATCCTGGGCATCATGGCCTACGCCAATACGACGCTGACCTTGCCGGGCATTGCCGGGTTCGTGCTGACAATCGGTGCGGCAGTCGATGCCAATGTGCTGATCAACGAGCGAATACGCGAGGAACGGGCGCGCGGGCGGCGTGTGGTCCAGGCGGTTGAAGTGGGCTACAAGGAGGCCAGCCGCGCGATTTTCGATGCCAATATCACCAACGTCATCGCCGCCGTGCTGATGTTCATTTTCGGTACCGGCCCGATCAAGGGCTTTGCCGTGGTGCTGGTGATCGGTATTGCCACTTCGGTGTTCACCGCCGTCACGCTGACCCGCATGTGGGTTGCGGGCTGGTTGCGCAAGGCGCGGCCGGCTGACCTCCATCTGTAAGGGGCGGTTCGTCATGAAACTCCTGAAACTCATTCCCGATAACACCAACATCCGCTTTCTGCGCTGGCGGGTGCCGTTCTATGTCGCCTCGATGGTGCTGATGGCGATCAGCATTGCCCTGATCATGACCAAAGGCCTCAATTTCGGCGTCGATTTCCGTGGCGGGCAGATGGTCCGCATCACCTTCACCCAATCACAGGTGGCGCCGGTAGCGGCCTTGCGCGAACAAGTCGGCGGTTATCTTGCGCGCCATGGCATCTGACAGACCGGGCTCCTTTTCGGCGCCATCGGGCAGCTTCATGCGGATCGAGACCGCATTTTCCTTGCCGTTCTGCTTGATCAGCTGGATCACCGGCTCGCCATAACCCAG
>JANOYZ010000325.1:0-9820 GCA_031429135.1 Novosphingobium sp. | reverse complement strand
CATCCCACCGCGCATGAAACCCACGATGCGCACGGCGTTATGTCTGTGCTGGCTGACCGGCGGGTGCAACTGCTCACGGCGATCTACCTGATCACGCTGGCGGTGAGCACGACCTTCCTGCTCTCAGCCCCGGCGATCCTGATGGAAGTGACCGCCTGGAAGCTGCCGCAGGTTTCGAACCTGATCTTCTGGGCCGGTCTGTTTGGCGCTGCCACCATGTTTCTTACCGGCTGGGTGACTGACCGGCGAGGCGAACGTTTTACCGCGCTGATCATCGCGCTGGTGATCGACACCATCGGCTATCTTGTGGTCGCGCTGGCACCGTCACCGACCACCATCGCGGTGGCATTCCTGTGCTGCATGATCGGTCGCGGCATGCAATCGACCGCGCAGGCGGCGCTGTGGACCGACATCCTCAAGCAGCGCCGGCTCGCCATCGGCGCAGCGACGATCTCCTCGGTGGCAAACCTGGGCGTGTTCCTGCTGCCGTTCGGCTTCGGCTATGCCAAGGACTGGAGCGGGACATACCACCTCGGCCTGTTCGCCTTTCCGGCGCTCCATGTCGTGGCGCTGGTGCTGGCGGTGGTGCTGATGCGGAGTAGCAAGCGGGTTCGGGGTTAAAATCTTCCTCTATCCATCCCGCCGTGCCAGCCACTCCTCGAGCCACTTGATCGTGTAATCACCGTTGATGAAGTCCGGCTCGTTCATCAGCGCCTGATGCAGCGGTATCGAGGTTTTGACCCCGCCGATGACCATTTCTTCCAGCGCGCGTTTCAGGCGCATGATGCAGCCTTCGCGGGTCCGGCCATAGACGATCAGCTTGGCGATCATTGAATCGTAATAGGGCGGGATGCGGTATCCGGCGTAAAGCCCGCTATCGACCCGCACGTGCATGCCGCCCGCCGCGTGATAGTTTTCGACCAGGCCGGGTGAAGGGGTGAAGGTCCAGGCATCTTCCGCGTTGATGCGGCATTCGATGGCGTGGCCCTTGAACTCGATGTCTTCCTGTCTGACCGACAGCGGGCGCCCTTCAGCAATGCGGATCTGTTCGCGCACCAGATCGACGCCGGTGATCGCCTCGGTCACGGGGTGTTCGACTTGCAGGCGGGTGTTCATCTCGATGAAATAGAACTCGCCGTTCTCCCACAGAAACTCGATCGTCCCCGCGCCGCGATAGCCCATGTCGGCCATCGCCTTGGCAACGATGCCGCCCATGCGATCACGTTCATCAGGCGATATAATCGGTGAGGGAGCCTCTTCGAGCACCTTCTGGTGGCGGCGCTGGAGCGAGCAATCGCGCTCACCCAGATGGATGGCATTACCTTCACCGTCGCCAAAGATCTGGAATTCGATGTGGCGCGGATTGCCGAGGTACTTTTCGAGATAGACCGTGGCATCACCAAAGGCGGCCTTGGCCTCGGAGCCTGCCTGCTGCATCAGTGTTTCGAGGCTGTCAGGCCCGGTGCAGACTTTCATGCCGCGCCCGCCGCCGCCCGATGCCGCCTTGATGATCACCGGATAGCCGATTTCTGCGGCGATTTTGGCAGCTTCCACCGGATCAGTGATCGCGCCATCAGAACCCGGAACCAGCGGCAGACCAAGCTTGCCTGCGGTGCGCTTGGCCTCAACCTTGTCACCCATGGTGCGGATATGTTCGGGCTTGGGGCCGATCCAGGTGATGCCGTGCGTCTCGACAATCTCGGCGAACTGGGCGTTCTCCGAAAGGAAGCCATAACCCGGATGGATGGCATCGGCATGAGTAACCTCGGCTGCCGAGATGATCGCGGCGACATTGAGATAAGAGTCACGCGCAGCAGGCGGCCCGATACAGACGGCATGATCGGCCAGCCGCACGTGCATGGCATCGGCATCGGCGGTGGAGTGGACCGCCACCGTCTCGATCCCCATTTCATGCGCAGCGCGGTGGATGCGCAGCGCGATTTCACCGCGATTGGCGATCAGCAGGCGGGTGATACCCATCGTCAGCAGCCCTTCAGGCGATAACGACGAGCGGCTGGTCGAATTCGACCGGCTGGCCGTTCTCGACCAGCACGGCGCTCACCGTGCCAGCCTTGGGCGCGGTGATCGGGTTCATCACCTTCATCGCCTCGATAATCACGAGCGTATCGCCAGCCTTTACCTGGCTGCCGATGGCAACGAAATTGGCGGCGCTTGGCTCTGGCCCGAGATAGACCGTGCCGACCATCGGTGATTTGACCGCATCAACAGGGGCCGGGGCCGCTACGACAGCTGGCGGCGCGACAGACGCGATGGGAGCCGGTGCGGCAAACGCTTGTGGTGCAGCGGCCAAGGCCGAGCCCTGACGCGAGACCTTGATCTTGCGATTCCCGTCTTCAACCTCAATCTCGGTCAAACCGGTCTCGTCGAGCATCTCGGCCAGTTCGCGAACCAGTGCCGTATCGATATTCATTGTACTTGGGCGCGGGCTGTTGCCCTTTTCCTCGCTCATGCGAACCTCTTGCAGAAAGTTGATGCAATTGCCCTATCGCTGCGGCGATGGGGCTGGCAAGGGTTAGTCGCATATTTCGGGCGGAAAGCGGAGTCATTCCAGCCTCGGGCCGGCCCCGGGCTAACCCTCAGGCTTGTCAGCCTCAGCGTTAAAATAGGCCGAATCAGGATCTTGCGAGGCTTTTTCCATGTCTCTTTCCGCATCGGATGCCGGACCGGCATCGGTGGCGGGGCGCTGCCGTGAATAAACTTCGGCATTCTTCGCTGATTTTTCAGCCGCAACCGCCGCGCTTTCAGCGCGCATGACTGATTGTTCAAGCTGCTGCATCTTTTCCGCCATCTCCTTGTCACGGCTGACGCCGCAGCCCGACAGCAGCATGAGACCGGCTGCGGCACAGACACTTGTGTTGCGGAAATATCTGATCAATTTCATCACATGCCCGAACTGGAATAAGAGGTTACCCCGCTACATTTCGCGGCAACTGGTATTTCTAGCGCAACACCAGTTACCGAATCATAACCAAAGGGCTGTTGCTCACGGTATCACTTGTCGCTGCCCGAAACCTTGCCCCACTGGCGCGCTGCGGTGTAGCCCAGATAACCTGTGCCAAACAGCGCATAGAGCGGCTCGGGCAGTCCTCCCAGATAGGCATTCATGCCGCTGGCAATGGCCGCCGCCGCCTCGGGGCGGAATGCGGCGATCAGGCCCATGGGCAGGGCGCACAGGATCATCACATACATGACATAAAGGAAGCTCGGCCGCGCGCGGCTGGTCCACGGATCGCGCGAATTGGCTTCGGCGACGATGGCAGAAAGCTGCGTCTGCAATAACTGCATTTCCTGGCTGCCCTGCAATTTGAGCAGCTCCAGCTTGGCCAGATCGCGGGCCTTGGGATCGGGTATGATCTTGTCGATGATCGCGGTGATCGGGCCGAGCAGGGAATCGAGCAGGGACATGGGCGTTCTCCGGAAGAAACAGCCAAGATAACCAATATGGTTCATGTAGGAAAATAATTTAAGCTAATTTGGATTTTCTTGCACGATGCCACAATCGGCGGGCTGAATTTTTTCAGGCCGGTGAGACAAATCTGGCGGTCATGCGTTGGAGATCAGGACTGGTGCGGTTACATGCGCGGGCACAAAACTGTATGATTATGAGGGAATGACATGAGTCTGGCGCTCAATCGCCGTTCATTTATCCGGGGTGCCAGTCTGGCTGGCGGCGTTCTTGCGGCAACGTCCTGGCTTCCCGCCTGGGCGCAGCCGGTGTCTGCCGGTATTATCAGCCCGATCCCGACACTGGCAGGGGAGGCCATCTCCCTGCGCATCGCCCACCAGATGATGATGATCGATGGCCGTCAAAGTCATGCCATCGGTATCAACGGCACCGTGCCGGCACCGCTGATCCGCTTGCGGCAGGGGCAAAAGGTGCGCCTGTCGGTAACCAATGACCTCGATGAAGACAGCTCGCTTCACTGGCATGGACTGCTGGTGCCCTTCCAGTTCGATGGCGTGCCCGGCGTCAGCTTTCCAGGGATCAAGCCCAGAAGCACGTTTGTGTATGAGTTCCCGATCATTCAGGCTGGCACCTATTGGTATCACAGCCATTCGGGATTGCAGGAGCAAATGGGGCTCTACGGCCCGATTGTGATTGACCCTGCGGGTGAAGACCCGGTCAAGTCAGACCGCGAACACGTCGTGGTGCTGTCCGATCACAGCCAGATGCATCCCCACGCTATTTTTCGCAAACTCAAGCAGGCGGGCGGCGGCTATTTCAATTATCAGCGGCAGACGCTGTCAGGGCTGCTCGCCGGGGAAGATCAACCGCTGAAAGAGCGCCTCGACTGGGGAAAAATGCGGATGGATCCCGCCGATATTTCCGATGTTACTGGTTCGACTTACTCCTATCTGGTCAATGGCCATGGCCCCAAGGATAACTGGACCGCGCTGTTCCAGCCGGGGGAGCGGGTGCGGCTGCGCATCATCAACGCCTCGGCGATGACAACTTTCAATGTCCGTATTCCGGGACTCAAGCTGACGGTGGTCCAGGCCGATGGCCAGAATGTCATGCCGGTTGCGGTGGATGAATTCCAGATCGGGGTCGCCGAAACCTATGATGTGATCGTGACGCCCAGCGCAAACAGCGCCTATACGCTGATCGGTGAAGCGGTCGACCGCTCGGGCATGGCGCGGGCCACGCTGGCCCCTCGCGAGGGCATGATTGCCGCAGTGCCGCCGCTGCGCAAGCGCCCGCTGTCCACCATGAAAGACATGGGCATGGACATGAGCACCATGGACCATGGCGCGGCACCTGCCGCCGCCACTGCTTCCTCAAGTGCCTCAACCTCGCCCGCAGTCGATCATGCGGCGATGGGGCATGGCGCACCAGCCACCGCTGCCACTGCCGACGGGGTCACGGCAGCCGCCGCCGTGGGCTCGATGAACATGCGCGATCCGGCCAATGCGCCGCAGGTCAGGATGGGGCCCGGCGTGCAGACCATTTCGCCGATGCCGGTCGACCGCACCGGAGAGCCGGGGCAGGGGCTGGACGATGTCGGCCACAAGGTGCTGGTCTATCGCGATCTGATGGCGCTTGAGCGCAACCCCGATGTCCGTGCGCCTGAGCGCGCTCTGGAAATCCACCTGACCGGCAACATGGAACGCTATATGTGGTCGTTCGACGGTGTGAAGCTGAGCGACAAGCGCGAACCCATCCCATTTCTTGAAAACGAGCGTGTTCGGGTGACGCTGATCAACGATACCATGATGACTCATCCGATCCACCTGCACGGCCACTTCTTCGAACTGGTCACGGGGCATGGCGAATATGCTCCGCGCAAGCACACGGTCAATGTTCAGCCCGGCGGCAAAGTGACCTTCGATCTCACCGCTGATGCGCTCGGCGACTGGGCATTTCACTGCCACATGCTGTTCCACATGCATGCCGGAATGATGCGCATTGTCTCCGTCCGGCAGCGAGGAGCAGCGTGATGCGCGTTGCAGATCACTTGCTGTTGGCTTGCACTGCGGTTGCAGTGCTTTGCACGGGCGCACAGGCACAGGCACAAACGATGGTTCACACGCCGGGGATGAAGATGCCGCAGGTTTCGGCTCCGGCAGCGAAAAAGCCCGTCAGGAAGGCAGCGCGACCAGCGGTGCGAAAGCCTGCTGCCACGCCGCGTGTGCAAGCTCCGGCACCGGCGGTGATGGATCACAGCGGCCACGATATGACTGGCATGGACATGGCCACACCGCCGTCCGGCGCTGCGCTGCCGTCATCAAGCGCGGATCATTCAGGCCACGATATGGGCAGCGCGCCCGACATAACGGCACACGGCAGCGGGGGGACAAACCTTGCTCCCGGCAATGCACCCGCGCCAGTACCGCCCACCGATCATACTGCCGACCGCGTCTTCGGCCCGGCAGCCATGGCTCAGTCGCGGGCGCTGTTGCAGAGGGAACACGGCGGCGGCAAGGCCTCGTTCGTTTCGCTGAACATCGCCGAATATCAGGTGCGGAAGGGTGAAGATGGCTTCCGCTGGGACGGTGAGGCCTGGTTCGGCGGTGATATCAATCGCCTGACCATCAAGAGCGAAGGCGAAGGCGCAATCAATCGCGGCAAGCTGTTTGTCGAGAGCGCCGAAGTGCAGGCGCTCTTCAGCCACGCGCTTGATCCCTACTGGAACCTGCAAGCCGGTGTCCGCCATGATATCAGACCGCAGCCTTCACGGACCTATGCCACGCTCGGAATTGAAGGTGTCGCGCCCTACTGGATTGAAACCGAAGCGGCGATCTTCCTGTCAAACAAGGGGGAAGTACTGGGCCGCTTTGAGGCCTATTATGACCAACGTCTTACCCAGCGGTTGATCCTTCAGCCACGGGTGGAGATCAATCTGTCAGCGCAGGATGTGCCGCAAACGCGCATCGGAGCTGGTATTTCCAATGCCGAATTCGGTCTGCGGTTGCGCTATGAACTGGCGCGCGAGTTCGCGCCTTATGTCGGGATTTCCCATGATCGCAAGCTGGGCAGAACCGCCGGTTACGCCCGCGCGGACGGGGAGAGTGTTTCGTCCACCAGTTTCGTCATCGGCCTGCGCACCTGGTTCTGAAAGGGCGCAGGAGTTACACACAGTTCATGTCATTGCGGCAAGGATGTCCTTGATCGCGACGAAAGCAAAACAGACTGAACTGTCTGCCACCCCTTAAGGCAGGAACAGATCATCGCCGGCGCGGGTCGCGCCGCAGGTATAGCCCTGGCGCGGAACCATCACGGCGGCGGCGAGTTTATTGATCATATCAGATAGACTCGAAAGGGAAGTCAGTGGCCGACAGCAAGAAGCGTGAGCTCACACACAAGTTCTGGGAAGCCTTTGAGGACTCCCCCCTTGTCATGCTGGCAATCGATGGATCGACCACAAGCGGCGCGCCAATGATCGCGCAGCTGGACAAGAATGATCCAAACCTGTTGTTCGTGCGGATGGACCTTGGTGACGCCTCGATCTGGGACAGCGACATGGGCATCGGTAACACGATCAAGATGCTGATAGGCCAGGATGTGCGTGATACGGCTGGCAAAAATCACCTCGAAACTACGCTCTGAATTTGCCGATCAAAAGCACCTCTACCAAATCAGGAAATCTGACCATGACTACGACGAATCCTTTTGACGACACCCAGGCAGATGCCACAAGCGAGACCGCGCCCAACCCGCGCCAGGATTATAAATCTCCCGAATTGCTGATGGCTGCAACTGAACTGTCAGACGCTGAAAAGCGCGCATTGCTTGAACAGTGGCGCGATGATCTGAATGACCGGCTGAATGCCGAAGCAGAAGGCATGAGCGCGTCTGATCCAATCAAGCATCACCGCGAGGCAAAGCTGGCGGATGAGCATTCACGAGTGAATGCCGCGCTCATCGAGCTTAGTGCGGGCGCAGAGCAAACCTAGCAGCTAGTGGATAGGCATGAACGGGATTACGTCAGACAAATGGACGTATTCCCCTTATTCCACCCTCACTTTCTGCGAAAACCTCAAGGGCATCACGGTCAACTACCGTGATGCCCTTGATTGACCAGTCCAAAAGTTTCTTGCTCTTCAACATCTGGATTGTGCGGTTTGTATGCACGTGGGAAAGTCCGAGTGTATCGGCTATCTGGGCTTGGCTGATGGATAGCCTTATCGACTTGCGCGTCCCCATGCCGGTCTCCTCACCGCGATCCAGCAAGAATAAGGCCAGATAAGCCAGCCGGGCTGCTGCCTTGCGCTGACCAAGCGTTACCAGATGTTCCTCAAGCGCGCTTTCCTCCTTGGCGGCAAGCCAGGTGATATCAAAGCCCAGTTGCGGCTGTTGCTGATAAAGGGCCGGCAAATTTTCACGCAGGAAAATACAAAGCTGGCAGGAAGTAATCGCTTCAACGCAGTGATCCAGCGGGTCGTTCATTGCCCCTTGAATGCCAACTATATCACCGGGAAACATATAGTTCACCACCTGCCGCCTGCCATCTTCGAGCAATCGGTAACGCATCATCACGCCGTTCAGCAGTGTATAGAGGTGGGGACTGTTGATCCCCTGAGTAAACAGCTGTGCGCCGCGATCCAGCGCCATTTCGCCTTGTTTGAACTGGTTCATGAATTCGATCTGGCCTTCATCGAGCGGGCGCAGGGATTCGCGTTTCTGGAGAGGGCAGGCTTTGCAATCAGTCCTGTTGCTGTTGTCATTCACCTGCATTTGCCAATCTCCCGGGTCTTCTTAGTGCAACAAATGTTAAAGCTGACATTTGTTCCCTGACTTATGCAAAGAACATGCGGATGGGAGCTTATCACTTGGCGGAATCGACGAGCTTGGCGAACGGTGCTCCAGCCGTGATGGTGATTTCGGGCAATATGCTTGTCGCATGGGCGTTAATGGAAGCGGTCAATGAACGCGGCTGGTCCGCCCATCATGTCCATGACGCCGCTTCCTTGCGGCACATGCTGCAAACGCATGATATCGGCTGCGCGGTGATGTGCAGCGTTGATGGCGCTCATTTATCTGAAGATTTGCCGGAAATATTGTCAACCTTGAATATACCGCTCCTGCCATATGATGCAGCGGAAAGCCCCAACGAACTGATAAAAAACTGCGATGAATCGATGAGCTACAACGAAGCCGATCTGATCGGGAAAATAGCCCATCATCTCAATAGCAACCGTGATAGCGAAGGCGCGGTTAACAGGTTCTGACCCTAAGCAATAGTGCCGAGATTAGGCCGCGAGCAGGATTCCTGCACCCTTATAGCATGGTGTGTTTAATCTGAATCACATCATGCTATAAGGGTCTTTGTTTTCGCGAGATTTTTTTTTGCGAAAAACCGGCACCCACTTTTTAGCGATCGCCTGCCGCAAATAGCGCGATAGCATCGCTCGTTGTGCTTCGCTGCGGAACCATCTTGCTCATGCTGAGTTGAATTCCTGAGGCTGCGTTTTTTCTGCGCAGTCATAAATCTTTCAGGAGGTCACCCTTGAACCAGAAGCCACAAAAACCAGAATCCCCCAATATCGAAGTGGAAGGCGAAGGCAGCTATTCCGCCGCAGCAGATTATCGCGACTCTGTTGAAGACTTCCTGGAAAACGAGGGCGATGAAATCCCTGAAAAAGCACAAGCGGCTGCCGATGCCCTTGATGGCGATGAAGCGGCCGGACTGGCGGCAGCAGAACAAGCCGGCCGTGACAAGGCGCGAAAATAGCTGATTTCTCCCGTCAGCGGGTGGATATCAGCAGGTGCGAAGCAGCTGCCATGGCTCTGGGTAGAGCCTGTGATTTTGGGTCTCGCCGTTGTGAAGTAAGCACAATGGTGGGACTCAATGGCCTATCATGATGTTGTAATACTGCGCGGATTGGCTGGTGCTGTGACCAGCGGCAGGCTGGATTGGCAATGCCATTGATTTATTGGTCGGGACGAGAGGATTCGAACCTCCGACCCCCACACCCCCAGCCCGTAATTTTGGGGGTTCCGGTTGCACCGCGTTGCACCTGAAAACCCTTGCGTAAACCGCAGAAATCTGCCATTTATTGAGCATAATCTGCGTTGCATCCGGTGCCATTCTGTTCCGTTCTATTTCATCAAGTTGCACCACCACAGCACCACCAGATTGATTCGAAGGGCATCTGAAGGCGGTAAACTATGCGTGCAGCTCTAACCCAAATGGCCATCGACAAACTACCTATTCCGTCGGCCAAAGTCGATCACCGCGACACGCGGTTGAAGGGTCTGGTGCTGCGGGTCATGCCCAGCGGAACCAAATCATATTATTGCGAATATGCGCGCGGCAAACGGGTCTGGCTTGGGCGGGCCGATGTGCTTGGTGTCAGT
>JANOYZ010000324.1:0-3477 GCA_031429135.1 Novosphingobium sp. | reverse complement strand
TGCCGCCCGCGCGCTGGGCGACATGAGCCGGGCGCGATGGGAGCGTGCCGGTGGCAAGCCGATGCCAGCTTGCAAGCCGCAGGCCGAAACGGCCTGGCCCGAAAAACTTCGAGCTGAATTCCGCGATGTCGAAATCGGCTTTTCCCGAACGGTAGCGGCCTGGGGCGGTGATGCAGAAATCCACGAGATCGAGGCGCTGTTCTGCGAACATATCGCGCGTGCCAGGCACTTCATCTATGCCGAAAGCCAGTATTTTGCCTCGCGCGCCATTGCCGAGGCCATGGCTGAACGGCTCAGCCAGCCCGAGCCTCCGGAAATCGTGCTGATCAATCCGCTCAGCGCCGAAGGCTGGCTGGAGCAGACGGCGATGGATGGTGCGCGGGTGCGCTTGCTCCATGCGATTGGTGAAAGCGATCAGCAGCGCCGACTGCGCATTTGCATCCCCTTTACCACCGGCAAGACGCCGATTTACGTCCATGCCAAGCTAATGATCGTCGATGACGAGATTATCCGAGTCGGTTCGGCGAACATGAACAATCGTTCGATGGGGCTCGACACCGAAGCGGACATGTTCATCGATGCCGCGCGCCCGGCCAATGACCGTGATGAAGTGCGCGAGGCGATCCGCCATATTCGCCATCGCCTGCTCGCCGAGCATTGCGGGATTGAGCCGGCAGCAGTCGCAGTCCTGATAGAAAAACACGGTTCGATGATCGGCATGATCCAATCGCTGCCCCGAAAAGGCAAGCTATTGGAAGTTTTTGACTTGCGGCCATTAACCGATACGGAAAAGGCTGTCGCCGATAGCGCGCTCCTCGATCCCGAGAGGCCCGAAGAGCTGTTTGAACCGATGCGCCGCCGCCGCGGCCTGTTCCGGCGCGGGGGTTTCCTGCGCAAGCCTAACTAAGGAGTCTATTTGATGGGATGCGATGGCGATCATGATGATGGGCTTGGTCATGTTCCTGACAGGCACGCCAAATTGCCGGTCCCCGATGAGGTGCAGGAGGCAGTTCGCACGCTGATCCGCTGGTCTGGCGATGATCCGGCGCGCGAAGGCCTGCTGGATACGCCAGCCCGCGTAGGCCGCGCGTGGAAAGAATATTGCCAGGGCTATGCCGATGATCCGGCGATTCATCTGGCTCGCCAGTTCGAGGAAGTGGGTGGTTACAATGAACTGGTGCTGCTCAAGGACATTCCTTTCCAATCACACTGCGAACACCACATGGCACCGATCACTGGCAAGGCAGCGATCGCCTATATGCCGCGTGACCGTGTGGTCGGCATTTCCAAGCTGGCGCGTGTGTTGCACGGTTTTGCTGAAAGGCTGCAAATACAGGAGCGCCTCACCGCCGAGGTAGCCCAGTGCATCTGGGACAAACTCAAGCCGCATGGCGTTGCCGTGGTGATCGAGGCGCAGCATGGCTGCATGACCGGTCGCGGGGTGCGTACGCCAGGAGTGGCCATGGTCACCAGCCGATTGCTGGGCTGCTTCCTCGATGATCCGCGCAGCCGCAAGGAAGTGCTCAGCCTGATGGGCTATTGATCCCGATGGCACCGTGAGATTGCTTGAGAGGCTCAAACTCTGGGCAAGGGCTCTGCGGCGCGATGTTATCGTGCTCTGGCTTGCGGCGCGGCATCGGGATGTGCCGTTGGGGGCAAAACTGATCGCGGCTGCAGTTGCCGCCTATGCGCTGTCGCCCATTGACCTGATACCGGACTTTATCCCGGTCTTGGGGATGCTTGATGATCTGTTGATTGTCCCGCTCGGGATTTGGCTGGCGCTGCGGTTGATTCCGCCAGAACTGGTTGCACAGCTGCGGGAGGAAGCCGGGAGCAACCGGCCGCCACGATCGCTGATGGGGGCAGTGGCTGTCGGCCTGGTATGGTTGTTATGCCTGATTGGCGTGGCGGCGCACTACCTCAGGTATTGAGTCGGATCAGACTGGCCAGCCCCAGCGATTGCCAGCCCAGATCAGCGCCAGATATCCGGCAATCGCGATGATCACGAAAGCTGCCATCGCCAGCGGTATGGCCACCCCGCGCCGTAGCAGCAGCACAAGTGCGATGAAGGCGGGCAGCGAAGCGTTGACATAGAGGGTGGAGGACAGCGCCAGATCAGCGATCTTGGCGGAATTCCCGGTATCGCGCCACAGCCACATCATGGCGAGGAGCGAGGTCAGCGGCAGGCTGACCACCAGTCCGCCCCAGCCAGGGCTGCGCCGGGCAAGTTCGGAGGCAGCGGCAATCAACACGCCCGAGACGAGCGCCTTGATAGCGAGCTGCCCCCATAACATCGGATCAGAGTTGATCGAGCATATATTCGGCCGAGCTCACCTTGAACTCGCCCGGGCCTTCAACGTTCAGCTCTTCGACGACGCCATCGTTGATCACCATCGAAAAACGCTGGCCGCGCTGGCCCATGCCAAAGCCGCTGCCGTCCATCACCAAGCCAACCGCCTGAGCGAGGTCGCCGTTGCCGTCGGCAAGCATTGTGATGGCGTCCGATCCGCCCGATTTATTCCAAGCGCCAAGGACAAAGGCGTCGTTGACCGCGGTGCAGGCGATTTCATCGATGCCTTTTGCCGCGAGTTCATCCTTCTTTTCGACGAAACCGGGCAGGTGCTTTGCCGAACATGTCGGGGTGAAGGCGCCTGGTACCGAGAACAATGCGACACGCCGGCCTGCGAAGTAATCTGCGGACTGAACCGGCTGAGGGCCGTCTGCGGTCGCTTTGACCAGTTTTACGTCCGGAATTTTATCGCCAACTGAGATGCTCATAACAGGTTCCTTAAAATGGGAGGGGTTGTGCATCCTAATTGGTGCCGACGCGTGGCAAGTCAAGTGCCGTCGTTGTGCCCGATGCAACAACGGTGGATGTCAGGACAGTTCCGGGATGAGGAAAATTTACGCTGCCGTTTTTAACGCATTAGATGGTTAATTTTCCTTCACCCTGCATGTTGAAAATTCAGTAAACATGATGGTCAATTATCCCTCTGTCGAAGACGAACAGGGGTAGGGGACAATGAACAATTTTTTGGGGAAAGCTGTGCTTGCCGCAGCGATAATGGCCATCTCGGCGCAACCGGCACATGCTTGCTGGTCAAGTGCATCGCAGGATGCAGCAAAGATCAAGCATCTCAATACGATGCTAATGGTCACGGCCCTACGCTGCCGGAATACAGCCGATAATTTTTTGCCGGAATACAATCGGTTTGTCATAAAACATAACGCCCTCATCGGGTCGCAAAATGCCATATTGAAGGCGCACCTGACACAAACCGTTGGGGCAGGTGGAGCGCTGAATGCGCTTGACCGAATGTCGATTGGTTATGCCAACAGCTACGGCAACGGTCACCGCACGATGTCCTGTAGCGATTTGAAGTATCTGGCTTCGGACTTATCGTTGCAACCGCATGGCGCAGCGACCATGGCTGCGCTGGCAGACAATATTGTTATCGGCCTTTCATGGTCGGGACA
>JANOYZ010000323.1:0-3831 GCA_031429135.1 Novosphingobium sp. | reverse complement strand
CTCTCCCCCGCCCGACCACCCAGTCAAGGCTACCCTATGGGTGGTCGGGCGGGGGAGAGGGCCGGAACCGCCATCCGCCGGCAGGCGGACAAATAGAACATGCGCGAAGAAATAGAACAGCAGGCCATGGATTATGTGGCTGTAGCTGTACCAATCAGCAATGTGCTGGCTGTTCTCCGCCGAAATTGTCTCGCCCCACCACAGCTTCACCGTGCCGCAGGTGCAGATCGGCACCCTCCCCATGACCAGCAGAGTGCCCCCGATGGCGAAGGCGATGAGGATTGCGAGGATCACGCCACGGCGGTTGGGAAGCAGGCTGGTCATGCTGTCACTATGACCGATGATCGCAGCGTGGCAAGTCATTGCGGGCTGACTGCCAAGCGCCTAGAGCGGCTCCAGATGAGCGGGCGCAAGCATGATATCGCGATAGCAGGTGGGGGGCTGGCCGGTGGGCTGATTGCGCTCGCGCTGCAACGCGCGCGGCCTGATCTGTCGGTAGTGATGATCGAACAGGGTGCCTCGCTTGGCGGCAATCATCGCTGGTCTTGGTTCGCCAGCGATCTGACGAGCGAGGGTGCGCAGTTGCTCGCCCGGTTTCGCAAAGTCGAATGGAGCACGGGCTATCAGGTGGCCTTCCCCGCCCATTCCCGCGACTTGCGCAGTTCCTATGCCAGCCTCGCCTCTGCCGATTTCGATGCCGCTCTGCGCCGCGAACTGGCACCCGATGCCATCCGTTGCCGGGCCGAAATTGCCTCGCTCGATGCACGCGGGGTGACGCTGGCGAACGGTGAGCACATTGCCGCGCGCGCGGTGATCGATTGCCGGGGATTTGAACCAACTGCTCATCTCACAGGCGGCTGGCAGCTATTTATGGGCCGCCATCTGCGCACCGCCGAACCGCACCATGTGAGCCAGCCGGTGATCATGGATGCGCGAGTCGAACAGCACGATGCCTATCGTTTCGTTTATGTCCTGCCCTTGGGAGCCGACGAGCTCTTCGTTGAGGACACCTATTACGCTAACAGCCCCAAGCTCGATCGCCGCACACTGGCTTCGCGGATCGAGGCCTATTGCGCCGAGCATGACTGGCAGGGCGAGATACTGGGCAATGAAGTGGGTGTGCTGCCAGTGATCACCGGCGGCAATTTTGCCGCCTATCAGGCCGAGCGACGGATACCGGGTGTTGCCATGGCGGGTGCGCGCGGGCTGTTTGTCCATCCACTGACCAGCTACAGCCTGCCGCAAGCGGTGGCGACCGCGCTGGCGATTGCTGCCGACGCCGATCTTTCCGGTGAACAAATGGCAGCGATGCTTGAGGATCGCGCCCGCCGCCACTGGCGCGCCACACGCTTTTATCGCAGACTGGGGGCCATGCTTTTCACCGCTGCCGAGCCCGATCAGCGTTACCGGATATTCGAACGCTTCTACCGTTTGCCCGAGGGACTTATCGAACGATTTTACGCCGCCCACTCGACCCGCCTTGACCGCGCACGAATCCTTTGCGGGAGGCCACCGGTTCCGATAGCCGGTGCGCTGAAAGCACTGCGCAAGCGCGGAGTTCCTCTGGCATGAGCCGCGCCTGCGTTATCGGATCTGGCTTTGGCGGGCTGGCACTGGCCATCCGGCTGCAATCGGCGGGGATCGACACCACGGTGATCGAAGCCCGCGACAAGCCCGGCGGGCGGGCATACCACTGGAAGCAGGACGGCTTCACCTTTGATGCCGGACCAACAGTGATCACCGATCCGGCTTGTCTGGAGGAACTGTGGCAGCTTTCCGGGCACAATATCTCCGAAGATGTGAAGCTGATGCCGGTTTCGCCATTCTATCGGCTGAACTGGCCCGACGGCTTCAACTTTGACTATTCGAACGATCATGAAGGCCTGCGCCGCCAGATCGCGGCGATGAACCCTGAAGATGTTGATGGCTATGACCGTTTCCTCGAATATTCGGCCGAGGTTTACCGCGAAGGCTATGTCAAACTGGGTTCGGTGCCGTTCCTTGATTTTGCCAGCATGATCAAGGCCGCCCCGGCGCTGCTGAAAAGCCAGGCCTGGCGGTCGGTCTATTCGATGACCGCCAGCTTCGTGAAAAACGAGAAACTGCGCGAGGCGCTGTCGTTCCACACGCTGCTGGTCGGCGGCAATCCCTTCACCACCAGCGCGATCTATGCGCTGATCCACAAGCTGGAGCAGGACGGCGGAGTATGGTGGGCCAAGGGCGGTACCAACCAGCTGGTCGCCGCCATGGTCAAGCATTTCGGGCGGCTCGGCGGCAAATTGCGGCTCCACGATCCGGTCCTGCATATCGAAACCGTGGGGAACCGCGCCAGTGCAGTAGAAACCCAGAGCGGCTGGCGCGAGACTTTCGATGCCGTGGCCAGCAATGGCGATATCGTCCACACCTATCGCGATCTGCTGACCGGCAGTGTCACCGCGCAGGACAAAGCCAGGAAACTGCTGCGCAAAAGCTATTCACCCAGTCTGTTCGTCGTTCATTTCGGGCTGGAAGGCGCCTGGCCCGGCATCCCGCACCACATGATCCTGTTCGGCCCGCGCTATAAGGAACTGCTGGCCGATATCTATGATCACGGCGTGCTGCCGCGCGATTTCTCGATCTATCTGCACCATCCTTCAGTCAGCGATCCGAGCGTAGCGCCCAAGGGCAAGAGCACCTTCTATGCGCTGGTGCCGGTCGCCCATATGGGCAAGCTGCCGATTGACTGGGAAGCGGTTGGCCCGGTGCTCGAAAAGCGGATTCTCGATGAGGTTGGCCGCCGCCTGATCCCCGATATTCATGACCGGATCGTCACCAAGTTCCACTACGCCCCGCGCGATTTCGCGCTCGATCTCAGCGCCCATCTGGGCAGCGCCTTCAGTCTTGAGCCGACGCTGCTGCAAAGCGCCTATTTTCGCGGGCATAACCGCGATGAGAAGATCAGGAACCTCTATCTGGTGGGTGCTGGTACGCATCCCGGTGCGGGCATTCCCGGCGTGGTCGGCAGCGCCAAGGCGACGGCGCGGTTGATGATTGAGGATCTGGCGAAATGAAACGCATCGCCGTCTATTGCGGTTCGGCCTCACCGGCTGACCCGCGCTATATCGAACTTGCTGCCGAGGTAGGCCGGACCTTGGCGACACGCGGCATTGGCCTCGTCTATGGCGGCGGGCGGCTGGGGCTGATGGGCGCTGTGGCATCGGGCGCGCTGGGCGCTGGCGGCGAAGTCATCGGCGTGATCCCCGAGGCGCTGGCCGGAGCCAGTGGTACGGGCGGCGAGGTGGCCAACCACGATTGCACCGAGTTGCACGTCGTCGCAGGCATGCACGAGCGCAAGCTGGCTTTCACCAATCTGTCCGACGGCTTCCTCACCATCCCCGGCGGGGTCGGCACCATGGACGAGCTGTGGGAGGCAGTAAGCTGGGCACAGCTGGGCTATCACGCCAAGCCGGTCGGGCTGCTTAACGCTTTCGGCTTTTTCGATCACTTGCTCGCCTTCAATCGCCACATGGCCGAGACCGGTTTTGTGCGGCCGGCCCATCAGGGCATCCTGATCGCCGAGAACGAGCTTGATCTGCTGCTCGAGCGGATGAAAGCGCACGAACCGCACACGCCGATCTTCGCGATGAAGGCCAGTGATCTTTAAGAGGGGCGATCTTTAGGGACTGGCTTCAGGGCGCGGAAACGGGCCGGGTCGCGCCCGGCGGGTTGAGCCGGCGGAACAGCCGGCCCCGCTCGCTGAACAGCACCAGCGCCAAGGTCACGACGCCTGACAGGACAAGCGCCTGCGAATAGGGCAGTGCCGTCTCGTCATAGGACTGACCGACCGCCCAG
>JANOYZ010000322.1:0-4994 GCA_031429135.1 Novosphingobium sp. | reverse complement strand
CAGCGTGGTGCCGGTGTTGGCCGCCGTGCGCGCCAATGCGCCTTCAATCAGTTCGACAATATCGGTTGAAAACTTGTTGTAATCACCGATAATTTTCAGTCTCACGCCAGCCTCAGCAAATTCATCGAGATCAGCCAGGATGAACGCCTTCATCAGCCCCATCAACGCGGAAATCTCATCCTCGGGGCGGTTCCAGTTCTCGGTTGAGAAGGCATAAAGCGTCAGTGTCTCAAGCCCCATTTCGCGCGCCGCCTTGACCAGACGGCGCACTGCATCGACGCCCTTCTTGTGGCCCATGGCGCGCGGCAAGTGGCGCTTTTTCGCCCAGCGTCCATTGCCATCCATGATGATCGCGACGTGGCGGGCACCGTGGGAACCGGAACCCTGTGCCGCGCCGCCTGTCGAGGCGGAAGCCGACGTCACTGCGTCAAAATTTCCTTTTCCTTAGCCGTGGCTGCTTCATCCGCCGCCTTGATCATTTCGTCGGTCAGTTTCTGCACCTCGGTTTCGGAGCGTTTGCGCTCGTCTTCGGAAATTTCCTTCTTGTTTTCATCGGCTTTGAGCATTTCCATGCCATCTCGCCGCACGTTACGGATGGCGATGCGCGCTGCTTCGGCATATTTTCCGGCCAGCTTGGCCAGTTCCTTGCGGCGTTCCTCGGTGAGATCGGGGATCGGCAGGCGCAGCGTGTTGCCATCGTTGATCGGATTGAGCCCGAGCCCCGCCGAACGGATCGCCTTTTCCACCGGGCCGATGTTGGCCTTGTCCCATACCTGCACCGTCAGCATCCTGGGTTCGGGCGCGGAAACGGTAGCGCATTGGCTGAGCGGCATGTGGCTGCCATAGGCCTCGACCATCACCGGATCGAGCAGCGTGGTATTGGCGCGACCGGTGCGCAGGCCGGACAGATCGCTCTTCAGCGAATCGACGGCGCCTTTCATCCGGCGTTCGAGATCGCTCTTGTCATATTTGGCCATAATCAGCCCCCCTTTTGAACGATAGTCTGTGTCCCATCACCCGCCAGCACCTTGGCAAGATTGCCCCGCTCACGGATCGAGAAGACGATGATCGGAATGTTGTTATCGCGGCACAGCGCCACGGCTGATGCGTCCATTACCTTCAGATCACCTGCCAGAACTGTGCTGTAATCTACTGTATCATAACGCTTTGCTTGCGGGTTCGTCTTGGGATCACTATCATAGACCCCGTCAACAGAAGTTCCCTTGAGCAAGGCATCGCATTTCATTTCGGCCGCGCGCAAAGCCGCGCCGCTATCGGTGGTGAAATAGGGCGCGCCAACGCCAGCGGCAAATATCACCACGCGGCCCTTTTCAAGGTGTCGTTCGGCGCGGCGGCGGATCACCGGCTCGCAGACCTTGTCCATCTCGATCGCCGATTGCACCCGGGTCGGCACGCCCACTTGCTCGAGCGCGTTCTGCATGGCGAGAGCGTTCATCACCGTCGCCAGCATCCCCATGTAATCAGCCTGCGCACGGTCCATGCCTTTGGCCGCGCCTGCCATGCCGCGAAAGATATTGCCGCCGCCGATCACCAGGCAGATTTCGAGGCCGGTTTCCTTGACGGCTTTCACCTCGCGCGCCAGTTCGGCGACGAAGAGGGGGTCAATGCCGAACTGCTGGCTGCCCATCAGCACCTCGCCCGAAAGCTTGAGGAGGATGCGCTTGTATTTGGATATGGCCATGCGATGGTGATTCCGGTTGAGCTATGAGGCTGGCTTTGGTTGGGCACGCGTTACCGCCAAGGGTTGATGACGTAAAGGGATTGGCTGTGCGCAGATTATTTCGCTGGGTGCAAAGCCACAGGTGGCGATCTGTGTTCGCCTTGCTCGGGCTGATCGCCCTGCCCTGTTTTGCCATCGCCTGGCGCGATACCATGGCCGATCCGGTGGTGCGCCGTACCGAGGTTGTCATGCCGGGTCTGCCTGCTGGCACCCCGCCGATCACCATTGTGCTGATGTCCGATCTGCATGTCGCCAATCCAGACATGCCGCCAGCGCGTCTGGCACGAATCGTCGGGCAGGTGAATGCGCTCAGCCCCGATTATGTGTTCATCGCCGGGGACCTCATCACTGATCGGCGGCTGGCCACAAGGCATTATCAATATCGCGAGGCGCTGGCACCGCTGGCTGGCTTGAGGCCAAAGCAGGGCACCTTCGTGGTGCTTGGCAATCACGATCACTGGCGCGATCCGGCTGAGGCAGCGCGCGAGCTTATGAAGCTGGGGCTTACTGTGCTGATCAATGATTATGTCCAGCGAGGACCGCTCACCATCGCCGGGCTTGATGATGAAGCGACACAGCATGCCGATGTCCCGACCTTGCTGGCAAAGCTGCCAAAGCAGCACGGCGCTACCGTGGTGTTAAGCCACGGGCCGGATGTATTTCCGCGATTGCCCAGCGATATACCGCTGACGCTGGCCGGACATACGCACTGCGGGCAGATGCGCTATCCGTGGGGCGGATCGCCCGCCTATATGTCCAACTACGGCGACCGCTATGCCTGCGGACGCATAGAGGAGAGCGGCCACACCCTGATCATCACCGCCGGGCTTGGCACCAGCGTGCTGCCGTTCCGTTTTCTGGTGAAGCCTGATGTGTGGCTGGTGACGTTGCGGGCGCCAAAAGGGCCATGAACGGGCTACAGCCAATTTACGCCATGCCCCCAAACCCGTCCATGCTGAGCTTGTCGAAGCACTGTTTTTCTTCTTGAGGCCAGCCACTGCGGCACGAAGAAAAGGACGGTCCTTCGACAAGCTCAGGACGGGCGGAATTAATCGCAAACACTCCAAAACCAGGCCCCAAACGCAAAGCGGAGTCCAGGCTCTCGCCCGGACCCCGCCCCGTTAAATCAATTTTGCGTCAGGTCAAAGGCTTGCGTCAGATCAAAGACCGGCGACTGCCGCCACTTCGGCAGCAAAGTCGGTCTCGACCTTTTCGATGCCTTCGCCAAGCTGGAAGCGGACATAGTCCGTCAGCACGATCTTGGTGCCAGCTGCCTTGCCGGCCGCTTCGACGACCTGAGCAACCGGGGTCTTGTTGTCCATGACGAATACCTGGCTGAGCAGGGCGTTGTCCTTGGCGAACTTGGCCACCGCGCCATCGACCATCTTGGCCTGCACTTCGGCGGGCTTGCCGCTCTCGGCAGCCTTTTCGCCAGCGATCTTGCGCTCGCGGGCGATCATTTCGGCGTCGAGGCCATCGGCATTCAGCGCCAGCGGGAAAGCCGCAGCGATGTGCATGGCGATCTGCTTACCCAGCGGTTCGAGCACGTCTGCGCCCGCTTCGCTCTCCAGCGCGACCAGCACGCCGATCTTGCCAAGGCCGGGTGCAGCAGCGTTGTGCATATAGGGCACGACAATTCCGCTGCTGACCGAAACGGTCTTCATGCGGCGAACCTGCTGGTTCTCACCGATCGTGGCGACATTGTTGTTCAGCTTGTCGAGAACGGTGCCACCGCCGGGATAGGCCGAAGCTTTGAGCGCTTCGACATCATCCGAGCCAGCGCCGAGCGCGACTTCGGTGGTGTTGCGGACGAAATCCTGGAACTGATCGTTCTTGGCGACGAAATCGGTTTCAGAGTTAACCTCGACGGCAACGCCCTTGGTGCCCGAAACGGCAACGCCGACCAGGCCTTCAGCGGCAGTGCGGCTTGATTTCTTGGCGACAGCAGCAAGACCCTTGGTGCGCAGCAGGTCAACTGCGGCTTCGATGTCACCGCTGGTATCATCAAGCGCTCGCTTGCAATCCATCATGCCGGCGCCGGTGCGCTCGCGCAGATTCTTCACGTCAGTGGCGGTATAGGCCATTGGACAAGTCCTCATGGGAATAAATCTAAGCGCCGGGCGCATAGGCCCGGCGCACTAAGCTTTGATGACAACGAGGCTTCAAGCCTCGGTTGCGGTTTCCTCGGCAGCAGCATCAGCTGTCACGGCTTCAGCGGCAGCGGCCATTTGAGCCACAGGCACTTCGGCAGCAAGCTCTTCAGCAGCAACTTCAACAACGGCAACTTCTTCAGGCAGTGGTTCAGCCAGGGCGCCGATGTCGATACCTGAATTGACCACGGCTTCACGGCCACCCTTGGTCGCAGCAGAAGCGATGGCTTCGCAGTACAGGCGGATGGCGCGGCTGGCGTCGTCGTTGGCCGGAACCGGGAACGAGATGCCCTGCGGATTGACGTTGGAATCGAGGATGGCGATGACCGGGATGCCCAGAACATTGGCTTCCTTGATCGCCAGCTCTTCCTTGTTGGCGTCGATCACGAACATCACGTCGGGAATACCACCCATGTCACGGATGCCGCCAAGCGACATCTCGAACTTGTCACGCTCGCGGGTGAGCTGCAGCACTTCCTTCTTGGTCAGGCCGGTGGTGTCACCCGCCAGCTGCTCTTCCAGCGCCTTGAAGCGCTTGATCGAGCCCGAGATGGTCTTCCAGTTGGTGAGCATGCCGCCCAGCCAGCGGTGGTTGACGAAGTGCTGGCCGCACTGGCGCGCAGCCTGGGCAATCGGCTCCTGCGCCTGGCGCTTGGTGCCGACGAACAGAACCTTGCCGCCATTCTGCACCGTGGCCGAGACGAATTCGAGAGCGCGCGCGAACAGCGGCACGGTCTGCGACAGGTCAAGGATGTGAACGCCATTGCGCGCGCCGAAAATATACGGCTTCATGCGCGGGTTCCAGCGGTGGGTCTGGTGGCCGAAGTGGGCGCCAGCTTCAATAAGCTGCGACATCGAGACGGTGGGAGCCGCCATAAGTATTTCCTTCCGGTTGTGCCTCTGGGAAGCTGGAACCAGGCGGAGACCCCGCCACGGCACCGGTATGAGTGCTTCCCATGTGAATTTGATCTCGAAATGTCAGCTACCTGAATGGCAGTGATTCCCGTGAACGAGCGGCCATTAGCGTCATTGCACGCCAATTACCAGTGAGGAATTTGCGAGGGGAGTAACGCTGGCAGCCAGAGCAATCACATAAGAACTTT
>JANOYZ010000321.1:0-11612 GCA_031429135.1 Novosphingobium sp. | reverse complement strand
CCAACAGCTATATGGTCGACAACAAGAACAAGCGCTGGACCCACGAACTGCGTCTGACGACCCCGGCAGACAAGCGCATCCGCGCCACGTTTGGCGCTTTCTACGACGTCAACAAGATCGAAGACGATACCGAGTGGCGCTACACGCTGCCCGCCGCCGGGTTTATCTATTCGCTGACACCAACTCCCATCACCAACGTGCTTGGCCTTGGTCCGCGCCCGGTGGGCACGGGCTTCGTCAACGTCATCGAACGTCGCGACCGGCAATATGCCTTTTATGGCGAAGCATCGTTCGACTTGATTCCCGAAAAGCTGATCCTGACGGGCGGTCTGCGCTACTACAATTCGCAAGTGAGCATGCGGGGCGGATCGAACTCCAGCTTCTTCACCGCCGCCCGTGGCATCTACAACCCGGCGACGGGCACCTATACCGCAGCCGCCGTGCCGCCGACCAACTTCAACACGAGTTCGAATCTTTCGGTCAATCTGGCCGGTATCAACCCCACGACTTATTCCGGGGTGATCTTCAAGGGCAACTTGACCTACAAGATAGCACCTGACCAACTGGTCTATGCCACTTACTCGGAGGGTTACCGTCCCGGCGGCTTCAACCGCAAGGGCTGCAATAGCACGAGCGGATCGGGTGGCCTGTCGGCGGCGCAGTGCGCTCTCAATCGGGCCTATGCTCCTGACAACGTGAAGAACTATGAAATAGGCGCCAAGCTGGCGCTGTTCGATCGGACAATGCAGCTCAATCTGGCGGCATACAAGATCGACTGGACTGGCATCCAGATGGCCGCCTTCGACCAGAATATCTCCAACCAGACATTCGTGACAAACCTGGCGAATGCACGGATCTATGGCTTTGAGGGTGATATCAATGTGCGGCCATCCGCTGGCCTCTCAATTGGCACGGGCTTCTCCTACAATGACTCGAAGTTGACCGGTAGCATTCTGCCCATCCTTGGCAATCGCGTGCTGGTCCCGCTGGGGAGTCCCCTTGCGCTCAGCCCCAAATTCCAGGGCAACGTCCGTGTGCGTTACGAATGGGAAATGGGATCGGGGCTTAAGCCTTATATTCAAGCCGGATTTCACTTTGTTGGGAGCACCATTACATCCAGCATCGATAATACCAGCGTCTTGTACACCGGCTGTGTATCGCCTTATGGAGGTGGCGTGAGCGGCAATGGCAGCTGTTCCAATCCAACGGCGACAATTAACGGCGTCACTGTTCGAAAAGGTAACGTAATTGCGCCGATCCAGAGCTCCTTCGCGCAACCGTCATACCGTACTTTCGACCTCGCCATCGGTGCCAGCAAGGACGAATGGAGCATCGAACTCTATGGTCAGAATCTGGGCAATGCACGGCCGCAACTGTTTACGAGCGGTAATGATGGGGAAACCCGCGTGACAACCTCGCGTCCACTTACTGTGGGGATGCGCGTTTCCTATAAGATGTAATCCTTCGGAGGGGCGGCGCCCGGTATGGTCGCCGCCCCGCGTTCCGAGCTACCTTGAAACTGATAGTTCCCTACGGCAATTGCTTAACTTTGAAACGATCCGAGCAAAAGGCAGTCGCACCGCAGACGGAACAACCTGAGGTTTCATCGCTTACCGATCCTTTAGCAGCCGATGTGCTTGCCGAGCAGGCAAAGGGCGCGCTGCAGGATGGGCGGTTTACTGAGGCAATCGCATTTTGTGTTGACGCGCTTGGGCGCGATCCCAAACACAAAGATGCCTTATATACTAAAGCCGTGATCCATCGCTATGCATCTGACACGGACGCTGCGCTGAAAACGCTCGACGAGATCATCACGATGTATCCCGATTATGGCCGCGCGTTTCAGGAACGAGGCCATTGCCTGAGGAGCAGAGGTGATGCCTCCGGTGCTTTGACTGCCTATCAAAACGCGGTCACGCACAATGTTGCCTTGCTCGCGAGCTGGAGAATGCTCGCCGAGATGCAAGGTGACGCCGGGCATATTGAAGAAGCGAATTATGCCCAGGCGCAGATCGCTTATTTTGAAAGTTTGCCACCCGAACTCCAAAGCGTGGCGAGCCTTGTTCAGGAAGGCAAGTTTCTCAAAGCAGAAAAATTGTGCCGTGCATTTTTGCAACAGCACGGACATCATACTGAGGCCATGCGGTTGCTGGCTGAAATAGGCTTGAAGTTCAATTCTTTTGAGGAAGCTGAATTCCTCCTCGAATCCTGCCTTGTTCTCGAACCGCAAAACACCAATGCTCACTACGATTATGTCAATGTGCTCAGCAAACGCCAAAAATTTGATAAGGCGCTTGAGCAAGTTACTATCTTACGTGAAAAGCAGCCTGACAGTCCGCAGGTTGAAATACTTTATGCTAACCAGAACCTGTCTGTTGGCAATTTTGACACGGCGCTTGACATTTTCCGCGCACATGTTGTTAAGATACCGAATAATCCCACTATTCATTTGACACTTGGCCATGCGCTCAAGACGATTGGGCGGCAGGGTGAGGCAATTGAGGCCTATACGCAGGCTTACCGCGTCAAACCCGATTTCGGTGATGCTTACTGGAGCCTCGCCAACCTTAAGACTTATCGCTTCGATGAGCTCCAGATTGCCACCATGCGGGACTGCGAGGCGGCCCCGTCAACCCAATTGGTTGATCGTTATCACCTTTGCTTCGCGCTGGGCAAGGCGCTCGAAGATCGCGGCGATCATGCTGGCTCGTTCAGTTATTATGAGCGCGGCAATCATCTGAAGCGCGATGAAGTAGGTTATGATTGGCGCAAGATTTCACAAGAGATCGGCCTGCAGATCGAGCATTGCACGCCTGAGCTGTTTGCGGGTCTTGAAGGGGCAGGTAGCGCCGCGCGCGATCCGATCTTCATTGTTGGCCTGCCGCGATCCGGATCAACCCTGCTAGAACAGATACTGGCTTCGCACAGCCAGATTGAGGGCACCTTGGAGCTGCCCAATATTCTCGCGTTGGCGCATAGGCTCGACGGGCTGCGGCGGGTGGATGAGGAGGCACGCTATCCGGCAAATCTGGGCGAACTCACCCCAGAGGAGCTGAAGGGCTTCGGTGAGGCCTATCTTCGTGACACGCAAATTCACCGCAAGCAGGGCAAGCCGTTTTTCATCGACAAGATGCCCAACAATTTCCGCCACATCGGCTTGATTCATCTGATCTTGCCAAATGCAAAGATCATCGATGCGCGACGCAGTGCCATGGGTTGCTGCTTCAGCGGCTTCAAGCAACTTTTTGCTGAGGGCCAGGAATTCACTTATGGTCTCACGGAAATCGGCCACTACTACAGCGATTATGTCGCACTGATGGACCATTGGGACCACGTTCTGCCCGGTAAGATCCTGCAGGTTCGTTATGAGGAGGTGGTGGCCGATCTTGAAACGCAGGTTCGCCGCCTGCTCGATTTCTGCGGCCTGCCGTTTGAAGAGGTCTGCATCAATTTTCACGAAACCGAACGCGCGGTGCGGACCGCCAGTTCGGAACAAGTCAGACAACCGATTTTCAAAAGTGGTGTTGATCAATGGGAGAATTTCAGCTCCCACCTTGATCCACTCCGCGCGGTCCTAGGACCCGAACTGGTTTCACGCTGAGGGGAATTATGATGGCTAGTGCAGCACCGATCAGCGCAGACAGTACATCGACTCTTGGGCAGCGCTGGTATGTTCTGTTCATCATGATGCTGGTCTACACGATCAGCATCGCCGACCGATATGTCCTGTCCACCTTGCTTGGTCCGATCAGCAAGGAATTGCATTTGAGCGACACCGGAGCGGCATCTCTGGGAATTCCTTTGGCTTTGTTTTACGTTACGATGGGGATTCCCTTATCATGGTTGTGCGAACGGACCAGCCGGCGCTCACTTCTGGCTGCGGCGGTGGCAGTGTGGTCGGTCATGACAACCTTGACAGGTTATACGCGCGGTTATGTGGATTTACTGTTGGCGCGGATCGGCGTTGGTATCGGCGAGGCAGGAGGCACGCCCGCCTGCAACTCCATCATTGCCGATTATTTCCCTGCTGACCGGCGCTCGATGGCGATGACGGTCTTTGCCCTGGGTGCGCCCATTGGTGCATGGCTGGGGACCGATATCGCAGGTTATGTCTCAACGCTGCACGGATGGCGCGCAGCTTTTTTTGTGCTGGGAATTCCGGGAATCATTCTGGCGCTTATTATCATGGTGACCGTCAAGGAGCCTGCTCGCGGTCGCCTTGATGCTGTTACCGATGACAAAACGCCGACCGTCATGGAGACTCTGAAGTTTATCTGGTCGCAAAAGGCAGCGGTTCACGCGATAACCGGCAGCGGTCTATCTGCATTCTGGGGTTGGGGTCTGATGTGGTTTACCCCACTCTTCCTGCAACGCGCCTATGGGATGGATGAAGGCGCTGCGGGCGGATTGCTCGGTCAGATATACCTCGTGGGCGGGATCGGAGCGTCGCTCATAACAGCTTATGTTGTCGCTAAGCCGACTTACACCGATCCTCGCAAAATTGCCCGTTTGCTCGCTGTTATAACGGCCATCGCGACCATTCCGTCGTTTCTGGCCTATTGGACGCATGATCTTGGTTTCGCAAAACTGATGTGGTGGTTGTTCATCCCGGCCATATATTTCTACATCGGCCCGGCATTTGCCCTTTGCCAGAATCTCGTTTCGCCAAAGATGCGCGCAATGACAGTCGCTATCTCCTTATTGATTGCGAATGTGCTCAATCTGATCATCGCGCCATGGATCGTTGGTTCGCTCAGCGATTATTTTGCCGGATCGGGGCCGCCTGACGCTGAATCACTGCGCTTGGCACAGCTTATTCTTGCACCGAGCGGCTTGTGGGCGGCCTGGCACTATTGGCGCGCAGAGAAGTACATCGTTGCCGATCAGAAGCGAGCAGTGGGTTATGTCTGAGGCACCGCTGAGATCCTACATCGCGGGAAAATGGGTTGCGCCGCAAACTTCGGTGCAGACATTCGCGGCTATCAATCCGGCGACTGAGGAAGTGGCGGCGCTGGTTGCGCTGTGCGGGACCGACGATGTCGATGCTGCAGTCGCCGCTGCGCGTGCTGCCTTTGATGGTTATTCGGCCATGCCGCTCGCTGCCCGGCTTGCACTGGTCGAACGGCTGATCGCCGTGTTTGAGCGCCGCTATGATGAAATGGTCTGCGCTATCTCCACCGAGATGGGTGCTCCCTATGATTTGTCCCATAATGCCCAGGCCGAATGCGGCCCCGGCCATCTCAAGGAAACGATCAAGGCTGCCCGTGCGATGGAATGGGAGAGGCCGCTCGGTAGCAATGCCCGGTTAGTGCATGAGGCGGTTGGCGTCTGTGTGCTGATTACGCCGTGGAACTGGCCAATCAACCAGCTTGCCGCCAAGATCGGCCCGGCATTGGTCGCAGGCTGTACCATGGTTCTCAAGCCCAGCGAAGTTGCGCCGCTCTCAGCACAATTATTTGCAGAATTTATTGATGAGGCGGGGTTTCCCGACGGTGTGTTCAACATGCTGCATGGCACCGGCGCGGCTATCGGCGATGCCCTGACCGGCCACCCAGAGGTCGATATGGTGTCCTTCACCGGATCGACACGGGCGGGCATTCAGGTGGCGAAGTCTGCCGCCGAAACGGTCAAGCGGGTGTCGCAGGAGCTGGGCGGAAAATCGGCCAATATCGTCTTCGCAGATTCAGGGCTTGAAGCTGCCGTGGCGCGCGGAGTGCTGCATTGCTTCAGCAACACCGGGCAATCCTGCAACGCTCCAACCCGGATGCTGGTTGAAGCTTCAGCCTATGACGACGCGGTAGCGATTGCCGCCAAGGTTGCTGCAGATGTCACGTTGGGTGATCCGATGGACAAAGGGCCGCATCTTGGCCCCGTGGTTAGCAAGGTGCAGTATGACAAGATTCAGGCACTGATTCAGATCGGGATTGATGAAGGTGCCCAGGTGGTTGCCGGGGGCACTGGCCGGGCCGATGGCTTTGTTCGCGGCTATTATGTCAATCCGACGATTTTTGCCGGTGTCACCAACCAGATGACCATTGCCCGCGAGGAGATCTTTGGCCCGGTGCTGGTGATGATTCCTTTCGCCGATGAGGAAGAGGCGATCGCGATTGCCAATGATACGCCCTATGGGCTTGCCAGCTATATCCAGAGCGGAGACCTCGAGCGGGCGAGGCGTGTGTCCAGAAGAATTCGGGCTGGCAGCGTTTATCTCAACGGCGTGGGGCAGGACTATTGCTCACCCTTCGGGGGCTTCAAGCAATCTGGCAATGGCCGCGAATGGGGTGAATTTGGCCTTCAGGATTTCCTTGAAATCAAGGTCGTGAACGGGTTCCACGCATCGTGAAGCTGGCGGACATCCAGACCTTCGTTGTCGGCAATCCACCCCCGCATTTTGGCGGGCGCTATTTCGTCTTCGCCAAGCTGACCACAGCTTGCGGGATCAGCGGTGTGGGTGAGGCTTATTGTGTGCCGTTCGCGCCGCATCTGGTGGCCAAGATGATCGAGGATGTCTTCGCGCGTTATGCTGAAGGCCGTGATCCGCACGATATCGAGAACCTGTGGCGGCGCGTCTATTCAAGCGGATTCACCCAGCATCCCGATCTCTCGATGATGGGTGTCCTCAGTGCTCTCGAGATGGCCTGCTGGGACATCATCGGCAAGGCGGCAGGTCAGCCAGTTTACAAGCTGCTCGGCGGGCAGGTGCACGAACGGCTGCGGGCCTATACCTATATCTATCCGCGATCCGGCGATGTCAGCGACATCTATCATGATCCCGATCTTGCAGCTGAGCGCGCGGTTGAATATCTCGCCGAGGGCTTCACCGCGCTGAAGTTTGATCCGGCCGGGCCTTATTCTGCGTTCGACGGGAGGCAGCTGTCGCTCGAAGCCCTGGAACTGTCCGAGCGGTTCGCACGCCAGTTGCGCGATGCGGTCGGTACCAGCGCAGACCTGCTGTTCGGCACCCATGGCCAGATGACTGCGGCAGGTGCGATCCGGTTGGCAAAACGGCTTGAGCCTTATGATCCGCTGTGGCTGGAAGAACCGGTTCCGCCCGATGCACCTGAGGAAATGGCCAAGGTTGCGCGGGCCACCAGCATTCCCATCGCAACCGGCGAACGGCTTGCCACCAAGTATGACTTCGCACGCCTGCTCAAGGAGGGCAGCGCGGCGATCTTTCAGATGAACCTGGGCCGGGTCGGCGGACTGCTTGAGGCGAAGAAGATAGCCGGTATGGCCGAAGTCCACCATGTCCAGATAGCGCCGCATCTTTATTGCGGGCCGATCGTGGGTGCGGCCAATGTGCAACTGGCGACCTGTTCACCCAATTTCCTGATCCTCGAGAGCATCGAAAGCTGGGGTGGGTTCCACTCCGAGATACTCAAAACGCCGATCCATTTTGAGGAAGGTCATATCATCCCGCCGACCGCGCCGGGACTCGGGGTGGAGCTGAATGAAGAAGTGGCTCTGGCTAATCCTTATACCGGAACCCTGCTTCATCTCGAGATGACCCAGCACCCGGTCAGGTGATGGACACTTTCGATTATGTCATCGTCGGCGCGGGAACTGCAGGCTGTGTGCTGGCCAACCGGCTGAGCGAAGGCGGCAAGGCAACGGTGCTGGTGCTTGAAGCCGGGGGGTCTGATCGCACCGTGTGGATCCAGCTGCCCATCGGTTATGGCCGCACCTTCTTCGATCCGCGAGTCAACTGGATGTACGATACCGAGCCGGTGCCGGGTCTGGGCGGACGCAGCAGCTACTGGCCACGCGGCAAGGTGATCGGCGGTTCGGGTTCGATCAATGCGATGGTCCATGTTCGCGGCCAGCCGCACGATTTTGATGGCTGGCGCGATCTGGGCAATCCTGGCTGGGGCTGGAACGATGTCTTGCCTTTTTTCATCAAGGCGGAGGATCATGATCATGGTGCCGGGGAGTGGCACGGGGCGGGCGGACCGCAGCGTGTCACCGACATTAGCGCGCGGGCCCATGCGGTTTGCCGGAATTTCATTGCGGCGGCCCAATCGCTTGGCCTGTCTGAAACACCAGATTTTAACGGCGGGACTGGCGAGGGAGTCGGCATTTTCCAGATTAATACCCGTAAGGGCCGACGGGCCTCGACCGCGAATGAATATCTGCGACCGGCGCTGCGGCGCGGTGGTGTGGAACTGCGGACCAAGGCCCATGCCACGCGCGTCCTGTTCACCGGCAAGCGCGCGACCGGGGTTGAATATCGGCGCGGCGGCCAGACTCTGCAAGCCCACGCCCGCTGCGAGGTTATTCTGGCTGGTGGTGCTGTTAATTCTCCGCAACTGCTCCAACTTTCGGGAATTGGTGACGCGGAACGTCTGATGGCACTGGGAATTTCGCCGCTGATCAACGCTCCGGCAGTAGGCAGAAATTTGCAGGACCATCTTGCGATCAGCTATTTCTACAAGACCAATGTTCCTACGCTTAATGATGAGCTTGGGCCACTGTGGGGCAAGTTCAGGGCGGGGTTGCACTACTTACGCAATCGCGGCGGGCCGCTGTCGATGAGCGTTAACCAGGGCGGCGGCTTTGTTCGCAGCGGGCCGGAACAGGCGCGGGTCAACCTTCAGCTTTATTTTAGTCCAGTCAGCTATACACAGACACCGCTGTCTGAGCGGAGACTGCTCAATCCCGATCCGTTCTCAGCTTTCCTGTTATCGTTCAATGCCTGCCGCCCGACCAGTCGGGGAGATTTGCATATCACTTCGTCCGATCCGCTGTGCTATCCCGCGATCCAGCCCAACTATTTGTCGTGCGAGCAGGATATCGCCGAAGCACGGGAGGGGATGTGTTTACTGCGCAGCCTGGCGCAGGCACCGCCGCTGGCGGGGATCATCACCGAAGAACTGGTTCCGGGCAAGCACCTGCAAGGCGATGAGGCTCTGCTCGAGGATTTCCGGCAGCGCGCCGACACGGTTTACCACCCCACATCAACCTGCATGATGGGGGCGGATGGGCATAACAGCGTGGTTGATGCGCGGCTCAGGGTGCATGGTGTGGAAGCTCTCAGGGTGATCGACGCCTCGATCTTTCCAACAATTACATCCGGCAACACCAATGCCCCGACGGTAATGGTTGCGGAAAAAGGGGCTGAGATGGTGCGGATTGACGCCGGCTAAAACGCGTCAATTTTATTTACCAGTCATGATTCTTGCTGTATCCTTTACCGTATCGCGCGAGGGGATGGCGAATGCAAAGCAAGATCGATCTTCGGCGTCTGCCGCCGTTGAAGGCACTTAGAGGGTTTGAGGCGGCAACGCGTCATCAGTCCATCCGTGACGCCGCCTCCGAGCTTTGTCTGACTCATCCTGCGGTCAGCCATCAGGTCCAGTTGATCGAAGATGCTCTTGGCGTCGCTTTGTTTGCACAAGAGGGGCGGCACATCGTCTCGACCGAAGAAGGGCGCGTGCTCTACCCATATGTCAGAGCGGCATTTGAATCTCTGCTCGAAGGGGTTGAGGTGGTGCATCGTCATGCACTCGGCAAGCCGCTTAGAGTGCAGACTTATGTTACCGCCTCGATCCGCTGGCTCGCCAAGCGGGTTCCGCAATTTTTGCAGCATCATCCTGAAATCAAGCTGACACTCAGCACCTGCGCAATCGAGTGGGAGTTCGACGATATTCATGCCGATGTCGGGCTGGTATATTGCGAATCCGTGCCTGATCCCGCCAAGTTTCACTGGATGCCGCTGTTCGAATATTCGCTTTTCCCGGTGTGCAGCCCCGAATTTCTTGATCGGATCGGCGCTAAGGCAACCCCGTTCGATTTGATGCAGCAGCCGCTGGTAGCGATCTATACCGAAGTGCAGAACTGGGAGAGCTGGTTTACCACAGCAGGCGTTAGTTTTGAACCGAAGGTACCTTATCTGATGGTCGATACGCTTGCCGTCGCGCTTGAAATGGCGCTTAACGGTGAAGGAATTGCGCTGGTAAACGGCCCCTTTGTCGATCAGGATCTGGCCGCCGGACGGCTGGTGCAGCCATCACAGCATAAACAGGTCTGTCCTGGAGCCTGGGGTCTGATTTGCCGTGAGGGGATGAAGGAGAACCTGCGGATTCGTACCTTCATGAACTGGATGGCTGATCACGTGACTGAAGCGGTGGCTATTCCAGGCTGAACCACGCCGATTTGGACTGCATATAGCCAGTCAGACATTCGAGAGACTTGTCGCGGGTGTTACCCGATTGCTTGTAGCCACCGAACGGCTGGGTCATGTCGCCGTCGCCAAAGCAATTGACCCAGACCACTCCAGCCTCAAGCGCCGCTACCATGCGATGCGCGCGATTGACATCGCTTGTCCAGACACTGGCAGCGAGGCCATAGATTGAATCGTTTGCCAACCTGATCGCTTCGGTTTCGTCGCGGAAAGAAAACAGGGCGGCGACCGGCCCGAACACCTCTTCGCGGCCCAGCGACATGGCGGACGTAACTCCGGTAAACAAAGTCGGCATGATGTAGGCACCGTCTGGTCGCGAAGGATCGTCGCTGCCACCCAGAACCAGCCCGGCACCCTCGGTCTTGCCGGTTTCGATCCAGCGCAAGACATCGCGCTGATGTGCGCGGGTGACCATCGGGCCCAGAGTGCATGCCGGGTCCAGCGGATCGCCAGGTTGGTAAAGCTGACCGGCACGCTCAACGAAGCGCGCGACAAATTCATCGTGGATATCAGCATGAACCAGCAATCGCGATCCGGCGTTGCAGACTTGACCGGCATTATCGAAGATACCCATGATCGCGCGATCCACCGCCGTATCGAGATCGGCGAGATCGGGCATGAATATCTGGGGGCTCTTGCCCCCGGTCTCCAATGAGATGCGTTTGAGGTTGGACTCCCCGGCATAGATCATCAGCTGCTTGCCAACAGCGGTCGAGCCGGTGAAGCTGATCTTGGCGACATCGGAATGCAGCGCCAGCGCGCGGCCGGCATCCTGACCGCTGCCATTGACCACGTTGAACACTCCCGCAGGTCCGCCGGCTTCGAGGAAAAGCTGCGCCAGCCGAATGCAGGAAAGAGGTGCCTGTTGAGCCGGTTTCAGCACCACGCAATTGCCCGCTGCCAGCGCCGGGGCAACCTTCCATGTTGCCATCAGCAATGGATAGTTCCACGCTGAAATTGCGCCGACGATGCCCAGCGGTTCACGTGCGATCATATGCACCGCACCATGCGGGCTGTTGGTGACACTACCTGCCACTTTGTCGATGCACTCGCCGAAATATCGGATCGTGACGATTGTTTCGGGTAGATCAATGCTCAGCGCATCGCTCACCGGTTTGCCCATAGTCAGCGTTTCTAGCATCGCCAGTTCGACCGCATGGGCCTCTACCAGATCGGCCCAGCGGCGGAAGATATCCATGCGCTGGCGCGGTGTCATCTGGCGCCAGCGCCCATCTTCCCAGGCGTTGCGCGCGGAGCCGACCGCCATGTCGATGTCGGCTGCGGTTCCGCATGCTAGTTCGGCCACGATTGCTCCGTTAGCCGGGTTGATCACGGTAAACAGCTCGCCGCTGATCGCGCTGCGGCATTGACCGTCGATCACCAGTCCGGTCTCGATCACCAGCGCCTGTGCCAGCGCAATCCATCCGGCGTG
>JANOYZ010000320.1:0-4196 GCA_031429135.1 Novosphingobium sp. | reverse complement strand
GCAGTTTCTTTGAGCTGCCACCACCAGCCGCTTTTTCTGTGCACCTGAAAGCCTGAACCGGCCAGCAACCATCAGGGCCAAATCCGCGTCGGCCGGCAGTAGCGCGGCCAGACGCCGGATGGGGTCGGGGGCGATGCCCTCGCGCACTTCCGCTGCCACCAGCGCCGCCAAGGCCTGCGGATCAGCCTCGGGCAGCACCTCGGGCAGCACGCCAAGCTCGGCCATGCGCTTCACGGTGTGCTCGGGATCTGGCAGTCCGAGCAGGTTGAGCAATTCCATGCAAATACGCTCACGCTACAGCCCTTTGAGCGTGGCGGCGAGTTCGGCGCAGGATTGTTCGGCTTCCAGATCAGCCGGTTGGCTGCCAAACCTTGCCTGAAACCGGAAGTAACGCAGGATGCGCAAGTGATCCTCACGGATGCGGCTACGCGCATCGCCGATGAAGCGGACCCGGCGCACGGCGAGGTCATCCAGTCCGCCGAAGTAATCCGCAATCTCCAGCGTCACCGGATCGGCATAGAGCGCGTTGATGGTGAAATCCCGCCGCGCGGCATCCTCCTGCCAGTCGGTGGCAAAGGCCACCGTGGCGCGGCGGCCATCGGTGCTGACATCGTGGCGCAGCGTGGTGATCTCCACCGGACCGAACGGCAGCACGGCGGTGATGGTGCCATGTTCGATCCCGGTCGGCACGTTGCGGATTCCCGCCGCGTTCAGCCGGGCGATAACCTCGTCCGGCACCAGCGGCGTGGCAATATCGACATCCTTGACCGCGATGCCCAGAAAAGTGTCGCGCACCGCGCCGCCGACATAGCGGGCATTGCCCGGCCCCAGCGCGGCGATCAGCGCGGCGATATCATCGCGCGTTGTCCAGTCTGCGGAAGAAAGTTTGGTGATCATGAGCAAGGTCCGCTCATGCTGAGCTTGTCGAAGCACAGGCGCAACGGCCACCGCATCGCGTACCCTTCGACAAGCTCAGGGTGAGCGGGCTTTGTGCTGTAGTGGCTATAAACGCTACCCATGCCATTTCAGCCTGCGTGCCATGTTGACGATCACCGCAGCGGTGACGCCCCATATGTTGTGCTCCTGCCACAGGATTTCATAAAAAGGCCGCATTCCGCCATCCCATTCCACCCAGCGTTCGGTGTGGTTATCGGGGTGTAACACGAAATCGCTGGGTGCCTCGAACCATTGCGCAACCTCGGTGGGGTTGGGGGTGATGCGGATATCGGCGGGGACGGTCGCCAGAACCGGGGTGATCTCATAGCCCGAATGGGCGCGGTAGACGTCGCCCCGGCCGATGATGCTGACGAGGTCTGGCTGGATGCCGAGTTCTTCCCATGCCTCACGCAGCGCGGCTTCCTCAGGGCTTTCACCGGGGTCGATCTTGCCGCCGGGAAAGGCGATCTGCCCTGGATGGGCGCGCATGTTGGAGGGGCGGTGGATCAGCAGCATTCCCGGTTCATCGCCGGGAGCCGTACGCTCGGTCATGGCGACGAGCACGGCGGCGGGGCGGAATTCCGCCTCGGCAATTGCCGCCGCGCTCCAGTCATGAAACAGCGCGGGCGGCGGCGAGCCATCATAGCCCGCAGCATAATGGCGCGTGAGACGGGCGTGAACCGCGCTCATTGCGGCACCAGCGAGAATGTTTCGCCGCCGCTGCTGATGGAAAGGTTGCCCTCCGCCAGCGCCAGTTCGATCAGCTGCCCATAAGTGCTGCGGTTGAGCCGCGCCTCGCAGCCGTGGCGCACCGCGATATAGAGCGCGGGCACATCCGGATCACCGCGCGCGATCACCGGATGATCGGGGCCGGCAATCACCGTGTCATCGGTGTTCAGACGAAAGGCGAGGACATCGCCTTCGCGAACCACATCCACCGCGATGAAGGCGGCATCCTCCACTTCGATAGCCAGCATTTCCTGCGGGGTGACCAGCCAGTGCTGGCCTTGGGCATCGCGGCGCAGCAGGCTGGAAAAGGCGCGGACCATGGCGGGACGGCGGATTTCGCCGTCTTGGTGGAACCAGCGGCCATCGGCAGCAATGCGCATTTCACTGTCGCCGCGCTGATCGGGGTGCCACTGATCGACGGGGGGAAGCTTGCGCGCCTCGGCCAGCGCCGCAATCCCGGCGAGCGATAGTGCGGCAAGTTCAGGCGGCGGCTCGTAAGGCATCGGATATGCGATGCCAGATCACACTAGCGCAGCCAAGGCCCAAGCTCACCCTTTGCCGGAAGCAGCGCGGGGTCGGCGCAGCGCACCAGCAGGCGGGCCGGGTCAAACGGGCCGGGCAGGCTCCAGCCAGCGGTCTGCGCATTGGTGAAGCCCCAGAAGCGGCCGTAATATTCGGGATCGCCGATCATCACCTGCGGTAGCGGCGCTTCGGGACTGAGCGCGGCGAGGGCAGCGGTCATCAGCGCCTTGCCATAGCCAAGCCCCTGATGTTCGGGCAGCACCGCCACCGGGCCGACCATGATCATCGGCAAGGCTTTTCCCTCTGGCGTGGTCAGCGCCAGTGGCCAGCACTGGATGGTGCCGACCAGACGATCGCACGCATCAATCGCGGCGAATGACAGCGCGCCCAGATTTTCCGTCCCTTCGCGCACCTTGTAGGCGGTGCGCTGGCGTCGCGACGGTTCGAAAGCTCTGTCGAGGAGACCCTCGACCAGCGCAGAGTCGATGTCAGCCAAAGGGATTATGGAGGTGGGAATGATGTTTGACATGGAGCGCGCCGATAAGGGCGGCGGGCACTATTGTCGATAAAATTTACCGGGCACGCGGGCTGAGTTTCAGCAAGCGGCCACCTGCGCCATCTTCCAGCACCCAGATCGAACCATCCGTGCGTTCGGCAATGGCGCGAATGCGGGCGTCCATGTTGTAGCGCACTTGCTCGTAAGCCTTGTCGCCCTCGATCCTGACCAGCACCAGTGACTGCGCGCCCAAAGCGGCGATGATCGCCACGCCCCGCCATTCGGGAAACTGACGGCCCTTGTAGAAGATGAACTGGCCGGGCGCGATTACCGGGTTCCAGCTGATCGCCGGTGGGACAAGGTCTGGCCGGGTGCTGTGGCGCGCAATGGCGCGGCCATCATAGTGATCGCCGTTCGATACCAGCGGCCAGCCATAATTGCTGCGCGGCTTGACGAGGTTGAGCTCGTCTCCGCCGGCCGGGCCATGTTCCAGATCCCACAACCGGCCTTTTGCATCGAATTGCATACCAAGCAGATTGCGGTGGCCGAGTGACCAGATATGCGCGGTCACGCCGCCACTGGCAGCCCAGGGATTGTCAGCCGGCACCGAGCCATCGGGCAGCAGGCGCACGATCTTGCCCAGATTACCGGTCATGTCCTGCGCCGGGGTCATCTTCTGGCGGTCACCCGAGGTGATGAACAGATATTTGTCATCGGGCGAAAACACGATGCGATGCGAATAGTGCCCGCGTCCCTTCACCTTGGGAAACTGCCGCCAGATCACGTTCAGCCCCTCGATCCGCGCGGCTCCATCGGCGCCGATCACCAGTTTGCCCCGGCCGACCGCTGCGCCGCGCGTGTCGTCCGGTCCGGCTTCGGCCCAGCTGAGATAGACCAGGCCATCATCGGCAAAACGCGGTGACAGCACGACATCGCCAAAGCCGCCTTGCCCGCCGTAAGCAACTTTCGGCGCGCCAGCTACTTCGCGGGAGGCGCGACCTTCTTGCCACAGCATCAGCTTCCCGCTTTTTTCGGTAACCAGGGCCTGATCGGTGCCGGGCAGGAAGGCCATGGCCCATGGCTCGTTGAACGTGCTCTTTTCGGTTACGGTAAACGGCGCATCAGCCATCGCTACCGGATCGGGCGGCGAACTATCCCCAACGGCAGGCGAGCCGCAACTTGCGAGCAACAAGGCGAGGGGAGATAGATGGGTCAGAAATAGGCGCTGTTTCATGAGCGGGATAATGACGGCTGCATTCATCTTTGCCAAGCATTTGGTGATCGGCGTCGATGAGGCCGGGCGCGGGCCGCTGGCCGGGCCGGTGGTGGCCGCTGCCGTGGTGCTGGGGTCAAGCCCGCCCGCCGGGCTTGATGATTCCAAGAAACTTTCGGCCAAACGCCGCGCCGTGCTGGAACCGCTGATCCAGCAGAGCTGCCGCTGGGCGCTGGGCATGGCCGATGTCGATGAGATTGACCGCATCAACATCTTTGCCGCAACCATGCTGGCGATGAC
>JANOYZ010000319.1:0-24743 GCA_031429135.1 Novosphingobium sp. | reverse complement strand
GCTATAACGAACGAATCCGGCTGGCGGGCGAATTGATTGCGGATGATCTACTGGCGCAGGTGCTCAAGGAAGTGCTGGATGTTTCAGAGGACTTAAACCCCAGTTTCTTCGAAGTGACGACTGCGGCGATGTTCCTTGCCTTCCTGAAAGTCCCTGCCGATGTCTGCGTGATCGAAGTCGGCCTTGGTGGACGCTTTGATGCGACCAATGTGCTGGAAACCGCGATTGCCTGTGGCGTGGCCTCACTCGGAATTGATCATGAGGCGTTTCTGCTGACGCCTGAAGCGGGCGTTCCGCAAGAGCCACTTGCCCGCATCGCCTACGAAAAGGCCAGCATCGTCCGCCCCGCAGTGCCGCTGGTAACGCAGTTTTATGGCACCGAAATTGCCAAAGTCATCACGGCTATCGCCCTGAATCGCGGCGCACCGCTAATCATGCGCGGGGTGCATTGGTCCGCCGTGATTGGCGAGACGATTGCCTATGCCGATGGGCGGGGCGAACTGGAGCTGCCGCTACCCACTTTGGCGGGCGCGCATCAGGCGAGCAATGCCGCGCTGGCTGTAGCCATGCTGCGGCATCAGGATCGCTTTGCCATCAGCATCGAGGCCATGGCGCAGGGCATCACGGCGGCGCGCTGGCCGGCGCGGTTGCAATTATTGGGTCAGGGGCCGCTGACCGCGCTGGTGCCTGGCCGCAAGGTCTGGCTGGATGGCGGACACAATCCCGATGCTGGTCTTGCGATTGCTCGCTTCTTTGCCGAAGCACAGCCACTTCACCTGATCATCGGCATGCTGGCAAACAAGGACCCATCAGCCATTGTTGCACCGCTGGCGGGCAAGCTGCTCAGCCTATCGGTGGTTCCCGCGCCGGGGCACGAGGCACATCTGCCCGAGGACTTCGCGCCTTATTCGGAATTGACGGTGCGAAGCTTTGCAGAAGTTTCGTCTGCTCTGGCAGCGCTACCTGTGGGGAGTGATGTGCTGATCGCCGGATCGCTCTACCTTGCCGGTGAGGTGCTGCGGCTTAACCGGGAGTTTCCGGATTAGGCTTTTCCGCGTCTGCCGATTCTCCCGCCGACCCCATCGAGGCATCGATCAGTCCACTGCGGCTCATCCACCAGAACATCACGATACCCGGAACTGCCAGCAAGGTGGTGAGTATGTAGAAGTTCACATAGCCCATCGATTCAATCATGCTTCCTGCTGTAGTCCCGGTGACAAAGCGGCCAACCACGCTCGCCCCCGCCGAAATCAGTGCATATTGGGCAGCGGTGAAGCGCAGGTCGCACAGCGCCGAAAAATAGGCGATCACCACCACGCCGCCATAGCCGCTGGCGATGTTTTCGAACGTGATCGCCGCGCCCATGCCCCAGTTGGAATGGCCCGCCGCTGCCAAGGCGGCGAAAGACAGATTCGATATGCCCATCAGCACCAGTGACAGCAGCACCGAGCGTTTCAGCCCCATCTTGGAATAGGCAACCCCACCGATGAACACGCCGATCAGATAGGCCCAGAAGCCAAGGCCAACATCGTAAAGCGCGATCTCGTCATTGGTGAACTTAAGATCATCGAACAGCAGACGGAAAGTCAGGTTGGCAAGGGTGTCACCGATCTTGTGGACGAGGATGAACAGCAGCACGATCATCGCACCGTTGCGCTGGAAGAATTCCGCGAACGGCCCGGTGATCGATGCCCAGACCTCTGCCACGCCCTTCTTGGTCGTCGGCTCGCGGTGGCGGGGCGGCTCGCCCAGCAGCAATGCGGTTAGCATCGCGGGCAGGGCAAAGAGTGCGCAGGACATATAGGCTAGGCTCCAGCCCCAGCGCGCGGAAACCACCAGCGCCAGCGCCCCCGCCCCGGCAGATCCGATCCGCCAGCCATATTGCGACATACCGGAACCGGTGCCCAGCTGATAAGGTTTGAGTGTTTCGATCCGGTAGGCATCGATGACGATATCAAAAGTCGCGCCCGCCGCGCCAACCAGAATGGCAGCCAGCACCGTCGCGCCAAGATCAGCCGAGGGATCGACCAGCGCCAGATTGATCACGGCGGCAATTACCAGCACGCCTGCCAGCACCATCCATGACACACGCTGGCCCAGTCTGCCCAGAAGCGGCAGATGTACACCGTCGACCACCCAGGCCCAGAATATCTTGAGATTATAGACCAGAAACGCCAGCGTGAATGCCGTTACGGTCTTCTTGGTAATTCCGTCCTGCGCCAGCCGTGTGGTCAGCGTTGCGCCAATCATCGCATAGGGAAAGCCGGAGGAAACGCCCAGAAAGAAGGCGGCCAGCGATTCTTTCTCGATATAGGGCTCCACCGCCGGCAAGCGCCGCGCCAGTACGGCGATCAGCACCACAACGATTGCGATGATAACGATTGTCTGCACTGGCACCCTTCCCGACCCGGTTCTGAGCGCGACGCTAGCGGGAAATTCGCTGCTGCATAGCGTCATTTTTGACCGCTCGCCTCAGCGCGTCTAAGGCCCGCCCATGACATTGCCCCCAAATACCGAAGTTGCGCGCCCCGCTGACGAAAAGCGTGAGGGAGAACGTATTGCCAAGCTGCTCGCCCGCGCCGGCGTTGCCAGCCGCCGTGAGGTCGAGCGGATGATTGCCGAGGGGCGGATCAAGCTGAACGATGTCGTCATCACCACACCGGCCACCATTCTGCCCCATCTGCGCGGCATAACCGTCGATGGCATAGCCATTGCCGAGCCAGAAGCCCCGCGCCTGTTCGCCTTTCACAAGCCCACCGGCTTGCTGACGGCAGAACGCGATCCCGCCGGACGTCCGACGATCTATGCCGCGCTGCGCAATGCCCTGCCGCCGGGAACCCCGCGCCTGATGCCGGTCGGGCGGCTCGATCTCAACACCGAAGGACTGCTGCTGCTCACCAATGACGGCGAGCTCAAGCGGGCGATGGAGCTGCCCTCCAGCGGCATCCCGCGCACCTATCGCGCCCGCACCTATGGTGAGGTTTCACAGCCCCAGCTTGAAGGACTGATGACCGGCACGACCATCGAGGGCGTCCACTATGGGCGCATCGATGCCAATATGGAGCGCCGCACCGGACGCAACCAGTGGATCGAGCTCAAGCTGACCGAGGGCAAGAATCGCGAAGTGCGGCGTGTGCTTGAGGCTTTGGGTCTCGAAGTCAGCCGCCTGCTGCGTACCGCCTATGGTCCGTTCGAACTGCTTGATCTGCCGCGCGGTGCGGCGGTGGAGATTGCCCCGGTCGAGGTTGAAAAGTTTCGCAAGACGCTGAAGCTTGCACCTGCCTTGCAGACTGCTCGCAGACCCGTTGCAACTGCCTCTTCACCCGCACCTAAACGCGATCCGCATTCTGGCCCGCCCCGCCGCAAGCCCGATCCTTCGCGCCCGGTGGACCGCGATGCCCCGCGTTCTGCGCCGCGCCGGGGTGGCAGGCCGGAGGCCGGCCGCCCGACAGATCGAGATGGCCCGCGCACCCCGCCACGCGGTGGCAGCGGTGGTCCCAGAGGCAAGCCGGGTCCGCGCCGATGAGCCTGCGGATCATTGCCGGTGAATGGCGCGGCCGCAAGCTTGCCACGCCCGCTGGCGACGCCACCCGGCCAACTGCCGACCGTACGCGTGAGACTTTGTTCTCGATGCTCAACAGCCGCCTCGGCAGTTTCGAGGGGCTGGCTATCGCCGATCTGTTTGCCGGATCGGGTGCGCTCGGGCTTGAGGCCTTGTCGCGCGGTGCCGCCACTTGCCTGTTCGTCGAGCAGGATGCCGCCGCCGTCCGCATGATCCGCAAGAACATCGAAGACCTGCAAGCACAGGGACGCTGCGATGTCCGCGCTTCATCGGCGCTGACGCTGGGCGTGGCCAAGGCTCCGCTCGATGTGCTGTTGCTCGATCCGCCCTATGGCAGCGGCGCGGGTGTTGTGGCACTGGAAAAGCTGACGCGGCTGGGCTGGATCAGCCCTGCCAGCTGGATCAGTCTGGAGACCGCTGCCAGTGAAACACCAGAACTGCGGAACTTCGTCATCGATGACACACGCAAGGTCGGCAAGGCGCGGATTACTCTGGCGCGGCTATCGGCTTAGCGGCCAGCACCCCCACCAAGGTCAGCAACCCCGCCGCCGAAATCAGCAGACCGATCAGCTTCACTGCGCCGCCGCTGGCCAAGGTCTGCGCCGCAAACGGCGTCAGCGCACCGCCGACTATACCCCCAACATTGAACGCCACCGAGACACCCGAATAGCGCACCAGCGGCGGGAACAGCGTCGGCAACCAGCCGCCCAATGGCCCATAGACAAAGCCCATCACAAACAGAGCAGCCGATAGCGTGGCGAGCACCACCCACAGAGATCCAGAAGCCAGACCCGGTCCGAAGGCAAGACCGATCAGCACCGTCGCCATTGCACCCATCGCCAGCGTGGTGCGCGCGCCTTTGCGATCAGCATGGATCGCGGCGAGGACGATGCCCAGCGCAAGGAAGCAATTGGCGGCAAGCTGCACTTCCAGAAAGCTCTCACGCGGATAGCCCAGCTGCTTGGTGCCGAACGACAGGGCGAACGCCGTCGCGAGGTAGAAAATGGCGAAACAGGCAATCGCCCCGGCGCTCCCGGCCAGTACGGCCCCGGTGTGCCTGCGAAACAGCTCGGTAAATGGCACGGCAGGCGGTGCTGCATGTTCCAGCGCTTCGCGAAACTGCGGGGTCTCGCTGATGCGCAGCCGCACCCACAAGCCCAGCACGACAAGCACCGCACTCAGCAGGAACGGCACGCGCCATCCCCAGCTGAGGAAATCGTCTTCGCTCAGCCATCTTCCAAGCACCAGAAACAGGCCGTTGGCAGCAAGGAAACCCACCGGAGCACCCAGCTGTGGTGCCGAGCCGAAACGAGCCTCCCAACCCCTTGGCGCGTTCTCCACCGCCAGCAATGCGGCCCCGCCCCATTCCCCACCGAGACCAAAGCCCTGTCCGAAGCGCAGCACACAGAGCAGCGCGGGCGCGATCCAGCCAGCAGTCGCGTATGTCGGCAGGAAGGCGATCGCGAGCGTCGATGCGCCCATCAGCATCAGCGAGGCGACCAGCGTTGACTTGCGCCCGATCCGATCACCAAAATGGCCAAATACCACCGCGCCGACTGGCCTTGCGAAAAAGGCAATGCCAAAGGTGAGGAATGACAGCGCAATCTGCGCAGCGGGCGATTGTTCGGGAAAAAACAGCGGGCCAAAGACCAGCGCCGCCGCAGTCGCGTATATGTAAAAATCGTAGAATTCGACCGCCGTGCCCGCAAGCGAGGCGGTGAGGATGCGGGAATGGGCGCGGAGCGGATGGGTGCCAGAAGTCATGGGTGGCGTGGCTCGCGCCTGCCGCGCACCCTGTCAATCGAAAAGGGAGCCAGTTACCAGGCTCCCTTTTCGATTTTCGCCCTGTCCGGCTACTTAGTGCCAGGATTGCGGCAGGAGTCACGCAATGTGCGCGTACAGACCGGGTAGACCTTGTTCATCGCCTCTGGTGGAGGCGGAGACAGCGCACCCTTGTAGGGCCCGGCGGCATAGCCTGGATCAGCTGGCATGGCTGGAGGAACGGGCTCGCTGGCCGTGGCAGGGTTGGGCGGAACCGGCGATGCTGGCTCAAAACCCGGGGGGTTCGCCTGCACCTGAACGACCGGAGGTTCCAGCATCACAGGTGGCGGGGTTTGTGCAAAGCTATTCGTGGCACCGCAAGCCAGTGCGATGGCAGTGCCAGTAGTGAGGAACATGGTTTTCATCGTGCAAGCTCCAGTTGTGCCCCAATGAATTGAAAACGCGCTGCCACACGAATTGTTCCGCAATTCCCTCAAGCGCCCTTGCGCCATGGGGTCATGTTCCCTAGCTGTTCGCATGTGTCAGAGCCTGTCCCATCCTCCGCCGATCCGCTGGCCGCGCCCCAGCTTGCCGGGTTGAATCCGCCGCAGCGTGAAGCCGTGCAAACCACCGAGGGACCGGTTCTGATGCTGGCGGGGGCGGGTACGGGCAAGACGGCGGCGCTGACGGCACGGCTGGCCTGGCTGGTGCGCAATCGGCTGGCCTGGCCAAGCGAAATCCTCTGCGTCACCTTCACCAACCGCGCGGCGCGCGAGATGCGCGAGCGTGTCGGCCAGCTGATCGGTCCGGCGGTTGAAGGCATGCCGTGGCTCGGCACCTTCCATGCCATCGCCGCCAAGCTGCTGCGCCGCCATGCCGAACTGGCCGGGCTGCAAGCGAACTACACCATCATTGATACCGACGATCAGTTGCGGCTTTTGAAGCAGTTGATCCAGGCTGAGGGGATTGATGACAAACGCTGGCCTGCGCGGCAACTGGCCGGCTGCATTGATCGCTGGAAGAACCGCGGGCTCAATCCGGGTGACCTCGATGCAGGTGAGAATGAGAGCTACGCCAATGGCAAGGGCCAGCATTTTTACCGGCTCTATCAGGACCGGCTGAAAGTGCTCAACGCCTGCGATTTCGGCGACCTGCTGCTCCACATGCTCAACATCTTCCGCCAGCATCGCGAAGTGCTTGAGCAATATCAGAGCCGCTTCAAATATATCATGGTCGATGAATATCAGGACACCAATCAGGTGCAGTACCTGTGGCTGCGTCTGCTGGCACAAGAACGCCGCAATATCTGCGTGGTAGGTGATGACGATCAGTCGATATATTCATGGAGAGGCGCAGAAGTTGGCAATATCCTACGATTTGAAAAGGATTTTCCGGGCGCAAAAATCATCAAACTGGAACAGAACTACCGCTCCACCCCCGATATCCTCGCCGCCGCATCCGGGCTGATTGACGCCAACAGCCAAAGGTTGGGCAAGACGCTGTGGACCGAGGCAAAGGGCGGCGACAAAGTGCGCATCATCGGCGTCTGGGATGGACCGGAAGAAGCGCGGCGGATCGGCGAGGAAATTGAACGGCTGGAGCGTGAAGGCGCATCGCTCAACAGCGTCGCGATCCTCGTACGCGCGCAGTTTCAGACCCGTGAATTTGAAGATCGTTTCATAACTATTGGTCTCAACTACAAGATAATTGGTGGTTTTCGTTTTTACGAGCGTGCCGAAGTCCGCGATGCCCTGGGCTATTTACGAATCATCGCCCAGCCATCCGATGATCTGGCATTTGAACGCATCTACAACACGCCCAAACGCGGACTGGGAGACAAGGCGCTCGAAAAGCTGCACCGGCACTCGCGTGCTCGCGGCGTGTCGCTCAGCCTTGCCGCCATCGAGATTGTCGACACCGACGAGCTGCCGGCGCGAGCACGCAATACCCTGCTGGCCTTGGTCCGCGATTTCGCCCGCTGGCGCGATCTCGCTAAAACCGCCAGTCCTGCAGAACTGGCCCGCACCATTCTGGATGAGAGCGGCTATACCGCCATGCTCCAGGCTGAGCGCAGTGCCGATTCAGCCGGGCGGCTGGAAAACCTTTCAGAACTCGCCCGCGCCATGGAAGAATACGAAACGCTGGGCGATTTCCTTGAGCATGTCAGCCTCGTCATGGACAATGACTCTTCTGACGATGCCGAGAAGGTCACGATCATGACCATGCATGCGGCCAAGGGGCTGGAGTTCGACAATGTCTTCCTGCCCGGCTGGGAAGAAGGTGTCTTCCCCTCGCAACGCGCGATGGACGAAGGTGGCCTGGCCTCACTGGAAGAGGAGCGCCGCCTCGCCTATGTCGCGATCACCCGCGCCCGGCGGCGCTGCACGATCCTTTATGCCGCCAACCGCCGCATCTATGGCCAGTGGACCAGTTCGATCCCCTCACGCTTTATCGGCGAGATTCCGCCCGCGCATGTCGAAGTCGAATCGACGCTGACCGGCGGTGCCTCGCTGTGGCGCGCGCAATGGTCCGAACGCGAGGATCCTTTCGCCCATCTCGCCAGCAGCCCGCCGGCGCGCGTGCAAAATCGCGGCCCCGGCTGGCAGCGCGCCGCCGCGCGTGATTATGATCCCGCGCCTCGGCACATAGCCGAACCCGGTCGCAGTGCGGCCAGCTTTGCCGCCAAGCCGCGCAAGGACATCGGCCCCGGCGCGAGGGTGTTTCATGAAAAGTTCGGTTATGGCACGGTGGCTGCGCAGGAGGGCAACAAGCTGGAGATCGATTTCGAAACTGCGGGCAGGAAACGCGTGATCGACAGTTTTGTGAAGATTTCCGAGTGAGGCGATCCTCTCCGACGCATAGCCGATAACCCGTCTCGACTTTTGCGGTGAATGGAGACTAGTCTCCGCGCTGGAGGAGCTAGTTATGCAAGGCAAGTCAATTTTTATCACTGGTGGTGGATCGGGTATCGGACGCGCGGTGGCGCAATTGTTTGCCGCACGTGGCTGGTTTATTGGCCTGACCGATGTCAACGAGGCCGGCATGGCAGAAACCGAGGCGCTGCTGCCGCCTGGCAGTTGCTACAAACACAAGCTCGATGTCAGGGATCGTGCCGCCTGGGACGAGGCGCTGGCGGCGTTTTCAGTGGCCGCAGGCGGTCATATCGATGTCATGTTCAACAATGCCGGGGTGGGCACCGGCGGCATGCTTGACGAATTGGGGCAGGATGAGATCGATCTGCTCACCGATGTCAATTTTCGCGGCGTGATCTATGGCGCACAGGCCGCCTATCCTCATCTCAAGAAAGCGGCACCGGGCAGCGCGCTGGTCAACACGGCCAGCGCTGCGGCGCTCTATGGATCGGGTGGGCTGGCGGTCTATTCAGCAACGAAATTTGGTGTGCGCGGGCTGACCGAAGCTCTCGATACCGAATGGAAGGACGATGGCATAAGGGTTTGCTCGCTGATGCCCAGCTTCATCGACACCCCGCTGCTGGCAGGGCCAGCCAACCGTTCGAGCAATATCACCAAGCGCGACTCCGTGGTCCGGGCCGGACTTGAATTCACGCCGGTCGAAGAGGTTGCCGAAACCGTCTGGCAAGCGGTGCATGGCACTGTGCTGCACAACCTGGTTGGCAAGACTGCACGCAAGATGGCTTTTGCGGCCAAGTGGATGCCTGGCAAGATGCGGGCCCGTTCGCGCAATTTGATGAAGCAACGTACCGGCAGATAGGCTTGGCCGAACCAGCAAGGGCAGCACAATGAGAAAACGCCTGCTTGGCGGAGCAGCAGCGCTGGCCGCCGCGACACTGGCTCTATTGCCCGGACAGGGCGAGGCAGCAGATGCGCCGCCCGCCGCGCCGCAGCACAAGTCCTCCGTGGCTGGCTGGGACGAGCTTATCAGCAAGCTCAGCGACTTGCCCGATCGTATGCTTGCCAGACTGCCCGAGCCGATGCGCCGTGATCCGCAGGTGCAGCAGGAGGTCGCCCGACTGGCGCTGGAGGCGCTGACCTCGCAGAGCATCGACGCCATCGGCGGTGATGCCGATGCACCGGAATTCCTGCCCACAATTGGCTATCTGCTCAATGTCGGTCAGCCCAATGCCGATACGATCTACCGCACGGCGCGGGTCGATGGTGCGGGTTCCTATCGGTTGCGCGGCACACGCGGCAGTCTGAAGCTGGCGGTGATCGCACAGGTCGTTCCCCGCAATGCCGAAACTGGATCGGGGCGCGTGCATCTCGATCTGTCAGCGATGAAGGTCGACCGGCAAGGCCGCTTCGACGTGTTGCTCAGTCCGAGGCGTCCCAAAGGCTACAACGGCGAGTGGTGGGAACTGCGCCCCGCCGCCAACCGGCTGATGATCCGCATGGTCAGTTCTGACTGGGCGCAGGAGAAAGCCCCGGCCTTCACCATTGACCGCATCGACCGGCCCGCCGGGCGCCCGCGCCGTGCTGCCGCCGATCTGGAAAAACGGCTGCGCGCCTTGCCCATGTCAGTCGATTTCCTCGCGCTGATGTTCGTCGATCATGTCGATGGTCTGCGCAAAGCGGGCTTCGTCAACCGGTTAAAGACCTTCGACATGACCAGCGGTGGCGGCCTTTCAGGGCAGTTCTATTACGAAGGTGCCTATGAGCTGGCTGATGACGAGGCGCTGATCATCGAGTCCGAAATACCCAAAGGTTGCCGCTATCGCTCGCTGATCCTGACCAATGATATCTATGAGACGACCGACTGGTACAATAACCACTCCAGCCTCAACAATGCACAGGCCCCGGCGGACAAGGACGGGCGGTTGCGGATCGTCGTTTCGCACCGCGATCCCGGCGTACGCAACTGGATCGATACTGCGGGCCATGCCACCGGCCTCATTCAGGGCCGCTGGATGAGCTGTGAGACCCAGCCGGTGCCAAGTGCAACCAAGGTCGAGCTATCGCAGCTCAAGGCGCATTTGCCAGCTGATACGCCAAGGGTTACCCCCGAGCAGCGTCAGGCGATCATCCGCGAGCGCAGGGCGGCGCAACTGGCTCGGCCCATGTGGTGAGGCCGCACACGGCGGCACGAAGAAAAAGACAGTACTAGCGGACGGCCGCTTTCGGCTCGACAAGCTCGGCATGAACGGGTTGGATTCGGTGATTCAGACGCACCACATCACACCATCGCCGCAATCGCCCGCGCCATCTCTGCATCGCGCGCGCTGAGGCCACCAGCATCATGTGTGGTCAGGGTGATGTGAACGCGATTATAGACGTTTGACCATTCGGGGTGATGATCGGCCTTTTCGGCACAGAGCGCGACCCGCACCATGAAGCCGAAGGCCTCGTTGAAATCAGCGAATGAAAAGTCTCGCTCGATGGCAAGGCCGTCGCTGCGCAGCTGCCAATCGGGACATTCGGCGAGCAGGGCAACTCGCGCATCGTCAGTCAGTCGGGGGATCGGCATCTTGCTCTCCTTGGCAGTAGGGCGACTTTCCCTTATCGCGCATCACCATGCAAGCCACCTTCCTGCATGATTGCTACCTCACCGCGCTTGATCTCGCCTGCCGCCGGGGCGAACGGGTGCTGTTTCGCGAGTTGTCATTTGCACTGGCACCGGGCGATGCCTTGCAAGTCACAGGAGCGAACGGCGTCGGCAAGTCCAGCCTGATCCGGATTCTCGCCGGGTTGCTGCGGCCTTTCCATGGCTCGGTGGAAAGCGAGGGTGCCGTTGGCCTGGTCGATGAGCGCCCCGCGCTCGATCCGCAGCTGGCGCTGGGCAAGGCATTGGCATTCTGGGCCGGGTTTGACGGCACCGGCATCATGGCGCGCGAAGCGATCAGCGATAGGCTTGGCCTTTCCGGCCTGCTCGATGTGCCGGTGCGCTATCTTTCAACCGGGCAGAAAAAGCGCGCGGCGCTGGCCCGGTTGCTGGGCCAGAAAGCACCGGTATGGTTGCTTGATGAGCCGCTGAATGGCCTCGATACTTCGGCGAGTAAAACTGTTGAGTCACTGATAGCCGAGCACTGCGAAGCAGGCGGAATCGTACTGGTCGCCTCGCATCAGGCGATTGCCCTGCCCTCACCGCGCCGGATCGATCTGGCGGAGTTCGCGCCATGATTTCGCGGCTCGTCCTGCTCCTGAAGCGCGACCTTGGCTTGCTACTGTTTGGCGGCAGGCGCGGTGGCACCTTGCTGCCGCTGCTGTTCTTTCTTGCGGTAGCCATGCTGTTTCCCTTCGCTGTCGGACCCGATGCACCGCTGCTGGCGCGCACCGGCGGCGGGGTAATCTGGGTGGCAGCACTCCTCGCGGCGATCCTGCCGCTCGACCGGCTGGTGGAACCAGACCTTGAGCTGGGTTTCTTCGATCAATGGGCCTTGCGCGGAATTGCCGAGGAATGGCTGCTGCTGGTGCGGATCATCGCCCACTGGCTGAGCTTTGGCCCGCCGCTGATGATCGTCGCCCTGCCCGCTTCTGCATTGCTGGGGATCGATGGCAATCAGCTGCGCATTGTCGAGCTGGGGCTGCTGGCGGGAACGCCGGGGCTGGCGGCGATTGGCGTAACCGTCGCCGCGCTCACAGCTGGGCTGCGCGGCGGTGCGGCGCTGGGCGGCATGCTGGTGGTGCCACTGGCCGTACCACTGCTGGTGTTCGGCGCAGGCAGTCTGGCGACGGGTGGGACAGGTGGCCTGGCCCTGACCGGCGCGGTGAGCCTGATCCTGCTGGCGATTGCGCCGTTTGCTGCAGGGGCAGCGGTGCGAGGGGCGCGGGGCTAGGTTGCGCGCGGGCTTCGACAAGCTCAGCCTGAGCGGACTGTTTTGAATACCGGTCAAACCCCGCTCATCCTGAGCTCGTCGAAGGATGTCGCGCGACAGCTGCGTCAATAAGGCGGCTTATCCAGCCCCTTCGGGCTCGCCGTGAAAATCTCGCAACCCGTTTCAGTAATCCCGATCGAATGTTCGAACTGCGCCGAGAGCGAACGGTCACGGGTCACCGCCGTCCAGCCATCTTCGAGCAGCTTCACCGGTGCTTTGCCAAGGTTGATCATCGGCTCGATGGTGAAAAACATGCCGGGTCGCAGTTCAGGGCCAGTGCCAGCGCGCGCGGCGTGAACCACTTCGGGGGCATCATGGAACAGACGGCCCAGGCCGTGACCACAGAATTCGCGGACCACGCCATAGCGATTGGCCTCTGCGTGGCGTTGGATCGCCGCGCCAATATCACCAAGCTTTGCGCCGGGTTTGGCCTGTTCAATACCCAGCATCAGGCATTCATAGGTGACATCAACCAGCTTGCGCGCCTTCAGCGGCACATCGCCGACGAGGTACATCCGGCTGGAATCGCCGTGCCAGCCATCGAGCAAGGGGGTGACATCGATGTTGACGATGTCTCCGTCCTTCAGCTGTTTGTCACCGGGGATACCGTGGCAGACGACATGGTTGATCGAAATGCAGCATGAATGGGCATAACCGCGATAGCCCAGTGTCGCCGGAACCGCGCCCGCAGCCATGTTGAACTGGCGGACAAAATCATCAAGTTCGCCCGGGGTCACTCCTGGCTGGACCATAGGCACCAGGGCGTCGAGCGTTTCGGCGGCGAGCATACCGGCGCGGCGCATGCCTTCGAATGCTTCCGGGCGGTGGAGCTTGATCGTGCCGTCACGCAGGGGGGTCTCGGCGGAATCTATCGTCTGATATTGTGTCATCACCCCCCACATAGCGGCTTATTTTTGCTTTTTCGAGTGCTGCGCTTGCCCTTGGCCCCGACAGGACTAAAGATTCCCGGCAATGAGCAAGAAAAACTCCCTGATTCAGCCTGATCGCGGCCAGAAGGCCACCGATATTCATCTGGTCACCAAAGACAGCCTGGCCGAATGGTCCAAGCGCCTTTCCGCACCGCAGCGCGCTGTAATCGCGGCTCAGAAGTTTGAGGGCGGCGGTTATGAATATGCCATTGTTCCCGATGGCGATCACTGGTTTGTGGTCAGCGGCGTGGCTAATAGCGAGAACCTGTCCAGCTGGTGCATGGCCAAGCTGGCCGAGGTTCTCCCGGCGGGAACCTATCGTCGCGTTGATGGCGATCCGGGAAAAGCCGCATTCGGCTGGGTCACCGGTCAGTACCGCTTTGACCGCTATCGCTCCGACGCGCCAGACGATGCCCCGCGCATTCTGCTAAGCAAGCAGGTCAAGGCGATCGACGCTATTCTGGCCGAGGCGGCAGCGACCGAACTGGTACGCGATCTGGTCAACACTCCGGCTGAGGATATGGGACCAGCCGAGCTGGAAGCCGTCGCCGCCGCGCTCGCCAAGGCGCACCGGGGGGAGCTGCATGTCACCAAAGGTGATGTCCTCGAACGCGAATTTCCCATGGTTCACATGGTTGGCCGCGCCGCCGGGCGAGCCCACGCCCCGCGCATGATCGAGCTCGAATGGGGCGATCCAAAGCATCCGCGCGTTGCGGTGATCGGCAAAGGCGTGTGCTTTGATTCAGGCGGGCTCGATATCAAGCCGTCATCGGGCATGTTGCTGATGAAGAAGGATATGGGCGGCGCGGCCCATGCGCTGGCACTGGCCGGACTGATCATGGAAGCCCGCCTGCCAGTGCGGCTGCACCTGCTGGTCCCGGCGGTGGAAAACGCCGTGTCAGGCAATGCTTTCCGCCCCGGCGACGTGCTGCGCAGCCGTGCCGGGATCAGCGTCGAGATCGGCAATACCGATGCCGAGGGCCGTTTGGTGCTGGGTGATGCCATGGCCAAGGCGGGCGAGGCGAACCCGGACCTCATGCTCGATTTCGCGACGCTGACCGGTGCCGCGCGCGTGGCGCTCGGCCCAGACCTGCCCGCGCTGATGACGCGTGAAGATGCGACGGCGGAGGCTCTACTCAAGGCGGGCGTGGAGCACGATGATATGGTCTGGCGGCTGCCGCTGTTCGGCCCCTATCGCGAGTGGCTGAAGAGCAACATCGCCGACATCAACAACAGCCACAGCAACGGTTTTGCCGGAGCATCAGTCGCCGGACTGTTCCTTGACCGCTTTGTGCCTGAAGGCATGGACTGGGCCCACTTCGATACATTCGCCTGGCGTCCGGTTGCCAAGCCGGGACGACCCAAGGGCGGTGATGCGCTGGGCCTGCGCGCGGCCTGGCACATGCTCAAGGCGCGTTACGGGGGGTGAACTGCGGGAGCGGCACCAAGACCACGCTCACTATTCAACTATTCGCCGATCACCTTAGGCTCCGGAGCTAATTCGGGCATGTCTTCCATTGGCACCGGATCCTGCGGCGCATCGAAGGCGGACTTCGGAATCTGCACGGAGGAAAGCTTCCAGCCCAGCCCGCTCATTTTGAAGCCCAGCGTGGTTGCCTTGTCAGCTGCCACGCCTTCAGGCCGCGCCTCGAAGTGGCCGAAGCCCTGGCTGACGATTACCCATTTTGGAGCCTTGGCAGCTACGCCAGGTGTAGGCGCATCCAGCTTGCCATCTTCGATGATTGCTTTGAGCCCTTGCGGTGTAACCAGGCCATCAATCAGCATATTGACGAAGGTCATCGCCATCTGGCCTTCCGGGCCATCGGTGCTTTTGCCCTCTTTCTTCATTTCGACCATCATCTGCGCGAGCAACTGGCCTTTGATAGATTCCTTGACGGCAGGCATATCAACCTTGGCGGTAATCGTCGCGTTATCGCCCTTCTGCACTGCTTCGACCAGAGTGGTGAGCGCAGATCCTTGCGAGGAATAGGCCCATCCAACTAGCCCCAGTCCCAGCACCGCCAGAACGCCAAGTCCAATAATTATCCACTTCTTCATGCAAGCCTCCGGTTTGAGTGAACGGCACAGTCACAGAAATTCTTTGCCGCTGCAACAGCATGGGTCCAGTGATAGCGGCTGAGACACTCGCTAACTTGCCTGAAAGACCTTCCCGGTATAAGCGCCCCGTTCCCGATCAAAGGGATGAGGGGGTATTGACCAAGACCGCTGATCTTGATGGCAAAAGCTTCGTGCTTTCTGGGCCCATGAAAATTGCCGACCCGGCACATACTCCGGTGCGCGGTGATCTGGCGGATATTGCCCTCGCCGGACGCTATTTCGTGCCGCATTATGCCGTGCCCATACCGCACCGGATTACCGCAGGAGGGGCACAATTGCTCGCCAGCAGCCGCAGTGACGGCGATGTCGTGGCAACTCTGCCTGGCGGCAGCAGCTTTGCTGTGCTGGATGTGGCCGGCAGCACCGCCTGGGGTCAGGCCGGGGGCCACGGCGGCTTTGTCGGTTATGTGCTACTCGATCAGCTTGAGCTGGCGGAATGAGCGCCAGCGTCTTTATTGACGGGGCTGCAGGAACGACCGGTCTTGAAATTCTTGATCGGCTGTCGGGCAGACGCGAATTTTCATTGATCATGCTCGATGATGCCCAGCGCAAGAGCGCCGATGCTCGGCGCGATGCCTTTCATGCCGCCGATTTCGCCATTCTGTGCCTGCCCGATGAGGCCGCGACAGAAGCCGTCGCGCTGGCTGAGGGTGCGAATGTGCGGATCATCGATGCCTCTTCTGCCCACCGCGTGACCCCGGGCTGGACCTATGGTTTCCCAGAGATCGTCGGGCGTAATGCGGTAGTGAGTGCCGGACGAATTACCAATCCCGGCTGCTATCCTTCGGGCTTCATCGCGCTGATCGCGCCGCTGGTGCGCGCGAAAATGCTCCCGTCTGAATGGGGTTACACGGTCAACGCAGTCTCAGGTTATTCGGGCGGCGGCAAGGCGCTTATCGCGCGGTTTGAAGACGATACCGATATCGCCTTTCGCACTTACGGCCTCGGTCTTGAGCATAAACACGTGCCCGAGATGAGGGAATATGCCGGGCTCACAGTCGATCCGCTTTTTTCTCCATCAGTGGTTCCCGCAATGCGCGGGATGATCGTTGAAGTTCCATTGCAACTCCACTGCATGCCCACTGCAAGGGAACCAGACGCGCTGCGCGACTGCCTTGCAAATTTCTATGCTGGCAGCCCGCTGGTGACGGTCCATGCCGAGACTCCGGGTGAACTGCTGCTGCGTCGCTCGATGCTGCCCAGTGACCGGCTTGACCTTCATGTCTTCGGATCAAAGGACGGCAGTCAGACGCGGCTGGTCGCCATGCTCGACAATCTCGGCAAGGGAGCAAGCGGGGCGGCGGTGCAAAACCTCAACCTGATGGCCGGTCTTGAAGAAACGGCCGGGCTGAGCCTTTGAAGTGCCTTTGATGCACATTTTTTAGGCACGCCTGCCTAGTATTTAATCACCCGCCTGGACGGTTAAGAGCAAATTCCTGTCGCCAACAGCACAACTTCGCTCACATTCTTGCGAATCCCCCCTTTTCGGGTGCTTGCGCTTGGCCTAGGGCGATACCAGAGCCTTTGGCATGATTCTTGTTAGGTTGTGCGTGAAGGCGATCAACCAACCGGCCCCGCCCTATGGTGGAGCCGGCTTGACGCGCAGGGGTCAAAGCCAAGTGAAAAAGATCGAAGCGATCATCAAGCCGTTCAAACTGGACGAGGTGAAGGAAGCGCTCCACGAAGTGGGCGTATCCGGCATCACCGTGACCGAAGCCAAGGGCTTTGGCCGCCAGAAGGGCCACACCGAACTCTATCGCGGCGCCGAATATGTTGTCGATTTCCTCCCCAAGGTGAAGCTGGAAGTCGTCGTTCCCGACGCGCTGGCTGAACGTGTGGTTGAGGCTATTGCCAATGCCGCACAGACCGGCCGTATCGGCGACGGCAAGATCTTCGTCATCCCCATCGAAAGCGCGCTGCGCATCCGCACCGGCGAGCGTGACGACGACGCGATCTAACCCTATTCCCCTCCTGAGACGGGATGGGAGGGAGCAGGGCCAAAGCAGTGCAAGGCCAGGTTCCGCATCACTCTAAAACAACTCTAACCCTTCCCTCTCGCGGAAGGGGGATCAAGAAGGACGAAAAATGGCCAAGGCAAGCGACATCCTGAAGCGCATCAAGGATGAGGAAATCGAATGGGTTGATCTGCGTTTCACCGACCCCAAGGGCAAGTGGCAGCATCTGACCATGGTCGCTTCGGCGATTGGTGAAACCGAGCTTGAAGACGGCCTGATGTTTGACGGTTCGTCGATCGAAGGCTGGAAGGCGATCAACGAATCAGACATGATCCTCAAGCCCGATCTGGATGCCATCTATATCGATCCGTTCAGCGCCACGCCGATGATGATCGTGGTCTGCGATATTGTCGAGCCTTCGACCGGTGACCTTTACAGCCGCGATCCGCGCTCGACCGCCAAGCGCGCCGAAGCCTTCGTCAAGACCAGCGGCGTCGGTGACACCGTCTATGTCGGTCCGGAAGCCGAATTCTTCCTGTTCGACGACGTTCGCTTTTATGACGGCTATGACGGCAACGGCTTCAAGATCGACGACATCGAGCTGCCGACCAATGGTAACCGCGAATATGAAGGGGGCAATCTTGCTCACCGTCCGCGCGCCAAGGGGGGGTACTTCCCTGTCGCGCCGATCGACTCCTGCGTCGATATCCGCGGCGAGATGGTTTCGACCATGCTTGAAATGGGCCTGCCTTGCGACAAGCATCACCATGAAGTCGCCTCGGCTCAGCACGAACTCGGCCTGACTTTCGGCAAGCTCGTCGAAACGGCTGACCGGATGCAGGTCTACAAATATGTCGTCCAGCAGGTGGCCCAGGCCTATGGCAAGACCGCAACCTTTATGCCCAAGCCGATCAAGACCGACAACGGCAGCGGCATGCATACCCATATCTCGATCTGGGAAGGCAAGAAGCCGCTGTTCGCCGGTAATGGCTATGCCGGGCTTTCCGATATGTGCCTGTACTTCATCGGCGGCGTCATCAAGCACGCCAAGTCGCTCAATGCCTTTACCAACCCGACCACCAACAGCTACAAGCGGCTGGTGCCGGGCTATGAAGCCCCCGTGCTGCTCGCCTATTCGGCACGCAACCGCTCGGCCTCATGCCGTATTCCTTATGGTGCCGGTGAAAAGGCCAAGCGCGTGGAATTCCGCTTCCCCGATGCCATGGCCAACCCTTACCTGTGCTATGCCGCGCTGCTGATGGCCGGTCTTGATGGAATCAAGAACAAGATCCATCCAGGCGAAGCCATGGACAAGAACCTTTATGACCTGCCGCCAGCCGAGCTGGCTCAGGTTCCGACGGTTTGCGGTTCCTTGCGTGAAGCCCTTGAGTGCCTCGAAGCCGACAATGACTATCTGGTTCAGGGCGGCGTCTTCACCAAGGACCAGATCGAAGCCTATATCGAGCTCAAGTGGCCCGAAGTAATGCGCTGGGAAACCACACCTTCGGCGGTTGAATTTGATATGTACTACAGCTGGTAAACTGCAATCTTCCGATCACCGAGCGGGCGTCCGGAGAATTCCGGGCGCCCTTTTTTTGTCTCAGCCCACAGCTTTCAGCGGCAATTGCTGCTTCGGACCGACGAGCGCAGCGGCGCGATCAACGCTCAAGGCGCGCCAGTGCAGATGGCCTTGAACTAACGTACAGCCCGAGGCCTCGACCAGTTGCTGTTGCAGGATAGTCTCGACACCCTCAGCAATCACCTTCATGCGCAGCGTTCGGCCCAGCGAAACGATGGCCTTGAGGATCGCCTGGGCATCCAGATCGCTCTCAATTCCTTGCACAAAGCTGCGATCAATCTTGATCCGGTCAAACTGGAAACTGCGCAGATAGGCCAGCGATGAATAGCCGGTGCCAAAATCATCCAGCGCAATGCGAAAGCCCATGTCGCTGATTTCACCAAGTAACGACAGGGTGCGTTCGCCTTTCTCAAGCAGGACACCCTCGGTGATCTCGAAGACGTAGCGTTGCGGATTGATTCCGGTTTCTGTGACAAGCGCCTTCAATTGCGGCAGAAAATCCCGCGCACCGATCTGAATCGGGGATAGGTTCACCGATATTTCAGTATCACCAAAGCAATGGCTATCGGCAAAAACGCGGCGCAGCACCCACTCCCCAAGCTGCGGCATCAGTCCGCATTGTTCGGCGAGCGGCACGAAAATGCCCGGACTGATCGCCCCGCGATGACGGTGTGTCCAGCGGACCAGTGCTTCAAAACTGATGATCTGTTTATCGGCGATCCGCACAATCGGCTGATAATACATCTCAAGCGAATCATTTCCGATGGCGCGGCGCAGTTCAACTTCCATGTCCTGCCGCCAGCGAATCGTCGCGTTCATTTCCTCGGTGAAATAGCGAAAGCGCCCGCGTCCGCGCTGTTTGGCTCTGAACAGTGCGATATCTGCCAGCCGCAGCAGTTCGGTGGCATTCTGCGCCTGCTCGGATCCCCAGGATATGCCGCAGCTACCACTAACCGTCAGTGTCTGCCCCAAGATCGTGAAAGGATCGGAGAAGGCCCGGATCACCGCCTCGCCCAGCGCAATCGCATTCTCCTTGCCCGGAGACGTTCGGCGCACGACGACGAATTCGTCGCTTGCCAGCCGGCCCAGCAGATCATCCTCGATGAGCGCCAGACGCAATCTCTTCACCACTTCGAACAGCAAGGCATCGCCAATATGGTGGCCGAGTGAATCATTGATCGCCTTGAAGTGATCAAGATCGAGGTATGCGAGGAAGACGGCCTCATCATTGTCTGCTGCCGCAACTTCGGCAAGATGACGCGACAGATGCTGGATAACCAGCGTACGGTTAGGCAGACCAAGCATCGGATCATGCAAGGCACTGCGCTGCGCCTGTGCCTCACGCGCCGAATATTCGCGCGCCATAAGGATGGCCTGCCGGACCAGCACCATGGCTCCCGCAAGCACCAGCACGTAAAAGATAAAATAGCTGATCAGCAGCGGCACGGTGCGCCGTATAACGATCGCGCCAACCTCATTGGACGTCCAGCTCAGCCAGCCGAGCTTTTGTCCGTCCTGTCCCACCAGCACCATCTTGTTGCGCGCGCCGCCAGCAGGCTCCTGGGTGGAATGCCGCATGTCCTTCAGCAGCAGCTCGCTGGAGAAACCGGCCAGCATCTCTGCATCAAGCAGGCGCACGGCTATCAGATTACTGGGTGTGCGCTTCAGCAGGCCGGGATTGCTGTCGGGCACGACCGAGACGACGGTTATCAGCGCCGGTTGCCCCTTGTATTCGCCAAGCTCGCCCGCCCAGCGGCTCATCGCCTGCCCCTGTTCGTCGATCGGCCAGCGGGTATCGGCAAGCTGGCGAAAGCTGGCGGGCTTGCCCCGGATCGACTGGTTGGCCGCCATGACCTGCAATTCATCGCGAAGAGAGCCCAGAATGCTGCGATAACCCGCCTCGGAAACCGGCTCGCCCCGTTCCCATGCGCGGATCAATTTGCCGTCTGGTTCGACCAGAAACAGATGCTGCGCCTGGAGATTTGACCAGAGGAACTGGCCAATAAAACTGTCAGCCCAACCGGCGTCCAGCGGTGCGCCCTGACCTCCCACCGCCTGCACAGCTTCGTCCCAGGTGAGCTGGACTTTCTGCGCAGAGACAGCCGTTCGCAAGGAAACGCCGATGTGGTTTTGCAGCAGGTTGCGTTCGTTTTCACTCGTCGCTTCATCGGCCACCGATGTCGCGTTAAGAAAGCCACCAAACAGCGCGACGGTGAAAGTGAGCAGGGCAACAACCACCGCGACCAGCAGTCCGCGCATCGCGGACTGGCCTCTGATCATGCCCTTGACGGGCAGCAGGTTCATGGAGACACCTTCCATTGTCTGCTATGTGCCACAGAAAAAAGAAAGACTTGTTAACTGGCGGTATCAACTGTTTACCGGGGCTTAGCTGGCCGCGTGAAGATCGTGTTAACCATGATTGTGCAACCTAACCTATTCGGCGGGGCGGTAATGCTGTCCGATCGGAATGCCGTCTTTATCACCAGTAGTGACAGATTCGCGCCGGGCACTGGCTGCCAGGGCGATCAGCCCGTCCTGTGCGGCATCGGAAATCCGCTCCCAGCCTTCGCGGCCCAGGCGTTCCAGCGGGCGGTAGCGCACCTTGTATTGCATGCGCGACGATCCCTCTACCCAATAGCCCAGATAGACATAGGGCAGCCCGGCATTCGCGGCGCGGCGGATATGATCGAGGATGATGAAGTTGCCCAGCCCTTCGCGGGTGACATGCGCCGGATCATAGAAGCTGTAGATCATCGACAGGCCATCGCCCTGCCGGTCTGTCAGGCAGGCTCCAACCAGCCGTCCGGGTGAGCCATCCTCGCGTCTTTCACGGTATTCGATCACAGCGGAGGTGACCGGCGTATGCTCGACCATATCGGCAAAATCAACTTCGTCCATCGCCGCCATGCCGCCGCCGGGGTGCCGGACAGCAAGGTACTGGCGCAGCAACTCGTATTGTTCGGCGGTCGACCAGGGGCGGCATTCGGTGATGATGAGGTCCGAATTAGCCTTGAGATTACGGCGCTGGGTGGTGGATGGACGGAATTCGCTCGCCACAACGCGCACCGAAATACAGGCCGCGCAATCAAGGCAGGACGGGCGATAGGCCACCGTCTGGCTGCGGCGAAAGCCGATGCGGCTCAGCGCATCGTTGAGCGCATCGGCGTGCGGGCCTTTGAGCTCGGTAAACACCTTCCGCTCGCTCCTGCCCGGGATATAGGGACAGGGCGACGGGCTGGTGACGAAAAAGCGTGGAAAGCGAACAGGTGCGGTCACGTTCCGCTTAGATCCTTTGCCTCGCCCAAACGCCCCATGCGCGGGTTTCTGACAGCGTTATGCCCGCTGCATCGCGCCGGTAAAAGTCCTTTAACCACGATTCATGGTTAAGCAGATATTATTTTGCACAAGCAGGCGTTCGCAGCCCAGCATTGGGGCCAAATCTCAGCGCAGCTTAGTTGATCTCAACCTGGCTGACCTGATAGCCATTGGCGCGCAGCACGGCGACCAGCCCATCGAGCTGATCCTTGTCGCGCGCTTCGCATTCGATGTCGGTAATCAGCCCCTTGGCTGGCAGATGCGTGAAGATGCGCTGATGCCATATCTCGATGATGTTGACGTTGTGTGCGTCAAATTCCTTCATCACCTTGAACAGCGCGCCGGGGCGATCCTGCAAGGTCAGCCGCAGCCGCGCCAGTCGGCCCGAACGGGCAAGATCACGCAAGAGGACATTGGCGAGCAATCGCGTGTCAATATTGCCGCCCGTCAGCACGATGCCGACCTTGCGACCCGCGAAAATTTCGGGATTGGCCAGCACCGCAGCGAGGCCAGCAGCGCCAGCACCCTCAACCACGGTCTTTTCAATCTGCACCAGCAGCGCCAGCGCGGTCTCCATCGCCGATTCGCTGACCAGCACGAAATCATCGAGCAGTCCTTCGAGCACCCTGGAGGTGAACTTGCCAGGTTCCAGCACGGCAATGCCCTCAGCCAGTGTATCGCCGCCGCAAGGATATTGCGTGCCCTTCAGCCGGTTGTACATCGAAGGGAACAGCTCTGCCTCAACGCCGATCAGGCCGATGTCCGGTTTTATCGCGCGGGCAGCCGTGCCCATGCCCGATGCCAGACCGCCGCCGCCGACCGGGATTGCCAGCATATCAAGCTCAGGCACATCCTCAAGCATTTCGAGCGCCACCGTCCCCTGTCCGGCAGCAACATGCGGATGATCGAAGGGGTGGACGAAAGCGAGGCCGAGTTCGGTCTCAAGGCGGCGGGCGTGGGCATAGGCTTCGTCGAAAGTTTCGCCTTCCAGCACCACCGTGCCGCCGACGCTTTCGGTCTGCATCACTTTCACCGTTGGCGTCGTGCGCGGCATGACGATGGTGACTGGCAGACCCAGCCGGGTGCCGTGATAGGAAAGCCCTTGCGCGTGATTGCCTGCGGACGCCGCGATCACGCCGCGCGATTTCTGCTCATCGGTCAACTGAAGTAGCGCATTGAGCGCGCCGCGTTCCTTGTAAGCGGCGGTGAACTGAAGGTTTTCGAACTTCAGCCAGATCTCGGCACCAGCAATCGCGCTGAGCGTTTTGGAATGGATCGTCGGCGTGCGGACCACCGATCCCGAAATTCGTTCCGCTGCGCCGCGAACATCGGCGATGGTGAGCAGCTCTGCGGCTGCGGCTTTCTGAGTTGCGTTGGGTGCCATAGTCTGCGCGCCCTAAAGGAAAGCGCCGGGATTGAAAACCGCTATCGGGAACGCCTCGTCTGCTTCCTGCGCGCGATCAGGGCGATCACGCCGGTCATGACCATCACCGCCAGTGTATCGGCGAGCCAATCACGAATGTCGCAATCGCGATGCAGTGCCGGAATTGACTGCGCCACCTCGATTATCGCGCCCAGGAACGACAGCCGCTCCACCACGAGCCAGCGCCGCGCGCGCGGGTAAGCCATGGCCGCCAGGGCCGCTAAAGTCGCGAAAGCAAGGATGTGGTTGAACTTGTCGCCAAAGCGGTCAGAGGGCATCTCGGGTGGCTTGGGCAACAGTGCCATGACGACAGCGAACAACAGCGCCGTCCAGAAGGCCAGCACGGCAAAACGGCCAAGGCGATCACGAAGTGGAGTTTGCATAGCGCGCCGCGATACCGGGGGCTGGCGCAGCGCGCAATTGCAGCTACATAAAACATATGACCGATCCTCGTAATGTCTCGTTCCTTGGCCTTGGCGTGATGGGCGCGCCGATTGCCCGCCACCTTGCCAAGGCTGGCCACAGACTCACCATCTACAACCGCTCGCCTGAACGGCGGGACCGCTGGCTGAATGATAATGCCGGGCTTTCCGTCTGTGTCGCCAGTTCCCCGGCAGAGGCGGCAGAAGGGGCGGATGTCGTGCTGACCTGCGTTGGTAATGACGATGATCTGGCCGATGTCGTACTCGGCCCCGGCGGTGTATTCACTTCGCTCAAGAAGGGCGGACTGTTCATTGATCATACCACGGCATCGGCACGGATCGCCCGCCAGATCGCCGTGGAAGCGCGGGATTTGCAGATTCTGTGTGTCGATGCACCGATGACCGGCAGCCAGATTGGTGCAGAAAACGGCACGCTCACCCTGATGTGCGGCGGTCGTGCCGATGCTCTTGCGGCGGCGCTGCCGATCTTCGCGGCCTATACCAGCCGCGTTGTACACATCGGCAAGCCGGGTGCTGGCCAGCTGGCAAAAATGGCCAACCAGATTTGCATCGCCGGAATCATCTCGGGCCTTTCCGAAGCCATGCGTTTTGCCCAGGCCAGCCATCTCGATACCGACAAGGTTTATGAAGCGATCTCTGGCGGTGCGGCGCAGAGCTGGCAGATGGATAATCGCTGGAAAACCATGGCCGAAGACAGCTTTGACTTCGGTTTCGCGGTCGACTGGATGCGCAAGGATCTGGGCCTCGCCATGGATGAGGGCCGAGGGCTGGGAGTCTCCTTGCCGATCACAGCCCTGGTTAATCAGTTCTATGCCGAGGTGCAGGCCATGGGCGGCGGCAGAATGGATTCCAGTGCTTTGGTCCGCCG
>JANOYZ010000318.1:0-8111 GCA_031429135.1 Novosphingobium sp. | reverse complement strand
TCCAGCGCCTGGCCGGCCGCGTCGATACCATAGATGATGAACGGATCGACCTGGCGCTGCACCTTGTGATCGACGCGCAGGTTGGGATCGAAGCCATATTCGTGATCAGCCGGCTTCACCTCGCAGGCGATGTGGCACTTTTGATCAGAAGCATCGAACCGCGTGATCTTGCCCGCGCCAGACTTGCTGGCGAGGATGTTTTTCCACACGGTTTCGACTGAGGCCCCCAGCGGGGTGACAAGGCCAAGTCCGGTAACGACGATACGGCGCATGAAAATCTCCGAAAACGCAACAGGCCCAACCTTTTAGCGGTTGAGCCTGTCGAAATTCTCAAACGAAGCCCCCGAAAATTCACCCGTTGATTCCCAGGTCCCTCGACAGGCTTGGAACATGGACCGGGGTGACCGGGTTAAAGAGCTGATTTAGCCCTTGTTCTCGTTGATATATTTGATCGCGTCAGAAACGGTGCCGATCTTCTCCGCAGCATCGTCCGGAATTTCCACCCCGAATTCTTCTTCAAAGGCCATCACCAGTTCAACGATATCGAGGCTGTCAGCACCAAGATCGTCAATGAAGCTTGCGTCTTCAGTGACCTTGTCGGCTTCAACGCCGAGGTGCTCGACAACAATCTTCTTAACCCGGTCAGCAGTGTCGCTCATCAAATTGCCCCTTCTCAGACAAAGGATCTAACAGTTGAAAGCCGCCCTAGAAGACGGCGCGGGTGCTGGCAAGAGGCGTGGAAGCAGTTCCCCTAGGGAAAAGCGGCCCCGTCTTGCCTAACCCTTTACCGGCTCAACCACCCGCAGGCTCAGTTCGCGAAGCTGCCTGGCTTCGGCCATTGAAGGCGCGCCCATCAGCAAATCCTCAGCGCGCTGGTTCATCGGGAACAGGGTAACCTCGCGCAGGTTCTGCGCGCCGCAGATCAGCATGACGACGCGATCAACCCCCGCTGCCATGCCGCCGTGTGGCGGTGCGCCATACTGGAAGGCGCGGTAGAGGCCGCCGAAGCGGTCTTCGACATCCTGTTTGGTCAGCCCGGTCAGCTCGAAGGCCTTGACCATCAGATCGGGGTGCTGGTTGCGGATCGAGCCTGAGGCGATCTCAAAACCATTGCACACCAGGTCATACTGGAACGCCTTGATCGTCAGCGGGTCCTGCGTCTCCAGCGCCGCCATCCCGCCCTGCGGCATCGAGAACGGGTTGTGAGCAAAATCGACCTTCTTGTTTTCCTCGTCCCATTCATAGAACGGGAAATCGACGATCCAGCACAGCTTGAACGCGCCCTGCTCGATCAGGCCGAGATGTTCACCGACGCGGGTTCGGGCGAGGCCTGCCAGCTTGGCTGCCTGATCTTCCTTGCCAGCGGCGAAGAAGCAGCCATCATCGGGACCAAGACCCATTGCAGCGTAAAGCGCCTCCATGCCCGCTTGCCCGTGGTTCTTGGCAATCGGTCCGCCGAATTCGCCCGCCTTGCGGGTGACATAGCCCAGCCCGGCATGGCCTTCTGATCGCGCCCAATCATTCATCTCGTCAAAGAACTTGCGGCTCTTGTCTGCCGTGGCGGGGGCCGGAATGGCGCGCACGACGCCGCCTGAACCGACGATCTTCTCGAACAGGCCGAAGCCTGACGCCGTGAAATGGCTGCCGACATCGTGGAGCAGGATCGGGTTGCGCAGGTCCGGCTTGTCCGAGCCATATTTCAGCATCGCCTCGGCATGGGCTATGCGCGGGAAGCTGCCCGATGGGGTAACACTCTTGCCCTCGGCGAAAGCCTCAAACACGCCGCCGATCACCGGCTCCATCGTTTCCCAGACTTCTTCCTGGGTGACGAAGCTCATCTCAAGGTCGAGCTGGTAGAACTCGCCCGGCAGCCGGTCAGCGCGCGGGTCTTCGTCACGGAAACAGGGGGCGATCTGGAAATAGCGATCAAACCCGGCGACCATCAGCAGCTGCTTGTAGAGCTGCGGTGCCTGCGGCAGGGCATAGAACTTGCCCGGATGGATCCGGCTCGGCACGAGGAAATCGCGCGCGCCCTCGGGGCTGGATGCGGTGAGGATCGGGGTCGAATATTCAGTGAAACCTGCACCTTCCATGCGGCGGCGCATGTCCGATATCACCTTGGTGCGGGTGACGATATTGGCGTGCAGCGTTTCGCGGCGCAGATCGAGGAAGCGGTATTTGAGGCGGATTTCCTCAGGATATTCCTGCTCGCCCGCCACCGGCATCGGCAGTTCTTCGGCGCGGCTGAGCACGGTCGCGCCGCGCGCGTAAACCTCGATCTCCCCGGTCGGCAGGTTGGCATTGGCCGTTCCGGCTGCGCGCGCCTTGACATCGCCATCAATGGTGACAACGCTTTCCACGCGGCAAGCTTCCAGCACGGCCAGTGCCGGGCTGTCGCTATCGGCGACAATCTGGGTGATGCCATAGTGATCGCGAAGATCGACAAACAGCACCCCGCCATGATCGCGCTTGCGGTGAACCCAGCCGGAAAGACGGACGGTCTGGCCCTCATCGGCGGCGGTCAGCGCGCCGCAACTGTGGGAACGATAGGGATGCGACATCGTGGCTCTTTCAATTCGGGCGGCAATAAGGCAGGGGGAAGCTGCGGGCTAACAGGCGAAGCTCGTGCTTTTGTCAAGCCGAGGTTCCGACCGGGGCCATACAGAAAAGTCCGATGAAGATACATCCACTGATTACCGACACCGAAACGCTCACCGCGCTGTGCGATCGGCTTTCCCGCGCTGACTTTATCTGTGTTGATACTGAATTCATGCGGGAGAACACCTATTGGCCCGAACTGTGCCTGATCCAGATTGCTGACAGCGAAGAGGCTGCGGCGATTGATCCGATGGCGGCTGGCATTGATATGACGCCGCTGCTCAACCTGCTGGTTGATAATGAGGATGTACTGAAAGTGTTCCACGCCGGCGGGCAGGATGTCGAGATCATCTATAACCTGACGGGCCGCACCCCACACCCGATATTCGATACCCAGATCGCCATGATGGCGGTCAGCCAGTCCGAACAGATCGGCTATTCGAACTTGTGCGAGAGCTGGCTGGGCATCACCGTCGACAAGGGTGCGCGCTTTACCGACTGGTCGCGCCGTCCATTGGATGCCCGCCAGATCGAATATGCCATCGGCGATGTGACGCACCTGTCAAAAATCTTCCCCAAGCTGCTGAATCGTCTGGTCAAGACCGGGCGCGGCGAATGGCTGGATGCCGAGATGGAAAAGCTCGCCGATCCGGAAAACTATCGCAACGATCCCGATAAGGCCTGGCACCGGATCAAGGCGGCGGGCCGTAACCCGGCGATGCTGGGCCGGCTCAAAGCCCTCGCCCGCTGGCGCGAAGTGGAAGCGCAGGACAAGAACATTCCGCGCGGGCGCATCGCCCGTGACGAAACCGTGGCCGACATCGCCAATCACCCGCCCAAACAGCAGTCAGACCTTGCCAAGGTGCGCGGGCTTTCGCCGGGCTGGAAGGAAAACGAGATCGGCAAGCGGATGATCGCCGCCCTCGCCGCCGCCGTGCCGCTGACCGAGGACGAATTGCCTGCCCGTCCCCCGCGCGGTGCCCCGCTGGGCAAGGAAGGCGCGCTGGTCGCCGATCTGCTCAAGCTGCTGCTCAAGATCCGCAGCCGCGAAATCGATGTCGCCTCACGCCTGCTGGCGCGCAGCGATGATCTCGAACTGCTTGCCGCCGGAGTGCGCAAGGGATTGCCGCTGCTCGAAGGCTGGCGGTTCGGGGTCTTCGGACAAGACGCGCTCGATCTGGTCGAGGGCAAGATGGCGTTTGCGGTGGTGGGCGGGAAGCTGAAGATGACGCACGTTGACGATGTGGTTGAGGTGGTTGAGGATGTGGTGGAGGAGGTCATTCCCGAATGACCGTCCACCAACCCACACTCAAGCAGTTGCAATATCTCGTCGGCTTGCATGAACATGGGCATTTCGGTCGCGCTGCCGAAGCCTGCTTCGTTTCGCAATCGACGCTTTCGGCGGGCCTGCGCGATCTGGAGACGCTGCTTGGTGTGGTGCTGGTCGAGCGCACCAAGCGCGCGGTGCGCTTTACCCCGCTGGGCAATTCGGTGGTCGCCAAGGCGCACCGCGTACTGCGTGAGGCAGAAGAGCTTGGCGATATGATCCAGTCCGCCGGTCAGCCGCTTTCGGGTGACCTCAGGATGAGCGTGATTCCCACCATCGCCCCGTTCCTGCTGCCGCGCATGCTGCCGCGCCTGCGCCGTGAGCGCCCGGCCCTCAAGCTCTATCTGCGTGAGGAAACCAGCGCGGCGGCGATCGAATCGCTGCATCACGGTCGCGCCGATTGCGTGTTGCTGGCGCTGCCCTTCCCCACCGGCGAGGTGGAGAAGGAAACCATCGAGCTCGATGCGCTTTATGTTGCCTTCCCCAAGGACTATTTTTCTGGAAAGGATTGGCCGCTCGATCCGCCGGCCGAAATATCGCCAGACCTGATTGATGAATCCCGGCTGCTGCTGCTCGAAGATGGCCACTGCCTCAAAGACCACGCGCTGGCCGCCTGCAACCGCCCCGAACTGCGCGCCTCGGCGACGATGATCGGCACGTCCTTGCACACGCTGGTGCAGATGGTCGACAATGGCCTTGGACTGACCATGCTGCCCGAAATGGCGCTGGATGCGGGGATATTGAACGGCACCAATGTTGTTGCCCGCCCGCTCAAGAGTGACAATGCCAACCGCGAGATTGCGCTGGTCTGGCGCAAGAACAGCCCGCGCAGCGACGAGTTCCGGCTGCTCGCTGAGGAGCTGAGAGCAGGCTGATTCCGGCCAAAAACTCCCCATTGTTGCCCAATCGCCTTCATGATAGGCTTCGCCCTTCACAGGGGGATTCGGCATGCGAAATCAGCGCAAATCGGGCAAAGTATCGGGCAGGGCTAAGTGGTTCAAGATCATCACCGCCGGCGTGGTGATCGCCGATGGCCTGGGCATTTATGCCGCGCACCACATGCTCAGTCAGCCCGTGGTGGTTGAAGATGCCGCGATGGAAGAGGCACTGATTGCCGCCGCCAAGCCTGACTATCAGTTCCGCCCGCAACTAGCCCAGAAAGTCATCGTCCAGCCAGCCGCACAACCGGTGCAGGCCGCTGCGCAGCCACAGACCGCAGCGGCACCGGCGCAACTCGCGCTTGCCAAGCCGCTCGCCAAGCCCGTTGCTGCGCCGCCCGTCCCGCCACAAGCGAAGCCGGCTATCGCGGCCCCGCGCACGGTTCTGGCGCGCAGCGGACCGGCCCGCACACAGGTCGCGCAGATCGAACTGCCACGGCCCGCCTTCGGACCATCAGCCATTAAGCCAGCCGCAGCCGCTCAGCCCGCCAAGTCTGCTGAAACGCGGCTGGTAAAGCAGGGTTCCGCCGCCCTCGCTGTGGCAAAGTCACCTGCTCCGGCACCGGTCATGGTCAAAAAGACGGTGAAGCCGGTTGGCGTGACCCTCGCCGCCAAGAAAACCAAACCACACAGTGCCTTTGCCTCGGTCTTCGCCCATGGCATTGGCGGCGTGACGAATTCACGCATTACCGAGCCGACCGGTTCATATGGCGGCCTTGCCACGCGGGCAGACGCGGGCGGTCAGGTTAGTTCGATGCATATCCACGCCATCACTGAGACACCGGTCAGCGCACCTGAAATTGCGGTCACCTCGGCTCCCGCGCCTGATGATGCGCAGACCACGGCAAAAGCCAACACTGCTGACACGGCGACCAAGGCGCTCGGCACCGAACCATCGGCTGACCAGCCGGTCCCTGAAGCAGAGCTTCCGGCGATCTGATAAAGCTGCAAAAATCCTTCCTGTCGCAAGCCGGCGGGGAGGATTCAGTCCATGTGCTTCAGACCAGCCCGCAGGTAATCCCAGCCGGTGATCAGCGTCAGCACGGCAGCACCCCACAGCGAGACGATGCCGACTTGCTGCGGCAAGGCCCAGTTCGGTGCGCCGCCCGCCAGGATCAACGCGCCCAGCGCGATGATCTGCAATGTCGTCTTCCACTTGGCAAGCGTCGAGACCGGCACGGATACGCGCAAGCTCGCCAGAAATTCGCGCAGCCCCGAAACCGCGATTTCACGCAGCAGGATCACCAGCGCGGCGATGACGTGGATCCCCGTGATATCACCATTGGCCGGCAGGATCAGGATCACCGCGGCGATCATGATCTTGTCGGCAATCGGATCGAGGAACTGGCCGAATTTGCTGACCGAATTTTGTGAGCGCGCAAGATAGCCGTCGAAGTAATCGGTGATGCCCATCAGGCTGTAAACCACCCAGCCGATGAGATAGCCCAGGTGCCAGCCGGGCCACCAGATCAGCGCCACCAGCAGCGGAACCGCGAAAATTCGGCTGAGCGTGAGTATGTTGGGCAGGGTTAGCATATGGCTCTGCCTGCCAGAGCGCGATGCGAGAAACTGGGCACCGGCTTTTCGCCATAAATCGCGCGGAAACAAAGACTCTTGAGCATGATGCGGTATAATCTCATCGCATCATGCTCTAGCCTTTTCGCGCCCCTGCTGTCGAGTGATTGCCCCATGCCTGTCCCCGTTACCGCGCCATCTCTGTCCACAGGCTACCGACGGCACCCTGCTTTAAGGGGTTGCCGCCCCTGTTTTGCCCGTTAGGGTCTGCCGACAAACGGGGATGCTGACAAGAACTGCATGACAACTTCCACACATCTGGTGCGTTCGCGGCGCTTTTTGCCGCTGTTCGTCACCCAGCTGCTCGGCGCGTTCAATGACAATCTGTTCAAGAACGCCATGGTGCTGTTCGTTGTTTACAACGTCTATAACTCGCCCGCAGCCGAGGCAAAGTTCAGCGCCATAGCCTCGGCGCTGTTCATTATCCCGTTCTTCCTGCTTTCGGCGGTGGCGGGGCAGCTGGCCGACATGCGCGACAAGGCGCCGATCATCCGCGTGGTCAAATTCTGTGAAATCCTGATCATGCTGGTCGGCGGTGCCGGACTGCTGCTGGCCTGGCAGGGAATTGCTGTCAGCAGTTTCGCCATCCCGCTGATGCTGGCAGCACTGTTTGCCATGGGAGTACACTCGACCTTCTTTGGCCCGATCAAATATGCCATTCTGCCGCAGCATCTGCACCCCCAAGAGGTGCTGGCCGGCACCGGACTGGTTGAGGCCGGAACCTATATCGCCATCCTTTCCGGCACGATTCTGGCCGGCTGGATCGATGTGGAATATGCCGCCATCGGCGTCGTGCTGACAGCAGTGCTGGGCTATTTCACCGGGCGTCAAGTCCCCCCTGCCCCGCCGCAGCAAGCGCCGGAAAAGCTCGATTTCAACGTCTGGCGCAGTTCGATCAGTCTGGTGCGCAATACCACCAGTGACCGGCGCGTGTTTGAGGCGATCCTGGCGATCAGCTTTTTCTGGGCGGTGGGAACGGTGCTGTTCATCCAGTTTCCGCCGCTCGCCAAGAATGTGCTCTCGGCAAGCAAGGAAGTGGCCAGCCTGTTTCTGGTGATCTTTTCGATCGGCGTGGCGATCGGCTCGATTTCGATCAACGCCCTGCTCAAGGGTACGGTTTCGGCCCGCTATGCCAGCACATCGGTGCTGTTCATGGGCTTCTTTGTAGTGTGTTTCTACTGGGTTTGCCACAGCTGGTCCTACCAGCCCGCTGCCGGCCTGCTCGATGTCAGCAACTTCCTTGCCGAGCCACTGGCGATCCCGCTGCTGCTGTCGCTGCTCGGCATCGCCGTGGCCGGGGGCATGTTCGTGGTGCCGCTCTATGCCTTCCTGACGACCTTCGTTGATAAATCGATGACCGCACGGACTATCGCGGCGAACAATATCGTCAATTCCGGTGCCATGGTGGTCGGCTCACTGGTCGCCGGCGCGCTCAGCTGGGTAGGAATTGCCCTGACCGAACAGCTGCTGCTCAGCGCGGTGCTGTGCCTGGTCTCAGCCGCGCTTGGGCGTCTGCTTTACAAAAGCGAATGTGCGGCCAGCGCAGTTATAGCATGATGCGCTTAATCTGAATCACATCATGCTATAAGAGTCTTTGTTTTCGCGTGATTTATTGCGAAAATCCGGTGCCCACTTTTTCGCATCGCGCTTTAGCTGATGAACACCGAAACGCA
>JANOYZ010000317.1:0-4130 GCA_031429135.1 Novosphingobium sp. | reverse complement strand
CGAATGCGTCACCACCCAGTTTTTCAAGGGGACACAAGATTTCCCGCCCAATGGCGGTGATGCCGAGCAGGGCCGCGTCGAATGGGCGATTGCCTGGCCGCTGTGGTCTGACGGTTCGTACAGCTGGTATTGCAACACCATCCCGACCCCCGATGGCGGTACCCATGAACAAGGACTTCGCGCAGCACTCACCAAAGGTATCCGCGCTTTTGCTGATCTGATCGGCCAGAAAAAGGCCAAGGATATTGCGCCTGAGGACGTGATCACCGGCTGCGAATCAATGCTGTCAGTGTTTATCCGCGAACCGCAGTTCCAGAGTCAGACCAAGGACCGTCTGACCAGCCCCGAAGCCGCGCGCATGGTTGAAAACGCGGTGCGTGATCACTTCGATCATTTCCTGTCGGACAATATGGAGCGCGGCAAGGCGCTGCTCGGTCATGTCATGGAGCGCATGGACGAACGTCTGCGCCGCAAGGCAGAGCGTGAGGTCAAGCGCAAGACCGCGACCAATTCGCGCAAGCTGCGCCTGCCCGGCAAGCTTACTGATTGTTCGGGCGAAGGCAGCGGCGAGACCGAACTGTTCATCGTCGAAGGCGATTCGGCGGGCGGTTCAGCTAAACAAGCGCGCAACCGCAAGACGCAGGCGATCCTGCCGATCCGCGGCAAGATCCTCAACGTCGCCAGCGCCACCATGGACAAGATCCGCGCCAACAGCGAAATCGCCGACCTCGCGCTCGCCATGGGCTGCGGTATGCGCAAAGACTGCAATCCTGACAATCTGCGCTATGACCGCATCATCATCATGACCGATGCCGATGTCGACGGCGCCCACATCGCCACCCTGCTGATGACCTTCTTCTTTCAGGAAATGGCCGAAGTCGTCCGGCGCGGGCATTTGTATCTGGCCCAGCCGCCCTTGTACCGCCTGACCTGCGGCAAGGAAAACGCCTACGCCCGCGACGACGCCCACCGCGCCGAGTTGGAGGCGGGCCTGTTCAAGGGCAAGAAGGTGGACGTGGGCCGGTTCAAGGGTCTGGGCGAAATGAACCCCGGCCAGCTGCGCGAAACGACGATGGACCCGAAAACACGTGGGCTTTTGCGGATCACCCTGCCGCCGGAATACGAAGGCCGGGCGGCGGTGAAGGATCTGGTTGACCGGTTGATGGGGAGAGACCCGGCGCAGCGGTTCATGTTCATTCAGAACCGGGCGGGGGAGCTTGATCCGGAGATGATTGATGCTTGAGGTGAGATTTGACATCCGCAGTTGAGATTATTGTCGAAAGTCACGCCCCGCCTTCACGGGCCATCTATGACGTGCGCCGACTCTCAAAAGAGCTCCCTAAACAATACAGTAAGTTATCTCGACTTTCGAAGCGTTATATTGAAACACACTCGTGGAGTGCGGATTTAAGAATCTCAATTGAATACGTCATTGACGCCTTGCGTTGGCACGCCACCCGACGCGAAAGCCTAGGATATGCCAAGACCGCGTTAATTCAAACCGCCGTTATCGGCTATGCGAGAATCTTCGATACCAGTAGCAATCATAGGAGCGATTTCAAAATTGGGGGAAAACTCTCCGTTGAAGCTTCAAAATTTCACGCGAAGCTATTGCGCCTACGACATGAGTCACTCGCGCACTTTGGCCCGGAAGGCATCGTGAAGCCGTGGAGCGAAGACATGTGTGTCGTCGTTCGCGATGGCATAACATGGCAACCGGCTGTTATAGCTAGGAGATCACAGTTCGAATCCCAATTCGCGACTATGTTTCGGGATCACCTTGAACAAGTTCAGAAAATTGTATCGAAGCAAGTTACTCAACTCCAAGTAGATTTTCAAAATGAACTGGCAAGAGTATGGCATGTTTGCGAGGAATTTGATGACATTATCAAGAAATATGAGATAGATCCTGACGTGCTGGGTGGATGGGACGGTCCTGTCTTATCTAATAGGTCCGCTGAACGGATGGTAATTCAGAAATTCTGATTATCGGAATTACGTGGCGCCTTGCTAAACCCCCAAACTTTCCAACCGCTGACCCAACCCCGGCAAAGCCGTACTCACCGTCTCCCAGACCACATCAAGATTGATATCATGATAGCCATGGGCAATCCGATTGCGCATTCCGCGCATGGATCGCCATTCGATCTCTGGGTGCGCTGATGCAAAATCGGGATGGCGGTCCATCAGTTTGGTTGCTGCTTCGCCAAGGATGATAAGATTGAGGATTACAGCCTGCTGGGTGCGTTTGTCCGCCATGAAATCAGCCTGATCCATGCCTTCGACATAAATGAGAGACTGTCTCGTGGCTTCGAGCATGTGTCCAACGAGTTCATCCGCTGACGTAACGCTCATATGGGCCGCGCTTCGGCCAGCACCCTGTCACGAAACCCCGCAGGCAAATCGCCCGGTGTCAGCAGATCAACAGGTGCCCCAAGCAGTTCCTGCAAGGCATCCTGCAACCCGCCCAGATCAAACAAAGTCGCACCGGGCAGCGCATCCACGAGAATATCGATGTCGCTCTCAGGGTTATCGCGCCCGTGCAGAACCGAGCCAAACACGCGCGGATTGGCAGCGCGATGCGCACTGGTTAGCGCGTGAATAGCAGCGCGTTGCGTTTCAAGGATGGAGCCTAGTTGCATGCAAGAAATCTATGGGCATTCGGAGTATGAAGCAAGTGGGACCGAAGGTTGTATTCCGGCAACCACTGCCCCCCAGCCCCAGACATAAAAAGGCCGCCACCGGTTTTTACCGGGGCGGCCTTTTTTATCTCGTCATGAAGGCTTAACGAACGACGTCGTCAAACTTGTCCTGACCGGTGCGGCCCGAGCCGCCGGGAGCGGGGTCGTTGCCGCCGTTGCCAAAGCCGTTGTTGCCCTTCTGTTTGGCCGAAGGGGGGCAAGGCGAGCAGGCAGGGCCGGCGCCGCTGACATAGGTGAGTTCGAGTTCATTGAGATCGCGCATGATATGATCCTTGATAGGGTGTCCGCCGTCCAGGAGCGGAACGAGGCATGGCTCACATGCTTGCCAATATCGAGCAACCCGACATTTTACCGCGTCCCGAAAAGATACGGGTGTGCGCGAAAGAGTTATCGTGATTTGCGCCTGAAGACGAAGCGCGATCCTGCGACAAGTTCAGCATGACTGGGTCTGGGGCTGGGGTAATTCAGATGATCAGAACTGCGATCACACCCCTCGCCGGTCATAGTGCAGATAGCTCAGCTGGCTCTCCTTGATCCGCCACCGTCCATCGGCGCGCTTTACATAACGCTCATGGTAATGACCGAACCCGGTGTGGCCCATTTCCCCCACCGCCGCGCGCCGGTCTTCGCCCATTTCGACGCGGTCCTGCATCGCCCAGATCACCTGCGCCCCCTGCCCGTCGGCATCGAAAGCAATCTCGGGGTTGTGGACATGGTGCGCGGTCTTGGCGTGCTCGATCGAGCCGCGCACCTTGGCAATCGCCTCATCGCGTCCTTCGATGCGGTAGCCGCCTGCCGGGGTGCTATCAAGAACGAGGTCTTCGGTGAACACGTCCGCCCAGCCCTCCCAGTCCTTGGTGTCGAGCATCCGGCAATAGCGCGCCTTGGTCTCAACGATTGCCCGCCAGTCTTCGAATGTGCCTGCCATGATCGCTCACCCCTGTTTGCTCTTGCCGAGTTGCAGGCCGCAACCTAACGGCAATCACAACGATTGAACAACAGGACAGTTAGGCTGATGCGTTTCGAAGGCACCAAGAACTATGTCGCCACCGATGACCTGAAGGTCGCGGTCAATGCTGCGGTGCTGCTGCGCCGCCCGCTGTTGGTCAAGGGTGAGCCCGGCACCGGCAAGACCGTGCTGGCGCATGAGATCGCCAAGGCGCTGGGTGCGCCGATCATCGAATGGCACATCAAATCGACCACCAAGGCCCACCAAGGCCTCTATGAATATGATGCGGTTGCCCGCCTGCGCGATGGCCAGCTGGGTGATGAGCGGGTGCATGAAATCTCAAATTACATCCGCCAGGGCAAGCTGTGGGAGGCATTCACCTCGCCCGAGCTGCCGGTGCTGCTGATTGACGAGATTGACAAGGCCGACATCGAATTTCCCAACGATCTGTTGCAGGAACTCGACCGGATGAGCTTCGA
>JANOYZ010000316.1:0-14963 GCA_031429135.1 Novosphingobium sp. | reverse complement strand
CCTCGGGGATGTAGACGAAGGTGCCGTCGGAGAAGACCGCGCAGTTGAGCGCGCTGAAATAGTTGTCATGCATCGGCACGATCTTGCCCAGCCAGCGTTTTACGAGCTCCGGGTATTCCTTGATCGCTTCCGAAATCGAGCGGAAGATGACGCCCGCCGCCTCCAGCTCCTTGCGGAAGGTCGTGGCCACCGAAACCGAATCGAACACCGCATCGACGGCGATCCGCCTCGCGCCTTCGACCCCGGCGAGCACTTCCTGCTCGGCTATGGGGATGCCCAGCTTTTCATAGACGCGCAGGATTTCGGGATCGACCTCGTCCAGAGAGCCGATCTTCGGTTTGACGCGCGGCGCGGCGTAGTAATAGGCATCCTGATAATCGATCGGCGGAACATTGAGCTTGGCCCAATCGGGCGTGGTCATGGTCAGCCAGTGGCGATAGGCCTTCAGTCGCCAGTCGAGCATCCATTCGGGCTCGTTCTTCTTGGCAGAGATGAAGCGGACGGTATCTTCGTTGAGGCCTTTGGGGGCAAAATCGGTTTCGATGTCCGATGCCCAGCCGTGTTCATAGTCCGCAGCCTTGGCGGCGGCATCGCGCGCGGCCTGATCGGGGAGGGCGATTGCTTCGTTCATGCCACAGCCCCCGCCAGTTGCGTCAGCGGTACGCTTGCCAGAGCGCCGCGCAGGGTGGCGTTGACTTGCGGCCAGTGCGGGCGGAGCGTGCAGGCGCTTTCCAGACCGCAATCGTGACGGCCATGTTCGCTGCACGATGTCAGCGAGATCGGGCCTTCGATCGCCTCGACAATATCGGCCAGCGTGATCGCTGCTGCCGGACGCGCCAGTTTGAGCCCGCCGCCCACGCCGCGCGTGCTGCGGAGCAGGCCGGCGGCGGTCAGTGTGCTCACCAGTTTCTGCACGGTTGGTACGGGAAGCCCGGTTTCCTCGGCCAGTTGCGCCGCAGAAACGCGCACACCGCCGCAATGCCGCGCAGCAGCACTCATGGTCACAACGGCATAATCGGCCATGGAAGACAGGCGCATATTGGCGCTCCCGGTCAAATCAGAGTGATTCGTTCCGGTTTCATCTAGGCGCAGCGGCGATGGAATACAATTGGTCTGTTCCAGCGCAGGTAAAAGACAAAAAAGGCGGACCGCCGGCCAAGCCGGGGTCCGCCAAGAAGTTGAGGAACTCGCTGCATATAATGCCACGAGCCCTTCGGGTCGCAAGAGCCGGTTAGCGCCTCATTTTGCGGCAATAATTGTATGAAAGCGACATTGACGGCGTTGAAAGATTACAATTGCTGTCAGATTGGCAGATGCAATCGATATTGGGCCACAAGTGTTGCACAATCGACACTCATGGCGCGCTCTGCCATAGAGCCATGACGATGCTTTACTCCCTGCTCCGACCAGCCCTGTTCCGACTCGACCCCGAACGCGCGCACCGTCTGACGATTGCCGGTCTGAAACTTGTGCCCCACCGCAAAGTGCAAAAACCGGGGCCGCTGGCGACAACGCTGGCCGGATTGCACTTTCCCAACCCGCTGGGCATGGCCCCGGGCTTCGACAAGGATGCCGAAGTGCCCGATGCCGTGCTCGCTCTGGGCTTCGGCTTTGTCGAGGTCGGCACACTCACGCCGCGCCCGCAGGCAGGCAATCCATGCCCACGCCTGTTCCGCCTCGCCGAAGACCGTGCGGTTATCAACCGCATGGGCTTCAACAATGGCGGGATCGATGAAGCGGTGAAGCGATTGAGCGCGCGGCCACGTCGCGGCATCGTCGGCATCAATATCGGTGCCAACAAGGATTCAGATGATCGCGTAGTCGATTATGTGAACGGCTTTGAGGCGGTGGCTCCGTACGCCTCCTATGTGACGATCAACATTTCATCACCCAACACACCGGGTCTGCGCGCACTGCAAGACAAGGGCGCGCTTGATGAACTGCTCGATGCAGTGCTCGGGTTGCGCACCGCGCCGGGTTATGATGTGCCGGTATTTCTCAAAGTCGCGCCCGATCTGGAGCCTGCAGATATTGACGACATCACCGAGGTTGCGCTGCGGCGCGGGCTGGATGCGCTGATCATTTCAAACACCACGATCAGCCGCCCACCGCTGAAATCGCCACAGGCCGGCGAGGCGGGCGGGCTTTCGGGCGAACCCTTGCGCGATCTGGCACTGCAACGGCTGCGCGATTTTCGCAAAGCCAGTGGCGGGGCGATCCCGCTGATCGGCGTCGGCGGCATTGCCAGCGCCGAAGACGCCTGGGCGCGGATGCGCGCCGGGGCCAGTCTGGTCCAGCTTTACAGCGCCATGGTCTATGCCGGGCCGGGCATCGCCAAGCAGGTGCTGAGCGGACTGGAGACTTTGATGCGCCGCGATGGCTTTTCGGCGATTGCCGATGCCGTGGGGAGCGAATAGGCTGACCATATGATCCGTCAGAAAATTTCCCTCCCCATCGCCCTTATCGCCGCCTCGCTGCTGGTTGCAGCCCCTGCCGATGCCAAGCACTCCAGCGCGGCGCGCGCCAAAAGCGTGGTATTCGAACGCGGCATGGTCAGCGCCGCCGATCCGCGCGCGGCAGAGGCCGGGGCCGAGATGCTGCGCGCCGGGGGCAGCGCCACAGATGCGGCGATTGCCACCATGCTGGCGCTCTCGGTGGTCGAACCGCAAAGTTCAGGCATCGGCGGCGGCGGCTTTTATATCAGCAGCGATGCGCGCGGGCGGATCGAGACGGTCGATGGCCGCGAAACTGCGCCAAAGGCCGCTCACCCCAAGTGGTTCTGGAAAGATGGCGCGCCCATCAGCATACGCGATCTGGTTCCCGGTGGCACCAGCGTTGGCGTTCCCGGCAATCTGGCACTTGCCGCCAAGGCCCATGCCCGCCATGGCCGTCTGCCATGGTCGCGATTGTTCCAGCCCGCGATCCGGCTGGCGCGGGACGGCTGGATAGCCAGCCCTCGGTTCCGCAGCTTTCTGGAATTTGCCAAAGGTTCTGCCGCTTTCGATCCGGCGGGCAAGGCATTGTTCTACAACGCCGATGGCTCAGCCGTGGCAGCGGGGAGCACCCTGCGCAATCCGGCGATTGCTGCAACGCTGACCATGCTGGCGCGCAAGGGGGCCAGGGCGTTTTATTCAGGGGCCAATGCCAGAGCGATTGTCGCGCGTGTCAACAGCGCGCCGCGCAATCCTTCGGCGATGACGCTGGCCGATATAGCCTCGTACCGCGCCAAGGATCGCGCACCGCTGTGTGGCACCTACCGCGGCTACCGCATCTGCGGCATGGGGCCGCCAAGCTCGGGCGAGACCACGGTCTTTGCCATTCTGGGGCAGCTTGAGCGTTTTGACCTGACCGCGCTCGGCCCGCAATCGCCGCAAGCCTGGCACCTGATCGCCGAATCGATGCGCCTCGCCTATGCTGATCGGGCGCGCTATCTGGGTGATCCCGATTTCGTCACGGTCCCTGCCGTCGGCCTGATCGATGCCGGATATCTGCGCCAGCGTTCGGCGCTGATCGATCCCGCGCGCTCGATGGCGCTGGTTACCGCAGGTACGCCGCCGGGCGCAGAAAAGCTGGTGCGCGCTGATCTGCCCGCAGGGCCGGAAAATGGCACTTCGCATTTCGTGGCGATCGACCGGCGCGGCAATGCCGTGACCTATACCTCGACAGTGGAAAGCGCCTTTGGATCAGGCCTGGTGGTGGGCGGCTATTACCTCAACAATGAGCTGACCGACCTCGATATTCTGCCCGAAAAAGACGGGCGACCCGCCGCCAACCGGGTTGAGGGGGGCAAGCGCCCGCGCAGTTCGATGGCGCCGACGCTGGTCTACGCGCCCGATGGCAGGCTGCGGCTCGCGCTGGGCGCGGCGGGCGGCACCACCATCCCGGTGCAGGTGGCAAAGGCGATCATCGGGGTGATCGACTGGAAGCTTTCAGCCGAAGAGGCCATCGCGCTCCACACCATCTATGCTCCCGAAGGGGCGACTGTATGGGTTGAAAAGGGCACCGCCTTGGAAGCGATGATCCCTGCGCTGAACGCACTCGGCCATGCCGATGTCCGCCCCCGTCAGGCCAGTTTCAAGGCCAATGCCGTTGAGGTGATCGATGGCAAGCTGGTGGGTGCCGCCGACAAGCGCAGTGAAGGGCGCGCGATTACCGAGTGAGGCGATTTCCGTGTGAGACTTGCGGCTGCGGCAAGGCGGCACTAATCTTGAAAGCCTGACCGCATGAGACGGCCAAGCGAGAGGTTCCAGCGTGCAACTCAACGACTTTGACAACAGCCCCAATCTGGTCGCCCTGTTTCTGTCGCGCGCCGACGAGCAGGGCGCGAAGCCGTTTTTGTGGGCCAAGCGCGGCGACGCCTGGCAATCAATCAGTTGGGCAGAGGCGGCGCGGCAGGTCTGTCTTGTCGCCGAGGCGCTGCGCGGTCTGGGCCTGAAGGATGGCGAGCGGGTGGTGCTGGTTTCGGAAAACCGCCCCGAATGGTGCCTGGCTGATCTTGCCGTGATGGCCGCCGGACTGATCACCGTGCCTGCCTACACCACCAATACCGAGCGTGATCACGCCCATGTGCTGGAAAATTCAGGCGCGGCGGCGGTGATTGTTTCCGATGCAAAACTGGCCAAGCCACTGCTTCCCGCCGTGCTGCGGGCTGACAAGCTGCGCCATGTCGTGGCCATCGAAAGCTTCAAGCTGCCCCAGCTTGGCCGCGCCGATGCGCACGAATGGGCTGCGCTGCTCTCTGGCGATGCGGCGGCGGCGCGGGCAGCGGTTGACAGCCGCATTGCCACGATCACCCGCAAGGATATGGCCTGCATCATCTATACCAGCGGCACCGGCGGTTCTCCGCGCGGAGTGATGCAGCATCACGGCATGATCCTGCGCAATGTCGATGGCGCGGCGCGAATTCTGGTCGATGATTTCGGCTGGGGAGATGAGGTTTTCCTCTCATTCCTGCCGCTGTCCCACGCCTATGAACATACCGGCGGGCAGTTTTTGCCGATCGGCATGGGCGGACAGATCTATTATTCCGAAGGGCTGGAAAAGCTCGCCAGCAATATCGAGGAAGTGCGCCCGACGATCATGGTTGTCGTCCCCCGCCTGTTCGAAGTGCTGCGCGCGCGGATCATGAAGCAGATCGAAAAGCAGGGCCGGGTCGCCAATTACCTGATGGACCGCGCGCTGACGATTGGCGGGCAGAAGGCCAAAGGCCGGCACCGTCTGCGCGACAGGCCGATGGATCTGATCCTCGAAAAGACACTGCGCCCCAAGATCCGCAAGAAATTCGGCGGACGGATGAAGGCGATGGTTTCGGGCGGCGCGCCGCTCAATCCCGATATCGGCACCTTCTTCGATGCGATGGGCCTGACCATGCTGCAAGGTTACGGCCAGACCGAGGCCGGGCCGGTGATCTCCTGCAACCGGCCCAGCGTTGGCATCAAGATGGACACCGTCGGCCCGCCGATGCGCGGGGTCGAGCTGAAAATTGCCACTGACGGCGAAATCCTGATTCGCGGCGAGCAGGTGATGCAAGGCTATTGGCGCAACGAGGCCGAAACCGTGAAGGCGCTGGTGCCAGACCCGGCTGAGCCGGAAAAAGGTGCCTGGCTGCATACCGGCGACATCGGCCATATCGACGGCAAGGGCCGCATCGTCATCACTGACCGCAAGAAGGACATGATCATCAACGACAAGGGCGATAATGTCGCCCCCCAGCGGATCGAGGGCATGTTGACCCTCCAGCCCGAGATCGCCCAGGCCATGGTGGTGGGTGACAAGCGGCCTTACGTGGTCGGCCTGATCGTGCCCGATGCCGAATGGGCGCTCGAATGGGCGCGGGCCCAGGGCGAGAAGTTTGACCTCCGCGCACTAGAACAGCTCCCCGCCTTCCGCAGCGCGGTGCGCGCCGCGATTGACCGGGTGAATGCCGAGCTGTCAGTGGTTGAGAAGGTGAGGCAATTCGCCTTCGCCGATGAACCCTTCACCATTGATAATGAAGAAATGACTCCGAGCCTCAAGATCCGGCGGCACAAGCTGAAGGAGCGGTATGGGGCAAGGCTGGATGGGTTGTATAAGGGTTAGCGCCGATGATTATTCCAGATTTTATTGTATAATGTCGCGGGTAACGGAAATTTATCCACTATATAAAGGTAATCCATGTGCCTACTGATGATGAAATTATTAGTGCCGTTGAGGGATCCCTTATAATGTACAATGGAATTATGATGACTCCAATAGTAATTGTTGAATCTATTACTTCTGGAATATCTGGTTATTTCAATAATGCAAAGCCAGAATTATTCAATATGTTTTTCATGAAAAATCTTTATTTCGGCGACCTTGAGGCAAAAAATCTGACCTTCCGTTATCTCGCCTGCGCAAACAGCTTCGGCATCGAACCGGGTTTCGGTGCAAAAAGGGCAGGTTCGGGATATGCGATTTCGGATCGTTGGAAACTGGAAAGCGCATTACGGGCAGCTGGCATCGGCAAGTTCACCGCCAGCGGCTCAACTACCACGGTCACATTGCGGATTTCAGAATATCTGGCTCAGCAAGCTTCGGCCACTGCCAAATTCGGCCTGACGCCTGCCAAGCGGGATGCGCTTGTGTCCGAAGGCAAGAAGCTGCTCGGCCTGCCTTCTTCAGCCTTCCACAAGTATTATCCGCTGTACAAAAAATATTCTGCTGTCGGCGTTCGCGGCTGATGCTTGTTTGGCGAAAGCGCCCGAACGGACGGCAAAGTCATGAGGCAAGCGTTATGCGCTAATTATTCACTTCCGCTTCTTGCGGTGAATACTGCGCTGCCCGGTGGATCGCTGCGATCACCCAGCGCAGTCCGGGGTCGCCGCCTTGGCGAGCGCAAGCCCATAGTGTTGCGGTCTGGCGTTTGTTCCGCATACGTGGAAGCGGCACCGGCCCAGTTTCAATCTGACTGAAACAGACTCCAGCTCTTGCAAAAGCTTCTCATTTTTGCCCAATTCACTCACTATTCAGACGGCGAATCGCAAAAGAGAGTTTGGAACGTGAGAACTTCAGCGGCAGATTTGACTGCGTGAGCAGCGCAAATGCACCAATCCCCTCACCATCAGCCCCCATTATTCAGGATAGAAACACCATGATTCAGCCGAGACGTTTCTGCGCCGCGGCCAGCATTGTTGCTACAGTGGCTGCCAGCCTTGCCGGGTCCAGTCTGCCCGCTTTTGCTAAAGGCGGGGCTCAGGTCGGGCTCCAGGGAGGGGCCCCAAACGCCTCGGGTCCGCCACCGGGCTGCACTGGCACCCCCAGCAACACCTGGATCACCGTTGTCGCCAGTGGCTTGCGCAGCAGCACAGGATTGCTGGCGATCACGCTCTATGCTGACAATTCAAAGAAGTTTCTGGCGAAGCATGGTTCGCTCTATGTCGGCCGGGTGAGTGCCAATGCCGGCACGACGCGGGGTTGCCTTTTTGTGCCGAACCCGGGCGTCTATGCGCTGGTGCTGTATCATGACGAGAATTCGAACCGCAAGTTCGATCGCAGCGGGATTGGCTTGCCGGCCGAAGCCTATGGCTTCTCGAACAATCCTGCGACGCTTGCCGGGCTGCCGGCTTACAGCTCGGTACGGCTCAATATCCCGCGCGCCGGACTGGTAACCAGCGTTCGCATGAAATATCCCTGAGCGGGAGCTAACCGTAAATCGCCGTCAATCGTACCGGGGCTTCGGCCTCGGCCAGCACGTGCGCGCGGGCATCATCGACATCGAGCCACCAGGCTTGGCCGATATCGAGTGTTGCCGCGCGACCGCGGTCCGCAAGATACTGCATACCGTCGGACAGGCTGCCCGATTTGCCCTCGGTAATGGCGGCGGCGATGGCGCGGGGTAATTCCTGCGTCGCCAGAAAGGCCCCGCAATCGACCGCATCATAGCCGGAGATGGTCTTGCCGATGGCGCGAATAAAGCCGTCCGCGCCGGTTTCCACCCAGGTGGCATCATCGGGATCGATCAGTTCGCTGGTGATGCGGCGATCAATACCCAGCGTAACGCCCCGGTCCCCAGCACCCGCCTGCGCCAGTTGCTGAAGGATCTCGGCGGAGAAGATGTGATCGGCCATCATCAGCAGAAAATCACTTCCGCCCATTGCGGCAATCCGCGCAGCACCAGCCATCACCGAATAACCATTGGGTTTTGACCAATCGTCAATCCGCTCGGCATGGATTTCAACATCCGCGCTTGACGCCAGGTCTGTGAGATAGGCCTCAACCCGCGCGCCCTCATGCCCGGTCACCACGACGACGCGCTCGACACCAGCCGTCATGGCCTGGCGTACGCCAAGCTCGATCAGTGGCTTGCCCGCCACCGGGGTCAGCGGCTTGGATTCGGACAGGTCGCGCAATCGGCTGCCATAGCCGGCGGCAATAATCAGAGCATCCATTCGGGCGTCCTCCAATGCAAACGGCGCCGGAAACCCTGCGGGAAACCGGCGCCGTGCAAAGCCTGTGGGGCTGTCAGATTATTCCGCTGCGAGGGCGGTATCGGTGATGTATTCAGCGACCATCTGGCCTGCCACATCATCGTTGAACTGCTGCAATGGGTGCTTGCAGTAATAGGCCGATGGACCGATCAGCGCGCCGCCTTCGCCGCGCTCAAGCGCGATCTTGCAGCAGCGGATCGCGTCCATCACGCAGGCTGCCGAATTCGGGCTGTCTTCCACCGAAAGGCGCAGTTCCAGGTTCATCGGCACATTGCCCCACTGCTGGCCTTCAAGCCGCAGGAAGCACAGCTTGTTGTCCTTCTGCCAGGGAACATAGTCCGACGGGCCGACGTGGATGTTCTCATCCTCAAGCCGCTGGGCCAGCATTGCCTGCACGGCTTCGGTCTTCGATTCCTTCTTGCTGCCCAGCCGCTGGCGATCAAGCATGTTCATGAAATCGGTATTGCCGCCGGTGTTGAGCTGGTAGGTCTTTTCAACATTGACGCCGCGCGCGCCAAACAGGCTGGACAGGACGCGGTGGACGATGGTGGCACCGATCTGCGCCTTGATATCATCACCAACAATCGGAATGCGCTTTTCAGCAAAGCGGCGTTCCCACTCTGGTGTGCTGGCGATGAACACCGGCATGCAGTTAACCACGGCAACGCCCGCTTCGAGCGCACATTCCATGTAGAATTCAGTAGCTTCCTGCGAGCCGACCGGCAGGAAGTTGAGCAGCACTTCGGCGCCCGTATCCTTCAACGCCTTGACGATATCGGCCTGGGTGGGCTCGGGCGCGTCGGAAACGATGAAGCCCTTTTCGCCAACCGTTGTCATGTGCGGTGCAACGCCATCCAAAACGCGGCCCATCATCACCTTGGCACCGGTGGAGGGCACATCGGCCATGAACACGGTCGTGTTGTTCGGGGCGGAGAAGATTGCCTCGGCAATATCCTTGCCGACCTTGCGGGCATCGACATCGACACCCATGACAAAATCCACATCACCCGCGCCATAGCCGCCGATGCGGTCATGAATCAGGCCTTGCGAGGAGTTGTTCGAACGGTAGTAGGCAACCCCCTGCACCAGCGAACTGGCGCAATTGCCCACGCCGATCACGGCGACCTTAATTGGCTTCATCAATTCGATCCCTTCAGACAGCCGCTCTGCGGCTGGGGTAAACAAGCGTCATTGTGATATCGCGCGCCAAAAGCAAGGAGTTTGCTTAATTGCAAACCAGTTGCACGATCATTGTGGTCATCATGTCATGGCCTGAAAAGCCGCCGTAACGGCAAAAATCCAGATCAATCGACATGTAAAAAATGAACGCAACCTACGCAAATATCAGTATAAACATGCTGGCGACAGTCAGCGGAACAAGCCCTCTAGCCAGCCCCAAACCTCCATCGCCGCGCCGCCCCATCGCACGATCCGCAGCAAATATCTAGCGGGCAGAGCATCCGGGTTATGGTTATGATCGCCAGAATCACCGCGACTGCCCCCCAGAAATCGCTGCGAACGATCTCTATACGACACTCTGGTGCCGGGGTGCGGCCTTGCTCTATAGGCGGTACGAAGCGGCGCGCAGTGTCTTGGCGCGATCCGTCACAGGGACGAGCAGGACCAGATGGATCAATTGTCAGTGCCCCCCACCGCAGGTACGCTAAAGCCGCAACGCCCCAAGCGTCCGCGTGAACTGCAAGACCCGCTCAACTATTACCTTTACCACCCGCTGGCCTGGCAGCTGGCGCGGCTGCTGGCGAAGACGCCGATCACGCCCAACATGGTCTCGGTATTTGGCGCTGGCTGCGTCATCGCGGCCGGCATAGCCTATTCCCAGACGTGGTTCCCGGCAGCGGTCGTGATCGGCCTGCTGCTGCATATGACCTGGCATGTGGTCGATGGCGCGGATGGCGATCTGGCGCGAATGACCGGTCGATCAAGCCCGATCGGCGAGATGGTGGACGGGCTGTGCGATTACCTCAGCCATATCGTGCTTTATATTATGCTCGGCTGGCTGCTGCATTTCAGCCTTGGCGGCTGGGCATGGCTGTGGATGGTTATTGCCGGTATCGGCCACGCGGTTCAGGCCAACCATGTCGAGGTGCAGCGCCGCCAGTATCAGTGGTGGGTCTATGGTACGCCGTGGATCCGCAACAGCCACGGGGATGAATCGGCGACCGGCAAGAGCGGTTTTTCGGGACTGGTCTCCGCTTACCTTGCCGTTGCCAGCGGCATGACGCCCTTCGCGCTCACAATCGACGAGGCGGTTGCGGCGGCCAAGGACGATCCCGCCAGGCTGGCGCGCATCGCCCAGACCGTGCGCGCCGAAGCCCCGCCCTTGCTGCTGCTGTGCAAGGTGATGGGCCCCAATCCACGCGCGATCACGCTGGGCATCGCCATGCTGGCGGGCGGCGCGGGCTGGTATGGCGCGGTCTATTACTTTGCCTATCAGGCAATCGTGCTCAATGCAGTGCTGGTGTGGTCGGTCATGGCGCACAATGCGGCGGCCAAACGCATTTCCGCCGCTATTGCGTCCTGATCTCGACACAGGTTCAAGCGCCGCTATCATGGCATGATGTTGAGCATTGATCTGCTGGATTCCGCACGTGGCCTCGCCCCGGAAATCGTCGCCCTGCGGCGCGCGATTCACGCCGAGCCGGAGCTTGGTCTGCACACTCCGATGACCCGAGACAAAGTGCGCGCCGCGCTGGCTGACCTGCCGCTGACATGGCGCGAAGGTCCATCGACCACCGGGCTGGTGGCAACGTTGAAGGGTGGCGCTGGAGCGGGAAGGCGCGTGCTGCTGCGCGGCGATATGGATGCGCTGCCGATGCCCGAGGAAACCGGGCTGCCCTTCGCTTCAACAATCGAAGGCGCGATGCACGCTTGCGGGCACGATGCGCACACTGCCATGCTGGCGGGTGCCGCAAGGCTGCTCTGCGCAAGGGCTGACAGCCTTGCAGGTGACGTGCAATTCATGTTCCAGCCGGGCGAGGAAGGCTGGCACGGCGCGCGTTTCATGCTGGAAGATGGCCTGATCGATCCGCTGCCACAGGCCGCATTCGCGCTGCATGTCATGCCCAATGCTCCGCATGGTGTGGTCGCGGGCCGCGCCGGGCCTCTGCTGGCGGCGGCGGACCAGCTGGAGATCGTGATAGAGGGGCGCGGCGGCCATGCCTCGATGCCGCACCAGACGCTCGATCCGGTGCCGGTGGCCTGCGAGATCGTCACCGCGATGCAGGCCATGGTGACACGGCGGTTCAACGCGCACGATCCGGTGGTCGTCACCATTGCTTCGATACAGGCGGGCAGCGCGCACAATGTCATCGCTGATCGGGTGCTGATGAAGGGCACCATGCGCAGTCTGTCACCAGGGCACCGAGCGGCACTCAAGGACGCTATCGAGCTGCTGGTGGTCGGGATAGCCGGGGCGCACGGGCTCAATGCCGAGGTGAAAGTGATCGAGGGCTTCCCGGTGACGGTATGCGATGCCCGAGCGGTTGATTTTGGCGAAGCGGTGACGCGTGAATTGTTCGGAGCGGAGGCCTTCATGCGATTGCCCGATCCGATCATGGGTGCCGAGGATTTTGCCTATGTGCTCGAAAAAGCACCCGGCGCGATGTTCTTCCTCGGCGTTGCGCAAGCGGGCGATGACTGGGCGCATTGTTGCGGCATCCATTCGACGCGGATGATGGTCGATGAAAGCGTGCTGCCCTTGGGCGCGGCACTGCTGGCGGCGCTGGGCGAGCAGTTTCTGGCGCGCGGATTTGGCGAATGACCGATAATGACCGGCTCGCCGTGATCGAGGCCATTCGCACAGTCAAAGCCAGCTACTTTCGCGGGGTCGATACCGCCGACGGCGATCTCGTCCGTTCGATTCTCGCCGAGCATTGCGAGTTGGACTACACCGGCTGCTGCACCGATCCCGCAAGCGGCACCGATCACATGCCGGCGATGAACGTGGTGCTGCGTGGCCGCCACAACTGGTATGCCGATGCCTTCAAGCAGGCCGGGATCGTCAGCGTCCACCAAGGCCATCATGCCGAGATCGCGGTGACATCCGAAACCACCGCAAGCGCGATCTGGGCGATGACCGACCGGTTGTTCATGCCGCCTGGATCGCCCTTTTCGCAGCTGCGCGGCTTTGGCTTTTATCACGATACCTATGTCAAAGAGCCGGACGGCTGGAAGCTCCAGACCACCCGGATAGAGCGACTGCGTGTTGAGACGTGGTAGAAAACGCGGGTAACTCAGGCAAATGATGGAGAGTGACGATGCTGGGCGGAATGCAGGACTGGGAACTGCGGGTAAACCTGCTGATCGACCATGCGGCGCGCGAACATGGCAACCGCGAGATCGTCACCCGCTGGCTGGACGGGGCTGAAACGCGCACCACATGGGCAGGCATCCGCCGCGATGCCCTGAAGATGAAGCAGGCACTGGTCCGGCTGGGGATTGGCCAGGGGGACCGCGTTGCCACGCTGGCGCTCAACCACAGCCGCCATCTGGTCTGCTGGTACGGCGCGGCTGGAACGGGCGGTGTGCTCCACACCATCAACCCGCGGCTGTTCGATGATCAGCTCGACTATATCGTCAACCACGCCGAAGACCGGGTGCTGATCTATGACGCGATGTTCCAGCCGATCATTGACCGGATGAAGCCCAGATGGCCCTCTATCGAGCATTACATCTGTTTTGATTCGGGCGAGAATGGCCCGTATTTCGAAGACTGGATCGGCGCCGAGGACGGCAATACCGAATGGGAAGCGGGCAACGAGCGCGACCCTTGCATGATCTGCTACACCAGCGGCACCACGGGCCATCCCAAGGGGGTGATCTATACCCACCGCTCGACCATGCTGCATGCCATCTCGTCCTTGCAGCCATCGATGTTTTCGATGGATACGCGCACGGTGATGCTGCCGATCGTGCCAATGTTCCACGCGGCTTCATGGGGTCTGCCCTATGCCGGGGCGGCGACGGGGGCGAAATTCGTCTTTGTTCAGGGCAATGATCCCCAAGCCCTGTGCGACATCATGCAGCGCGAAAAGGTCACCGATTCGGCGGGCGTTCCCACCGTCTGGCTGTCGATGCTGCAGCACCTTGATGCCACCGGCACGACATTGCCTGATCTGCGCCAGGTGGTGGTGGGCGGATCGGCCATGCCGCGCGCCGTGATCGAACGGTTCATGCGCCAGGGCGTGCGCATCGCCCACGCCTGGGGCATGACCGAAACATCGCCCATCGGCACGACTGGCGCGGAAACATGGGACTGGGATGCCAAGAGCTTCGATGCACAGGTCGATTACAAGGCGATGCAAGGCCGCGCGCCGTTTGGTGTTGAAGTGCGCTGCGTCGATCTGGATGATGCGGCAAAAGTCCTGCCGCGCGACGGCAAGGCCTCTGGCGCATTGCAGGTGCGCGGGTTGTGGGTGATCAAGCGCTATCTCAAGGCCGAAGCTGATGCGGTGGGTGCCGACCAGTGGTTCGATACCGGCGATGTCGCGCTCATGCATCCTGACGGCACCGTGCAGCTGACCGACCGTACCAAGGATGTGATCAAATCGGGCGGCGAATGGATCAGCTCGGTCGAACTCGAAAACGCCGCCATCGGTCATCCGGCGGTGGCAGAAGCCGCCGCGATTGGCGTGATCCACCCCAAGTGGGACGAACGGCCGATCCTGGTGGTGGTGAAAAAGCCGGGCGTAGACTGCACGGCCGCAGACATCCTCGTGTTCCTGTCAGACAAAGTTGCCAAGTGGTGGCTGCCCGATGCCATAGAATTCGTCGATGCCATCCCGCACACCGGCACCGGCAAGATCAGCAAGAAGGATCTGCGCGATCAGTTCCGCGATTACCGGCTGAAGGATTGACTATTGGTGCGCTGCGCTCGACGATGATGAGCACTACGTTTTCGCAATAGCTCTATCGGCTTGTATCGGCTTGATCTTCCCGCTGGCAAATTGCGCCAGTTTTTCGAGAATGGCGAAGGTGGAAACTATAACCGGCGCACCGTCACCGTTTTGATCAAGCCAGATATACATTCGGTCGAAACCTCCGCTTGCGCCCATATTGGGCGCATGGTGCGGAGACTTTCATGCGAATTATAGCGCGGCGCACCTTGCGCGAGTTCATCGCCAAGCGGTCGAGCCATAAGGATCAGCCCGCGTTGAAAGCGGCACCCGACGCTTGGTTTGCAGAAGTGAGCAAGACGGACTGGATCGGCACGGCGGACGTGAAACGGCCCTCGAGGAGGTGGCAGTGCTGTGGGGTGCAGCGAGTGACACACCCAAGGGCGACCGGCTTGACGTGCTGGCGACGCTGATCGACGCCTATGAAGCCAAACACCACGCCATGGACCCTCCCGACCCTGTGGAAGCGATCAAGTTCCGCATGGAGCAGCAGGGCATGACACGCAAAGACCTGGAAAACATCATCGGCACGCGCACCCGTATCGCCGAAGTGCTGAACCGCAAGCGCAGCCTGTCGATTGGCATGATCCGCCGCTTGCAT
>JANOYZ010000315.1:0-2215 GCA_031429135.1 Novosphingobium sp. | reverse complement strand
CACTGTCCATGATCTGGGCTTCTTCGGCGATGATCTCTTCGATGTGGCGCAGGAACCAGGGATCGTAATGCGTGATCGCCTGAATTTCCTCGACGGTGAAACCTTCACGAAATGCTTGCCCGACCACGAGCAGCCGGTCTGGTGTCTGGCGCGAAAGTTCAGCCGTAATCAGATCACGCCCGGCACCTTCCAGATGCGGTACCCGGTTGAAGCCATCAAGTCCGGTTTCTAACCCACGCAGCGCCTTCTGCATCGATTCCTTGAAGTTGCGGCCAATCGCCATAACCTCGCCCACCGATTTCATCGCGGTGGACAGCAGCGGCTCGGCACCCTTGAACTTTTCAAAAGCAAACCGGGGGATCTTGGTGACGACGTAATCGATGCTGGGTTCGAAACTGGCTGGCGTTGCGCCGGTGATCTCGTTGGTCAGCTCGTCAAGCGTGTAGCCCACGGCCAGCTTGGCCGCGACGCGCGCGATGGGAAATCCGGTGGCCTTGCTCGCCAGCGCCGACGAACGCGAAACGCGCGGGTTCATCTCGATGACGATCAACCGGCCGTCTTTGGGATTGACCGCGAACTGGACATTGGAGCCGCCCGTTTCCACACCGATTTCGCGCAGCACAGCGATGCTGGCGTTGCGCATGATCTGGTATTCCTTGTCGGTCAGCGTCAGCGCCGGGGCGACAGTGATCGAATCACCGGTATGGACGCCCATCGGATCGACGTTTTCAATCGCGCAGATGATGATGCAGTTGTCGTTGCGGTCACGCACGACTTCCATCTCATATTCTTTCCAGCCGAGCAGGCTTTCCTCGATCAGAACCTCGGTGGTAGGCGAGGCATCAAGGCCGCCCCTGACAATATGCTCGAACTCGGCCTTGTTAAAGGCAACGCCGCCGCCGGTGCCGCCCAGCGTGAAGCTGGGGCGGATGATCGAGGGCAGGCCGGTGCGCTCGAGCACCTTGAACGCCTCATCAACATTATGCGCCACGCCTGACCGCGCCGATTCCAGCCCGATCTTGTCCATCGCCTCACGAAAACGCTGGCGATCTTCGGCCTTGTCGATGGCATCGGCATCGGCACCGATCATCTGGACGCCGTATTTCTCCAGCGTGCCATCGTTGAACAGCGCCAGCGCGGTGTTGAGCGCGGTTTGCCCGCCCATGGTCGGCAGCAACGCATCAGGGCGCTCTTTCTCGATAATTCGCGTGACAATCTCTGGAGTGATCGGCTCGATATAGGTGGCATCAGCCATATCTGGATCGGTCATGATCGTAGCCGGGTTGGAATTGACCAGGACGACCTTGTAGCCCTCCTCGCGCAGCGCCTTGATCGCCTGGGTGCCCGAATAATCGAACTCGCAGGCCTGACCGATAATGATCGGGCCTGCGCCGATAACCAGAATTTTCGAGATGTCGGTGCGTTTTGGCATCAGTTGTCCGTCACTTGGTCAATTCGGCGAAAGTTTCCGCCCAGAAGGTTTCACCGCCTTGGGCGGCCTTCCGGACAATCGGATCGGCGGCGTTGAATTCCTCCAGCGCGGTCTTGTAAGCATCGGGCTGGAACTGGTGCATCGCCCCGCCGAAATCATTCTGCTGCGTCGCCCAGGCACCCTTGGCGATCATCGCATCGAGGAAAGCCGTGCCCGATGCCTTGGCACAGGCCTTGGCCTTGAAGCCAAATTTGCGCACCGCCACCGCGACCTTGTCCTCAACGATCAGGATCAGCTCGCCATAAGGATACCAGCGCGGAGCAGGCGCGAGGGTGCTGGCCGAGGTGGCGGCGTAATAGGCGAGGACGTGGGATTCGAGGTTGTTCAATTCACTCATAATCCTACTACTCTGAAAGCCATCTCCCTTAAGGGGGAGGGTTGGGTGGGGGTGTTCAACCTATGACTGCGAAACGATTGACGCCCGTAGCACAAAAACTCCGCCGCGAACCGACGGAGGCGGCAAAGCGCCTGTGGTCGCGATTGCGGGTGAAACAACTGGGCGTTCAGTTTACGCGGGAGTTCCAGATTGGCAGCGCCATCGCCGATTTCGCCTGTCGCCGCGCCAAGCTGGTCATCGAGGTCGATGGCGGACAGCACGCTGACAGCTCCACCGACGAAGCCCGCACCCGCATGATCGAATCTTACGGCTATGTCGTGATCCGCTTCTGGAACAACGAGGTGCTGCAAAACACCGACGGTGTGGTCTTGCGCATCGCCGAAGCC
>JANOYZ010000314.1:0-5465 GCA_031429135.1 Novosphingobium sp. | reverse complement strand
ATCGACCCTGGCCTCATCAAAGTCGGGATCGTGGAGCAGGCCTTTGAGCACGCCGAAGCGCTGGTAGGTCGGCTTGATGTAGGTGTTCCAGGCGTGGCCGATGCCGCCTTCAACCGCCAGCTTGCGCGCCTCGGCATCGGTTTCGGCGACAATGACATCGCGCACCACCCGGTGAGCCGAACGGCTGGCAACGCGGCCATTCTCCGCCATCTTCTCGGCATAGGTTTCAAAGTGGCTGCGCAGGAATTCATTGCCGGCATAGACCGAGGCGGGGATGAAGCCATGGGTGCCGGCAAAGGCGATCGACGATGAGGGCGAGGACAGCCCGGTCATTGCCATCGGCATCTCGCCGCCCCAGGGCCTGGTGTCGCGGAACGGATGGGTGGGATCGATCTCGGGATAGCCGGCCTTCCAGTATTTGCCCTGCTCCTGGAATGGCTCGCCCTTCCAGACCTTGCGCATCAGCTGGATCGATTCGAACATCATCTCATGCGCGTGGCTCATATCGGTCACCCCGCGCAATGCCGCGTCGCCAGGATAGGCGCCATTGGCAACGCCGAGCATATAGCGGCCCTGCAGCACCTGGCTGAGCCAGGCGGTCTGGATCGCCAGCGTAGCGGGGTGATGATAGGGCAGCAGATGCGCCAGCGGGCCGAGTTTGATCTGAGTCGTCTGTGCGGCAGCCGCAGCAATCACCAGTTCCGGACTGGGCACGCTTTCCCAATCGAGCGTGGCATGCTCGCCCACCCAATATTCGCTGAAACCGATCCTGTCAGCGTGGACCGCCTGACGGATGCACCAGTCGAACACCTGCTTGGCCGAACGCTCGGGGCGCAGGAAAGGCGTTTGAAACATACCTATCTTCATGGACTTGCCTTCCAGTATCGGGCCACTATTCGGGGGGATCGCCGCCATTGGCGTCAGCCGAAGTCTTTCCATTCAATGATGATACCGGCATCGTTGAAGCGCAGAACGCTGCAAAACTTCAAACGGAACGCCTCACCAGCCTTACCGAAACCGTCAAGATCGATGGCGCAAGTGCCAACATACCAGCCGATCCGCACAACCGTATCGCCAGAGACAATCATGCGCTCAGCCGGTTCGAAATGCCTGTCCGGAATGCAATCACTGGCGAACTGACGCAGTACTCCAAGCAGTTCGTCGCGCGATGTCAGGATGAAATTGCGGTTGAAATGGGAGAAATCGACATCGGGCGCGATCTGCGTCTCCATCAGCGCAAAATTCTGCGCATTATAGGCCGCGATCATCGCTTCGGCGCAAGCCATATTGTCCGCCACCATCACTCTCCCTTGCTCTTGGCGAGAGACTAGTTTGTCGAATTTTCATCGTCAAACATTTTTCGACGATTTTTCGGATTTGGCTATACCTGGCGGATAAAGAGCACACTATTTCATAATATTGACAGAATCATGCCGACTCTTGGTCGGAAGGTGGATAGCTGTTAAAGGGAGTTGGAACTCGATTTTTCGACCGGAATTCACAAATGCCAGAAGCCGATAAACCACCTTCTTCAGCTATGGATTCGCAAGCTGCGACTTCGGACTGGGATGCGTTGCTAGGCGCCATCGCCCATCGGCCCAAGCGCGCCAGCGAGCGCAAGCAGGACCGCAGCAAACGCACCGAGCAACAAATTCTGGGCGCTGCGCTTCGGGTTTTCGCCCGTGACGGCATCTCGCGATCGCGCATCGCCGACATCGCTGCCGAGGCCGGGATTTCCACCTCGACACTGTATGAATACTACAAGAGCAAGGAAGATCTCGCCTATGATCTGCCGCGCAATCATTTGGCCGATTTCTTCGAGGAATACCGGCAGGCCGTAGCGGAAAAGACCGGAGCGCGCGAGCGGCTGGTGCTGTACCTCACCATGTCGGCAGATTTCGCCCGCGAGCATGCCGAATGGGGACGGCTGTTCTATCTGGAAATCTGGCCCAGCGTCTTCGTCAGCGAGACCGACCTGCGCCATTCGGTCGATGATTTTGCCCGGGTTGTGATCTATCTGCTGCGGCAAGGCGAGCGCGAGGGAGACTGGCCTGCCGGGCAATATCCTTTCCAGACCGCAGCGATCCTGCTGGGCGGGGTCAATCAGGTAATCATCACCTGGCTGCTCTATCGCCGCCCGCGAAACCTGACCAAGGCCAGCATCGACATTGTCGAGCGGATGCTGAACATGATTGCCGCAGAACCAGCTGCGGGCTGACGTAAGTCACATATCCCAGACCAGTTCGAACGGATTGACTGTCGCGACAATACCGCTGGTAAACGTCAGCGACGAGCCCGGAGCCAGTCCGAACTCGGGAATGCGGGCCAGCCATTCCTCCAGCACCAGCTTGAGCTCGGTGCGCGCCAGATGCGCGCCGGGGCAGGTGTGGCTGCCCTTGCCGAAGATAAACTGGCGGCGTGCTTGCCTGCCGAGACGGAATTGCATCGGATCTGGATTGCTCTTGTCGCTCAGTGCAATCGGCACGGTTGAAGCCATCACCATATCGCGCGGTTTGAACGTAACACCGCCAAACGCAACTTCACCGATCACTTCACGCGAGTCCGAAACGACCGGGAAACGGCGCAGAAATTCGAGAATCGCATCGTCGATCTTGCCAGGATCGCCAGCCAGCGCGCGACGGGTTTCGGCATCCTGCGCCAGGTGGGCGAAGACGAAGCCGAGCAGATTAACCACCGTATCCAGACCGCCGACCAGTGCCTGGGTACAAAGATTCTCCGCCTCTAGCTGGGTAAGATCGCGGCCTTCAACCTGGCCATTGACCATCTGGGTGATGAGATCGTCACCACTCCCGCCGCGCCGTTCGCGAATCACCGGGCCGATATAGTTGCTAAAGCCCTGCTCCACTTCATCGAAGGTGATGCTGCCATCGGGCCGGGTAAACTGATCAGCGAGGTATTTGAGCTTGGGGGCATCCGCCAGTGGCAGATCGACCAACCGCAGAAAGATGCGGATCGGCAGCTGTTCGGCGAAATCATGGGTGAAGTTGCAGCGGCCCTTGGCCCGGAAACCCTCAATCAATTCGACAGTCAGCGCGCGCATCGCCTCTTTCCGGCTGGAAATCGCCTTGGGGCTGAGCCCTTCGTTGAGCAGCTTGCGATAGGGGCCATGCTTTGGGGCATCGAGTGAGAGGGGAATATATTTGGAATAGGCCTCTCCCGCCGGGTCGCGCGGAACGATGACGATGCGACTGGAGAAGCGTTCTGAATCGGTCAGCACCGTCTCGGCAAGATCGGGGTCCAGCACCATCCAGTGCCCGCCATTATGCGGCGACCACATGACGTCGTGCGTCGCCCGCGCCATCACATCGCGCCAGAATTCATGAACCGACTGCCCCGCCGGGACCGGCATATGCAGGTTGAAATCGATAACCCGGTCTTCCGGCACATTGTCCGGTCGCGGAGCCAATTGGGTGGTGTCCATGCAGCCTCTCCAAAGGTTGCACTCTGCGCGGCAACCCGATCAGCCCATTCTACCGGTGCGGAATGGCCAATAAAAGAAAATTCGTCGGATTTTTCTGGTTCATAGTCGTTTCAGCCTTTCATTTCAGCTGAACTGGCGACACAATAGCCGAACGAACATCGTAAAATGGGAGCGGGGCAATGGGACGACTGGACGGCAAGGTCGCGATCATCACAGGCGCGGCGCAAGGCATGGGTGCGGAACATGCGCGCCGCTGTGTCAGCGAGGGCGCAAAAGTTGTCCTTACCGATATCGACACAGCCCGGGGCGAAGCGCTGGCGGCTGAACTCGGTGCCAATGCAGCATTTGTAGTTCACGATGTGACCAGCAGCGCGGGCTGGATAGCGGTTGTTGCCGAAACCGAAAGCCGCTTCGGCCCGGTCACGGTTTTGGTCAACAATGCCGGAATCGTCGGGCCGGTCGCGACCTGCACCGATCTTGACGAGGACGATTACCTCCGGGTCTGCGCGATCAATCAGACATCGGTGTTCCTCGGCATGAAATATGTTATCCCATCGATGAAGAAGGCGGGCGGCGGATCGATTGTCAATATTTCGTCGATCTCTGGAATGGTGGCAATTTATGGCACGCCGAACGTCGCCTATGCCGCCAGCAAATTTGCCCTGCGCGGGCTGACCAAGCAGGCGGCCATCGAATTTGGCGGCGACAATATCAGGGTCAACACGGTCCACCCCGGCTATATCCGCACCCAGATGATGACCGAAGCGCTGACAGCCGAACAGATCGTCATCGCCAGTGGCTCTGTGCCGATCAAACGTGTGGGCGAAACCGCCGATGTTGCGCTGCTGGTAATCTATCTCGCTTCGGATGAGTCCGGATTTACCACCGGCTCGGAGCATGTCATCGATGGCGGACTGACCGCTCTCTGATGCACGGTAATGGTTCCAGCGAATGGCGGCAGAACGGGCATCTCGTCGCGCTGACGGCAATCGGGCTGACCTTCGCGCCAACGACAATGCCGGTCTATACCATGGGTGTATTCGTCGGCCCTTTCGAGCAGTCATTCGGCTGGAGCCGCGGCGCAATCCAGACAGCGATGCTGTTCAGCACCGGGCTTGCCGTGATCTGTGCGCCATTGGCTGGAGACATGATCCGGCGCTGGGGCATCCGCAGCACCATATTGCCCGGTATCGTCGGACTTTCGCTTGCCTGCCTGCTGGGCGCGATGATGGGCGGAGCACTATGGCAGCTTTACACCGTCTATGCCCTGATGTCGCTCTTGGGCGCGGGTGCCGGGGCCGTTGGCTGGACGACACTGATCGCCGGACGTTTCGATAAAGCACGCGGACTCGCACTGGGAATCGGGCTTTCAGGGACCGGGCTGTGTTCGGTATTGATGCCCCAGATCGCGGCAGCTGCGATGGCCATCTGGGGATGGCGCGGCGCCTATGTCGCACTGGCGCTTTACGGGATCATCGTCGTCCTGCCTCTCTCTTTCCTGCTATTGCCACGAGATCGCCCGCAAGCCGTGCTGTCAGCAGTCAGTGATGCATTAAAGCCTGTTGCGCTGGCGGGCATGGATGTTTCAGAGGCCGTTCGCAGCCGTCGCTTCTGGTTGCTGGGGTTTTCGACGCTGTGTATCTTTGCCGTGATCGGCGGTATCATCCCCAATCTTGTGCCCGCTTTTACCGACGCCGGCCTGTCGATGCAGCAGGCAGCATCGATCATGAGTATTTTCGGAATCTCGGTGATCGGCGGCCGCATCGTAACGGGAGCCTTGGTGGACCATATCTGGGCTCCGGCGGTGGCTGCGGCAGTCATGGTCCCGGCTGCGCTTGGCTGCGTAATGATCGCAGTCGGCAGCAACTTCGCCGGCTATGTCCTTGCCGCCACGATGCTGGGGATTGCCACTGGGACAGAGCTGGATGTGCTGGGCTACCTTGTGGCGCGTTATTTCGGGATTGCTGATTATGCGCGCATATATGGCCGCGCCTATGCCTTTGTGGCGGCGTCTGCCGGCGTT
>JANOYZ010000313.1:0-2635 GCA_031429135.1 Novosphingobium sp. | reverse complement strand
GGCCGCAACCGCTGGAAGGGCATTCGTCCGCTGACCCGCGGTGTTGCCAAGAACCCCGTGGATCACCCGCACGGCGGCGGCGAAGGCCGCACCTCGGGTGGCCGTCATCCGGTTACCCCATGGGGCAAGCCGACCAAGGGTGCCCGGACCCGTCACAACAAGCGGACCGACGACATGATCATCCGTTCGCGTCACGCGAAGAAGAAGAGGTAACAGACAATGGCACGTTCCGTCTGGAAAGGCCCCTTCGTCGACCTGCATCTGCTGAAGAAGGCGGAAGCCGCTCAGGAGCTGGGTCAGCGCGCTGCTCCGATCAAGACCTGGTCGCGGCGCTCGACGATTTTGCCGCAGTTCGTTGGTCTGACGTTCAGCGTCTACAACGGTCACAAATTCATCCCGGTCTCGGTCAATGAAGAGATGGTCGGCCACAAGCTTGGTGAATTTGCGCCCACGCGCACCTTCCCCGGCCATGCCGCTGACAAGAAGGGCAAACGCTGATGGGCAAGCAAAAAGCTCCACGTCGCGTTGGCGACAACGAAGCACTCTCGGTTGGCACGCAGATCCGTGGTTCGGCTCAGAAGCTGAACCTGGTGGCGGCGCTGATCCGTGGCCGTAAGGTTGAAGATGCCATGAACATCCTGTCCTTCTCAACGAAGGGCATGGCGGTTGACGCTCGCAAGGTTCTCGCTTCGGCGATCGCCAATGCGGAAAACAACCACAATCTGGATGTTGATGCGCTTGTCGTTGCTGAAGCCAGCGTTGGCAAGTCAATCACTATGAAGCGTTTCCACACGCGCGGCCGCGGCAAGTCCACACGGATTCTGAAGCCGTTCAGCCGCCTGCGCATCGTGGTCCGCGAAGTATCTGACGAAGCTGGGGAGGCCTGAACCATGGGTCATAAAAGCAACCCGATCGGCCTGCGCCTCCAGATCAACCGTACCTGGGATAGCCGCTGGTACGCCGAAGGCCGCAACTATGCCAAGCTGCTTGAGGATGACCTCAAGATGCGCAAGTTCATCTTTGATTCGCTACCGCAGGCGGCGATTTCAAAGGTGGTGATCGAACGTCCGGCCAAGCTGTGCCGCGTGTCGATCTATGCTGCGCGTCCCGGTGTTATCATCGGCAAGAAGGGTGCGGACATCGAAAAGCTGCGCTCGCAGCTGGCCAAGATGACCGGCAGCGACGTCAAGCTGAACATCGTTGAAATCCGCAAGCCGGAAATCGATGCCAAGCTCGTTGCTCAGGGTATCGCCGATCAGCTGATCCGCCGCGTAGCCTTCCGCCGCGCCATGAAGCGCGCGGTCCAGTCGGCACTGCGACTTGGCGCTGAAGGCATCAAGATCACTTGCGGCGGCCGTCTTGGCGGCGCTGAAATCGCCCGTGTTGAATGGTATCGCGAAGGCCGCGTTCCGCTCCACACGCTGCGCGCCAATATCGATTATGCCGAAGCCGAAGCCCTGACTGCCTATGGCATCATCGGCATCAAGTGCTGGATCTTCAAGGGTGAGATCCTCGGTCATGATCCGATGGCGCAGGATCGCCTGATGCTTGAGGCTCAGACCTCCGGCGTTCGTCCGGCACGTTGAGCATAGGATAGAGTAAGCACCATGCTGCAACCGAAAAAACACAAGTTTCGCAAGGCTTTCAAGGGCCGGATCAAGGGTGATGCCAAGGGTGGCACCGACCTGAACTTCGGTTCCTACGGCCTCAAGGCTCTGGAACCCGAGCGGATCACCGCCCGCCAGATCGAAGCGGCCCGCCGCGCGATCACCCGTCACATCAAGCGCCAGGGTCGTCTCTGGATTCGCATCTTCCCTGATGTGCCGGTATCGAAGAAGCCTGCTGAGGTCCGTCAGGGCAAGGGCAAGGGTTCGGTCGAATATTGGGCAGCCCGCGTCAAGCCGGGTCGCATCCTGTTCGAACTCGATGGCGTTCCCGGCCCGCTCGCAGCAGTCGCTTTCCAGCGCGCTGCGATGAAGCTGCCGATCAAGACCAAGGTCGTTGCCCGCCTGGGTGACACCTCGCATCTGGGAGCCGTATGATGGCTGCGAAGAAATCCAACACGATCGAGGACATGCGCGTCAAGAGTGACGACCAGCTGTCCGGCGATCTGGCCGAATTGAAGCGTGAGGCATTCAACCTGCGTTTTCAGGCGGCGACCAACCAGCTCGAACGTCCGGCGCGCATCAAGGAAGTGCGCCGCGACATCGCCCGCATCAAGACGCTGCAGACCGAGCGGACCAGTTCTGCGGCCCCAAAAATGTCCACTGGGGCATAAGGAGAAACCCATGCCCAAGCGTATTCTGGTAGGGACCGTGGTCTCCGACAAACCTGACAAGACGGTGGTTGTGAAGGTCGAGCGCAAGGTGAAGCATCCGCTTTACGGCAAGATCATTCGTCTTTCGAAGAAGTATCACGCCCACGACGAGGATAATTCGTTCAAGGCTGGCGAGACCGTGCGGATCGAAGAGACCCGTCCGATATCGAAGCTGAAGACCTGGAAGGTTCTCGACCGGGTTCAGGCAAGCAAGGGCGTGGCGGTCGAAGCCGACGTTTGATTTGAATTGATCCAACCCCGCTCACCCTGAGCTTGTCGAAGGGTATGTGGCGCAGGGCCTTCGACAGGCTCAGGCTG
>JANOYZ010000312.1:0-4638 GCA_031429135.1 Novosphingobium sp. | reverse complement strand
CTCAACCGCATCCTCGACACGCACGATCCGGCGCGGCACACGGCGCGGCGGGATCAGCTCAGCAGGAATCGCCAAACCGCCCAGCTTGGCCAGATCAAGGCTCCGCGTGGCGCGCTCGATCGATGAGTTGCCATGTGCTTTCCCTTCAGGGGGGACGGGGATCTTGGTCTGTTCGGTCATGCTTGCCCCCTCACGCGACCATGCCGCGCTGGATCATTTCGGAGGCGAGCAAGAGGACGAAGACCCCCGCCAGTGCAACCGATCCGGCGTAGAAATATTTGAGCTTCTTGCGGCGCATGGTGCGGCCCGCTTCGGTCAGGTTCTGCGAGATCGCTCCCAGGACTGGCAGTCCGAATGCGCGCTCCAGCTTGGCGGTGGTGGCAAATGTCGAGCGCAACTGGCCGACGGCAAAGGCAGCTGCGGCACCAGCTCCGATCCCGACCAGCAACACGCCAAACAACAGCAGCTGACGGTTCGGCGCAATCGGCTTGCGCGGGGTTGTGGGCGGATCAATGACCTGCAGCTTGATGCTGGAGTGCTCATTCTCGACCTGACCGCGCAATTGCATCTGCTCGCGGTTCTGCAACAACTTGTCGTACTGCTGTTTGAGCACATCGTAATCACGGCTGATGCGCTGGGCTTCAGCCGCGACCTGCGGGTTCTGGATCTGCTGCGAGGTCACCCGCGCCAGATCGGACTGCAGCGCCGCCCGCCGCGCCTGAAGCGATTGGACATTGGCCTGACGCTCAGCCCTGATCGACTGGAGCGAACTGTAGGCCGGGTTAGGAATTCCTGATGGCCCGCTTTCATTGGCAGCCGAGCTGCGCAGCGCCGCAATCTGGTTTTTCAGTGCAATGACATCGGGGTGATTATCGGTCAGCCCGCGCGCCTTCATGCCGCCCAGATCTGCCTGCGCCTGCGCCAGAGCCCCGCGCGCGCCGCCAGTCGCCGTGCCGGCCAGCGTTGCCGGAGTGCCGGCCAGCTGGCCATTGATCGCCGCCAGCGCGCTTTGCGCACCGGCCAGGTCCGAATCGATGCCGCGTATTTCGCTGCGCGCCGCTTCCATGCGCTGCATCACTGATTGCGATCCCTGCGCCAGTTCGGGGTAACGGGCTTCAAATTCGCCGCGGTGCCGTTCGGCTTCCTCAAGTGCTTTCTGGCGCTCGGTCAGTTGCTTATCGAGGAATTCGAGCTGCGAGCCCATGCCGCCATTGCTTCCGGCAAGGTTTTCCTCGCGGAAAATGTCGATCATCTTCTGCACGATATCCTGCGCCATCCGGGCGCTATCGGCATCGGACATATTGCCGTCGGTGGAAATGGCACTGATCTTGAAGAGATTGTCCTGCTCGCTCTCGACCTTGATCGCCTTGCTCAGCTCCAGCACCATGGCTTCCATCTGCTTGGGCGTGGTTATGCCATCGCCCAGCTTGGTCGAGCGGATCACCTTTTCCAGATTGACCGCGCTGGTCAGCGTCTGCCGCACGCGGATGATGTCGCGCTTGCGATCACCAACGCCGATGCCGATCTGATCGGCGAGCGGATCATCGAGCTGGACGTAAATGCGCGCTTTCGATTCGTAACTGTTGGGCACCGAGGCAACCGCCAGCCAGCCCAGCAGGCAGACGCCCCAGGCCACCGCCAGCACCACCCAGCGGCGATGCCAGACGCTGTAGATTGCTGCGCGCAGTTCATCGAAGATCGAGTTCATCTATGCTACCTGCGGCTCAGAACGCGCTCTCGGGGATGATGATCACATCCCCGGGCATCAGCATGACATTGGCCTTGCTCTCACCCTTCCTGAGGAGATCGCCAAGCCGCAGGGCAAATTCGGTCTGCTTGCCCCGTTCCTTGTCAAAGCGGATCAGCTTGGCCCGGTTGCCCGAGGCAAATTCCGACAGCCCGCCCACCGCGATCATCGCATCGAGCAAAGTCATGTTGGCGCGGTAAGGCAGCGAGGCTGGCTTTTCCGTTGCACCGATCACGCGAACCTGCTGGCTGTAGGTGCCGGCAAATTTGTTAACCATCACCGAGACCATGGGGTTCTGGATATATTGCGAAAGCTGGAGCGTGATATCATCGGCCAGCATCTTGGGGGTTTTCCCGACGGCGGGCATGTCAGTGATCAGCGGCGTGGTGATGCGGCCATCGGGACGGACCTGGACACTCGCCCCCAGCTCGGGATTGCGCCAGACGAAGATGGTCAGTTCATCAAGCGGACCAACGACATAGTCCTCGCCCGGGCCTTCCTGCATCGACACAAACGAAGCAGCAGGCAACTGCGGCCCGCTGGACGAACCGGCACAGCCACTGAGTGCAAGGCTGGCTATGGCACTGCTGGCCAGCAGGCGGGAAAAGCGGTTGGTTGGCATCGATGCACACCCTCGTCTGCGGCGGGAGTGTCAATGCAGCTGGGTTGAATCTGTCCCGTTGCTGCACATGGCACTCCGCCAGTTCAGCTCGGGCTATCGCCAAAAAGGGTGAACATACCGTTAGCCTTGATAGCCAATTCGAGGATTTCGGTGTGTTTCTAAGGGCAGGTCCCAAACCGGGACGGTAAATGACTTAACCTTAAATGAGCATTTCATGGGCTGGGCCTTGCCCCAGAAACTGCGACGGACTGGCGCTGGCCCCATAGGCTCCGGCGCAGAATATGGCGACGACATCGCCGACATCGGCGCGCGGGAAACCGGCTTTGTCGGCCAACCTGTCCATTGGGGTACACAGGCAACCGACAATGCTCGCCGCTTCCTCCACCGCTGCATCAAAGCGCGTGGCAATGGCGACCGGGTAATTGCGCCGGACCACGGTGCCGAAATTGCCCGAGGCGGCAAGCTGGTGATGGAGGCCGCCGTCGGTAACGAGGAACACCTCGCCATGGCTGATCTTCCGGTCGACAATGCGGGTCAGATAGACACCCGCTTCGCCAACCAGATAACGGCCCAGTTCGATGCAGAACCGGGTGCCGGAAAATTCATCGGGCAGCCTGGCGAATTGCTCGCCAAGGGCATCGCCGATGCGGGCAATGTCGAGTTGCTCGTCGCCGGGGAAATAGGGGATGCCGAAACCGCCGCCCAGATTGCAGTGCGGCAGCGATGTACCTATCTTGCAGGTCAGTTGCAGTGCCAATGCAATGGTCTGCGCCTGGCTATCGATTATGGCATCAGCCGACAGTGCCTGACTGCCCGCAAATATATGAAATCCCCGCCATTCTGCTCCGGCTGCGATGATCTGGCGGGCCAGCGCAGGCACACGCTCGGCATCGAGGCCAAACGGCTTGGCCCCGCCGCCCATCTTCATCCCCGAGCCCTTGAGATCGAAATCGGGGTTCACCCGGATCGCCAGGCGCGGCGTCAGCCCTTCGCGCGACGCGATGGCCAGCGCGCGCGCGGCTTCGCCTTCGGATTCAAGGTTGATCGTCGCGCCCTGATGGATGGCGGCGGCCAATTCCGCATCGCGTTTACCCGGACCGGCAAAGCTGATCCGCTGCGGTGATACGCCCGCCTTGAAAGCCATGGCAAGTTCGCCACCAGAGGCGACATCAAAGCCATCGACAAGTTCAGACATAACCTCAAGAACTGGTCCATATGGATTTGCTTTTACAGCATAATGGATCGCCAGTCTCTCCGGCATGGCCCGGCGCAACTGGCCGACGCGATCAGCCAGCATGGCCCGCGAATAGACAAACAGCGGCGTGCCGTGCGCCTGCTCAATCAGCTCAGTCACCCGGTGGCCGTAGATAGCCAGAACCCCGTCAATCGCGGAAAAGCCAGACGGAATTGGGCCAAGCGGTTTCATGCGTTCAGCTCTTGAGCAATGGCAGTCCGATCAAGCTTGCCGTTGGGTCCGATGGGCATGGCGACACGCCAGTGAATGGCCTTTGGTTGCATAAAATTTGGTAACTCTTCCATTAGTTTACGAGGTAAATCTATCTCAGCCTGTGAACTTCCCGGAGCAGCCCGCACAACCAGATGCACCGCTTGTCCCAGCCGCTCGTCCTTGACCCCCAGCGCCACCGCCTCGGCTACCAATCCGGTGCCAATCGCCGCTTCCTCGATTTCCTGCGGGCTGATGCGGTTGCCCGCGCTCTTGATCATCGCATCGCGCCGCCCGGCGAAATAGAGCAAGCCATCAGCATCGCGCCTGACCCGGTCGCCCGACCAGACCGCAGTTCCGCCATAGTGTGAGGCTGCTGGTGCGGGTTTGAAGCGTTCAGCAGTGCGTGTCGCGTCCTGCCAATAACCCTGCGCCACCAGCGGCCCGCAATGAACCAGTTCGCCCTCCTCATCAACGACAGTCTCTTCGCCGTCATCGCCGATCACCAGGATTTCGGCATGGGGGATCGCCTTGCCCATCGATGTCGGGTGCAGATCGACCAGCGAAGGATCGAGGTAGGTTGAGCGGAAGGCTTCGGTCAGGCCATACATCGGGAACAGCCGCGCCTTGGGGAACATCGTGCGCAGCCGGGCCACCAGATCAACCGTCAGCGCCCCGCCGCTATTGGTAAGCCGTCGCAGTTTTCGAGCAGCTTCCGGCGGCCAGTCCAGCTCAGCCAGCTGCACCCACAGCGGCGGCACTGCGGCAAGCGTGGTGACGCCATGACGTTCCACCGCCTTCACCACATCGCGCGCAGTCAGATAG
>JANOYZ010000311.1:0-3109 GCA_031429135.1 Novosphingobium sp. | reverse complement strand
GACCGAACGCTCACGCATCGCTGAATATTTGGCCCGCGCCATTTCTTCGGGAGCGCGGTCAATATAGTCTTGCAGCACGTTATCAAGGAAACGCAGCACATCCTCGATGAACTGCTTGTCGCCCTGCCATTCCTCCCAGGTCTCAAGATTGAGCGAGGACAGGCAGCACACCGCCGTGCGATCATTGCCAAGGTGATCGATGCCGGTGGGCAGCGTGATTTCCGAGCACAGGTTCGAGGTTGAAACCTTGAGGCCAAGATCGCGGTGATGCTTGGGCATCATCCGGTTCACCGTGTCGGAGAAGACGATATAGGGCTCACCGGTGGCGAGCCGGGTTTCGACCAGCTTCTGGAACAGCGAACGCGCATCGACCGTGGCACGCACCGAACCATCCTTGGGGCTGCGCAGGTGGAATTCAGCGCCATCGCGCACCGCTTCCATGAAATCGTCGGTGAGCAGCACGCCGTGGTGCAGGTTGAGCGCCTTGCGGTTGAAATCGCCCGAAGGTTTGCGGATTTCGAGGAACTCCTCGATCTCAGGGTGGCTGACATCGAGGTAGCAAGCCGCCGAGCCGCGCCGCAGCGAGCCTTGCGAAATCGCCAGAGTCAAGCTGTCCATCACCCGCACGAAAGGGATGATGCCGCTGGTCTTGCCGTTAAGCCCTACCGGCTCGCCAATGCCGCGAACATTGCCCCAATAGGTGCCGATGCCGCCGCCGCGCGAAGCCAGCCAGACGTTCTCGTTCCAGGTGTTGACGATGCCTTCAAGGCTGTCTGACACCGAATTGAGATAGCACGATATCGGCAGTCCGCGACCGGTGCCGCCGTTGGACAGCACGGGCGTTGCCGGCATGAACCACAGCTTCGAAATATAGTCATAGAGCCGCTGGGCATGATCCTGATCATCGGCATAGGCATCGGCGACGCGGGCAAACAGATCCTGATACTTTTCACCGGGCAGCAGATAGCGATCATCCAGCGTATCCTTGCCGAACAGCGTCAGCAGATCATCGCGCGCGTGATCGGTAACGATGGTGAATCGCCGCGCGTTGATCGCATGCGAATCTTCCTTGGGCTGCTTGGCCGCCTTGGCGACAGTCTGCAGCGCCCCGGTAAGCGCATCGGCGCCCAGCTTTTCGACCAGTCCGGTCGATCCCGCATCGCTCTTTTCCGTCATGGCCACAGCCGGGCGCTCGCCCGCCTCCTTAACCTGGGGAGAGCCGGCCTCCGCAGTATCAGTTATAACATCTACATCGCCGCCCGACACGGACCCGTCTCCGTTTCTGAAATCCACTTGCCAGCCCCCAATATGCTTGCCGCATTCACGGCGAAAAATTCACTACCCGTTCGAATCGGCAGGCAAGCGATCACCCTACCACCCCATGAGAACAAATGGAGAAAAACTTTTCCCCGATCTGTCCCCAGAATCGCCAGCCGAAGGGGTTGCCATCGCCCGAATCCATCCTTGCGGCGTCAGAAGCGCCGTTTCGCGTGAATCTAGGTCTTGTGGGTTCCCCCTGAATACGAACCACTACTGATAGTGCCTCATCCTGAATCGGACGCAAGAGGGTAAATGAGGGGATAACCATATCCATGCCCGCCAAGACACCCTGAATGCCCATGCTGCGATGCAGCGACGCGCGGGAAATCCTCGGCTCTTCAGCAGCGCAAGAGTCAAAGTGAATCGATGAAAATATTTTTCTCCACACGCCGTCCACAAGCTGCGGGAAGCTGGTTTGCACTGCACATGATTTTGATCGTCCCATCAGCATGGTGATTGCTGACCGAGGCATTGCAGGTTAGCCTTAGCCCATCAGCCCGAACCTTCGGGAGGGCGCAAAAGGAGCTAACTCCATGATCAATCTGATTTCATCCGCCATTACCGGGCTTGTTGTCGGCGCTCTGGCGCAACTGCTCTATCCCGGCGACCAGCCACTCGGGTTCTGGATGACGATGCTGCTGGGTATCGCCGGTTCGCTGCTCGCCGGTATGATCACCAACCGCGGCAAGAGCACCTTCAATCGCGCCGGACTTCTCGCCTCGATTCTCGGCGCCATGGTGCTGATCTTTGCGGGCAATCGGCTGCTGTGAAACTGATGGCGTGAGCCGATAACTATACCACGGGCATGCTCACCGCCGCCCGTTCCTGCGCCACTCCGGCAATCGCGTCGGTAATCTCCTGTGCCAGCTCCACCGGCAGGTCGTGGCCCATCCCGGCAATGGTGTGGAGCCGGGAGCCGGTGATGCTTGCGGCGGTATCAAGCCCGCCCTCCACCGGGATCAGCGGGTCGGCCTCGCCGTGGATCACCAGTGTTGGCGCGGTGATGGCGCGAAGCCGTTTGCGCCTGTCACCATCATCGATCATCGCTGCCAGTTGCCGACCTGCGCCGGTCGGGTGATAGCTGCGTTTGTAATCGCGGGCGAAATGATCGCGCAACCTGCCTTCGTCTGCCGGATAGGCCGGGCTGCCAATCGTCCGGACAAGGCGAAGCCTGATCGGCACTATCTGTTCTAACGTGGCTTCGGGCGGCGGACGATCAAGCAACGCCGCAATTGCCTCGGGCTTAGCGGGCGGCAGACGACGGTTGCCGGTGCTCGACATGATCGAAGTCAGTGACAGCACCCGGTCGGGCCGGCCAGCCGCGACCAGCTGCGCGATCATCCCGCCCATCGATGCGCCGACCAAATGCGCCTGCCCAATACCCAGTTCATCGAGCAGAGCCACTGCATCATCGGCCATATCGGCAAGCCGGTAAGGCAGCCGCGCGCTCAGACCGATCAACCGCAGCAGCGCGACCCAGCGCACATTGGGCACGCCGCGTTCGGTAAACTTGGTGGAAAGCCCGATATCGCGGTTATCATAGCGGATCACATGGAAACCGTGCGCCACCAACGCCTCGACATATTCGTTTGGCCACAGCGTCAACTGCGCGCCGAGCCCCATGATCAGCAGCAGCGGCGGATCGGCCGGGTCGCCATGGCTTTCGTATTCGATGGTTATGCCATTGGCACTGACTTGCGGCATTACTGTCTCCGTCGGGATAGCTTAATCACGGGACCAGCACCGTATCGCGCGCCACTTTCAGCAGGTCGGGATAGTCGAGGGTATA
>JANOYZ010000310.1:0-1713 GCA_031429135.1 Novosphingobium sp. | reverse complement strand
CATCCGACGAGCCGAACCAGCCCTCAAAACGATGCCTGCCACTGCGGCATTCAAGATCAAAAACAATCATGTCACAATGCTAATTGGGAATTTCCCGCCGGTTGGCAAGGCTGGGCAGTTGCGCCCGCACTTCGGCAATCCGTTCAGGGTTGATTTCGGTGAAGCCCAGACCCGGCGCTTCCCCGCCCATATCGAGCAGCACTGCGCCCCAAGGATCGACGGCAAGGCTGTGGCCGAAAGTATCGCGTCCATCCTCGTGATGGCCCACTTGTGCCGCCGACAGCACAAAGGCGCTGGCCTCAACCGCGCGGGCGCGTTGCAACAGATGCCAATGATCGCGCCCGGTCGGCACGGTAAAGGCGGCGGGAATGGCGATGGCGTCACACTGACGTCGTCCAAGCACTTCAAACAGCGCGGGGAAACGAATATCATAGCAGATCGCCAGCCCAAGCCGACCGAGCGGAGTGCGCTCCGCTACGCCCAGTGCATCGCCGGGGACATAGGCGTTCGATTCGCGCCAGGATTCGCCGCCCGCCAGATCGACATCGAACATATGTAGCTTGTCATAGCGGCAGACAATCTCTCCCGCCGGATTGATCACGAAGGCGCGGTTGGCGAAGCGGCCATCACCGCGCGCAATAGCCAGCGAACCGAGTGCAATCCAGATGCCGAAACGATGCGCGGCATCCCTCGCGACATAAAGCACGTTGTCGTGCTCTTCGCTGACGATCTGGTGGACTGCCCGCTGGCGATCCCGGTCGATGATATTCGACATCTCGGGTGTGAACAGGATCGCCGCTCCACCAGCTTTTGCATCGCGCGCGGCATCGAATATCTTCAAGCCATTGGCCGCCGGGTCGATCCCCGAACACATCTGCAAGAGCGCCGCGCGAGTCATCAGGCGGCGAGCAGCGCATCCAGCTTGCCCGCCCGATCGAGCGCATGGATATCGTCAGAACCACCCAGCCCGACATCATCGACAAATATCTGCGGCACGGTGCGGGCATCGGGCTTGCGCGCCATCATTTCGGTGCGCTTCTTGCTGTCCATCGTCGTGTCGTATTCGGTATAGCTGACGCTCTTGGCATCAAGCAGAGCTTTGGCACGGACGCAATAAGAGCATCCCCATTGCGTATAGATTTCAACCTTGGCCATCGAATTCCCTTGGTTAAACCTAGTCAGGTTCTTGAATTTGGGGTGCGCTAACATATCTCAGGCAGGCTGTCATGCGCCGCTCGGGCAGGCAGCATCCGCAGCGGGATGCCCACCGGGGTTCCGTTTAACCTGAAAATTGCTCGAATGAGGATTTTTGCCATGAACCGTTTTGATTTTGCCCCCTATCGCCGCAGCACCGTTGGTTTTGACCGGCTGTTCGACATGCTGGAAGGCACCGCCCGCGCCACTGCCGGTGATAATTACCCCCCCTTCAACATCGAACGCATGGACGATGATGCCTATCGGATCACGCTGGCCATAGCTGGCTTCAAGTCCGATGAAGTTGATATCACCGCTCAGCAAAACCTGCTGGTGATCACCGGCAAGAAAGCCAGTGAGGAACAAGGCAATGGCGAGTTCCTTCACGTCGGCATCGCCCAGCGCGGCTTTGAACGGCGCTTTGAACTGGCCGATTTCGTGCTGGTTGAAAGCGCCAGGCTTGAGGACGGGCTGCTGATCATCAATCTGCTGCGCGAAGTGCCAGAGGCGATGAAGCCA
>JANOYZ010000309.1:0-3301 GCA_031429135.1 Novosphingobium sp. | reverse complement strand
CTGCAAGCTAATATCCTATAATCGGGGGGCCTGCGGGCGTAGGGAGAATTCATGCAGTCACAGGCGCGCGTTGTCATCATCGGCGGCGGGATCATGGGGGCAAGCTTGCTCTATCACCTGGCCGAGCTTGGCTGGACCGATTGCCTGCTGATCGAGAAGGACGAGCTGACTTCAGGCTCGACTTGGCACGCCGCAGGGCAATGCCCGAGTATTACCGGCAGCTATAATCTCGCCAAAATCCATGCCTACAGCAATGATCTCTATCCCCGGCTTGAGGGGCTGACCGGGCAATATGTCAGCTGGCACAAATCGGGCGGTATCCGGCTTGCGACCAATGAGCGGGAGCTGGCCTGGTTCAAATACATCCACGGCTATTCGAAGATCATCGGCTTCGACATGGAAATCATTCCGCCCGAGGAAATCCGCCGCATCAACCCGTTCCTGACCACCGAAGGCGTGATTGCCGGAGCCTATACGACGGGCGATGGCCATGCTGATCCCTCCGGCCTGTGCAACGCAATGGCTATTGGTGCCAAGAATCTCGGCGCGACGATTGTCCGCAAGACGCTGGTGACAGGCCTGATGCAGCTGCCCTCCGGCGAATGGGATGTGATCACCGATAAGGGAACAGTCCGAGCCGAAATCGTTGTCAACGCGGCGGGCTGCTATGCGCGCCAAGTGGCGCAGATGGCGGGGATCGACATTCCGGTGACCAATATGGAGCACCACTATGTCGTCACCGATCCGATCCCGGCCTTCATGGAACGGGACGAGGAAATTCCCGTCATGCGCTGCCCCTATGTCTCAGGCTATTTTCGGCAGGAGCAGAAAAGCGGGTTGATCGGCATCTACGAGAATATTGGTCTGGCTGAGGCCTGGGCTCCGGGGGGGCAGCCCGAATGGGCATCAACCAGCGAACTGTTCATCGACGATCTCGACCGGATTTCCAAATGGCTTGAACGCGCGATTGAGCGGATGCCGATATTTGGGGAAGTCGGTATCCGCCGGATCATCAACGGGGCAATCCCCCATACACCCGATGGCGGGCCCTTGCTCGGGCCAGCGGCAGGACTCAAGAATTTCTGGCTGTGCTGCGGCACGTCGTTCGGCATCGCGCAGGGCGGAGGGTCAGGTAAATATCTCGCGCAGTCAATAGTTTACGGCGACGCTGATATCAACATGACCGAATTTGATCCGCGCCGTTACGGGGGATTCGCCGATGAGGAATATAGCCGCGCCAAGGTATTCCTCGATTACCGTCTGACGTTCACCACGCGGCTACCGGGCGAGGAAGAGCCCGATGGGCGGCCATGCAAGGTCAGCCCGCTGCATGATCGCCTGAAAGCGGCGGGCGCGGTGCACAGTGAGACTTACGGCTGGGAGCGGCCCAAATGGTTCTCGCTCGATGGCCGCGAAGAAGTCTCGGGCTATGGCCGGAACAATGTCTTCGAGGTAGTGGCCGATGAGGTGCGTGCCGTCGCCGAGCGTGTTGGTGTGCTCGATCTCACCGGTTTCGCCAAATATGATGTCACCGGGCCTGACGCAGAGGCGTTCCTCAACCGGATTTGCGCTAACCTTATGCCCAGAAAGTCTGGCGGGATTGGTCTGGTCCATCCGTTGTCCCGTCAGGGACGGATTTACGGTGAGATGACAGTGACGCGGCTGGCCGACGATCATTTCTACTGCCTCTCCGCCGCTGCCGCCGAGCAACGCGATCTTGACCTGATGATGCAGAGCAAATTGCCGCATGAGGATGTGACGATCAGCAATGTCACCGAGGATCGCGGCGTGCTTGTGCTCAGCGGGCCCCGCTCACGCGACCTGCTTGCCACGCTGACCGATAGCGATTTAAGCAATGAAGGTTTCCGCTGGTTGAGCGGCAAGGAGATTGTGATCGCCGGATGCAATGTGCGGGCATTGCGGGTCTCCTATGTCGGGGAATTGGGGTGGGAGCTACACCCGCTTACGGGCGATATGACCGCGCTCTACGATGTGATTTGGCAGGCAGGACAAGCGTTCGCAATTGCCAATTACGGGCTTTACGCCGTCAACACGATGCGGATGGAGAAGGGCTATAAGGCCTGGGGGTCTGAACTGACCAACGAGTTGACAATGATCGAGGCGGACATGGGCCGTTTCATCAAATTCAAGAAGGACCACTTCGTCGGCAAGCAGGCAACGCTTGATGCTTCCGACCGGTTCCGGATTGTTTATGGCGAAGTTGATGCTGGCAACGTTGATGTGCGCGGCGCAGAGCCATGTCTGGTCGGTGACAAGTGCATCGGCCTCACCACATCTGGCGGATACGGTCATCGCACTGGCAAAAGTCTGTTCTTCGCCTGTGTGCCGATCGAGAATTCCGCGCCGGGATCGACTTTCGAGCTCTATCTGCAAGGCGAACGGCGGGTGGCGACCGTGCTCGCGCTACCGGCCTATGATCCCGACAATGCCAAGATGAAGGTTTGACCGGTGGCGGAACTTCCCAAAAAGGCCGGCGTCGTCGTCATCGGCGGCGGTGTCATCGGCTGTTCGATTGCTTATCACCTGACCAAGATAGGCTGGGATGATGTGGTATTGCTCGAACGCAAACAGCTGACCAGCGGGACCACCTGGCACGCGGCGGGCCTCGTCGGCCAGCTGCGCCCGTCGATCAACATGACCAAGCTCGCCAAATATACCGGCGAGCTTTATCGCGGGCTTGAGGCTGAAACCGGGCAGGCCACTGGTTATCGCCAGTGCGGCTCGATCTCGATGGCGACCAATATGGAGCGGTTCGAGGAGCTCAAGCGCAGCGCCTCGATGGCCAAGGTGTTCGATCTGCCAGTGCATGTCGTGACACCACAGGAGATCAAGGAACTCGCACCTATCGTCAATGTTGGTGACGTGGTCGGCGGCATTCACATCCCGAGTGACGGCTATGCCAACGCGGTGGACATTACCCAGGCGCTGGCCAAGGGCGCACGGGCGGGTGGCGCGCGGATCTTTGAAAACACCAAAGTCACACGCATCCGGCACGATGGCGAACGCGTGACCGGGGTCGAGACGGCTGTGGGAAAAATCGACGCAGACTATGTCGTGATCTGCGGCGGCATGTGGACCCGCGACCTGGCCGCCAGCATCGGCGTGGCCGCGCCGCTCCACGCCTGCGAGCATTATTACGTGCTGTTCGAGGGCGTCGAAGGCATCGATCCTTCTTTGCCGGTGCTGCGCGACTATGATTACTGCGGCTATTACAAATACGACGCGGGCAAGCTTCTGGTCGGCGCGTTTGAACCCCATGCCCGGCCCTGGGGGATGGAGG
>JANOYZ010000308.1:0-2525 GCA_031429135.1 Novosphingobium sp. | reverse complement strand
ACCGGCGTGGTGCTCGCCAATGGCGGTATCGATGATAACTTCCAGGACACCTATTACGTTGTCGGACACTTCCACTACGTGCTGTCTCTGGGCGCGGTGACATCGCTGTTTGCCGGCTTCTATTACTGGTTCCCCAAGATGAGCGGCAAGATGCATTCGGAGTTTCTCTCCTATCTGCATTTCGTGATTTTCTTCGTCGGCGTGAACCTGATCTTCTTCCCGATGCACTTCCTGGGGATGCAGGGCATGCCGCGCCGTTACCCTGATTATGTCGAGGCCTATGCCCACTGGAACTGGGTGGCGACGCTGGGTTACAAGATCATGGCCGTCTCGATCCTGATCTGGATCGTCAATGTCATCTATGCCTTCATCTGGGGCAAAAAAGCGGCTGACAACTATTGGGGCGCTGGCGCGAACACGCTGGAATGGACCCTGTCCAGCCCGCCGCCATTCCACCAGTTTGAAACGCTGCCGGTGATCGACGACAAGGCGCACCACTGATCCTGCCGCAAGTCTGATAAAATACGAAGGCCTCGGAACTCTGCTTCCGAGGTCTTTGCTTTGCCCGACTGACGCGCCTATAGGCGCGGCCATGGCAACAGCATCAACCCACCCGATTCTCGCTGACTGGCGCGATTTCTATGCGCTGACCAAGCCGCGCGTGATGAGCCTGGTGATCTTCACCGGTCTGTGCGGGTTGATCGCCGCGCCGGTGCGCATTCCGTTCATCCTCGCCTTCACCGCGATCCTGTGCATCGCGCTGGGCGCGGGCGGGGCGGCGGCGCTCAATATGTGGTGGGAAGCCGATCTTGACGCGGGGATGAAGCGCACCAAGGACCGCCCGATCCCCGGCGGCCGCATGAACCGCACCGCAGCGCGCGATTTCGGCATCGTCCTGTCGGTCGGATCGGTGCTGATCATGGGGCTGGCGATCAATCTGCTGTCAGCGGCGATCCTCGCGCTGTCGATTGTCTATTACGCTGTCGTCTATACCATCTGGCTCAAACCGCGCACGCCGCAGAACATCGTTATCGGCGGCGGTGCTGGCGCTTTTCCGCCGCTGATCGGCTGGGTTGCGGCAACCGGAGACATCACGCTGATGCCGGTGCTGCTGTTCGCCATCATCTTCATGTGGACCCCACCGCATTTCTGGGCGCTGGCGCTGTTCGTCCAGTCTGACTACGCCAAGGTCGGCATTCCGATGCTGCCGGTGGTGGCGGGCGAAGTGACAACGCGCAACCAGATCATGATCTATTCGGCGCTGCTGCTGCCGATCTCCGTGCTGCCCTGGTGGATCGGCGGGACCGGTGCGGTCTATGGCATTTCGGCAATCGTGCTGTCGGGCCTGTTCCTCGCGCTGTCGATTCGCGTCGGTCTGCGCCGCCGCAGCGGTGCTGACGATGCGATGAAACCCGAAAAACAGCTGTTCGGCTGGTCGGTCATCTATCTGTTCGCGCTGTTCACCGCGCTGGTTGCTGATCGTTTGATTTAAGTGCAGGGCATCAATCCATGAACCAGATTTCAGATCCCGAATCGGCACAGGCGAAAGCCGCTCGTGACAAGATCATCAAGGGCCGCAACCGCGCCGTGGCACTGGTGCTCGCGGCGCTGGTGGTGCTGTTCTTCATGATCACCGTGGTCAAGTTCCAGCATTAGAGCATGACCACCGCCGCGCTTCCCACAGTCGTCACCTCCGCTGCCCGCAATCGCCGAGTCGCGCTTTATGCCTCTGCCTTCGCGCTGGCGATGCTGGCGCTGGGCTGGGCTTCGGTGCCGCTGTACCGGATGTTCTGCCAGGCCACCGGCTGGGGCGGCACCACCATGCGCGTCAGCGAAGCGCAGGCCGCCTCTGTCAAGGCGATTGCCCAGACGATATCGGTGCGCTTTGACGGTAATGTCGATCACGACCTGCCGTGGAAATTCGGGCCCGAGCAAGTCACCCAGACGGTGCGGCTGGGTGAGCGGTCACTGGCGATTTTCCGGGCCAAAAACCTCTCGGACAAGCCGGTTGTCGGCCGCGCCAGTTTCAATGTCGCGCCTGATCAGGCAGGCAAGTATTTCACCAAGATCCAGTGCTTCTGCTTCACCGAACAAACACTCAAACCCGGCGAGGAAGTGCGCATGCCGGTGACCTATTATGTCGATCCTGCGATCCTTGAGGATGAAGACGCGCGGCAGATCGGCCAGATCACGCTGAGCTATAGTTTTCACCAGGATAAAGCAGCGAGCAGGAAGGCTCTGGACCGCGTGGCATCCGCGCGATAAAGGGCGGCACGAAATCATTGCCGGTGGCCTTGCTGCCGGATTATATACCGCCGACCGCAACAGGGACGAGACCGATCATGGCCGGAACCAAGAACCACGATTACCATATTCTTCCGCCGGATGTCATTCCGTTCATCGCCACCATCGGGGCGCTGACTTTCACCTCGGGCATGGTGCTGTTCATGCACAAGCTGCCGGGGGGTCATGTTGTTCCCTGGCTCGGCCTCGCACTGCTGCTGGCCTGCCTGTTCCAGTGGTTC
>JANOYZ010000307.1:0-1743 GCA_031429135.1 Novosphingobium sp. | reverse complement strand
CGCGCTGAAGCTGAAGCTGAGGCTGACCCAGCCAGCCCCGGATCACTGCGACTGGACAATTATTCCCGCGCCGCGCGACTGAGCTTCATGCTGTGGAACACCACGCCCAATGAAGCCCTGTTGCGTGCTGCGGAAACGGGAACGCTCACAGATCAGGCGAAGCTCGGCATCATCGCCGAAACCATGGTCAAATCACCGCGTTTCGAGCAGGGTCTGCGCGCCTTTTTCGCCGATATGCTGTTGTTCGAAAAATTCGACGAGCTGGCCAAGGACCCGGTGATCTATCCCTATTTCAATCAGGAAGTTGCCGCTGCACTCCCCGAACAGACTTTGCGCACGATCACCGATCATTTGCTGGCGCAAAACGGTGATTACCGCCAGCTGTTCACCACCAACCGCACTTTCATGACCCGGGTGCTTGGCCCGCTTTATCAGGTGCAGGTGAGCAAATCGAAAGGCTGGGTTGAACACAGCTTTGCCGCCGGTGACGATCGCGCTGGGCTGCTGGGGCAGGCCGGATTCCTGGCGCTTTACTCGCATTCGGGCCGCAGTTCGCCCACCTTGCGGGGCCGCGCCATTCGCGAGGTGCTGATGTGCCAGCCGGTGCCCAATCCACCGGGCAATGTGAACTTCACCGCCGTTCAGGACACCGCCAACAAGGCCATGCCCACCGCGCGGATCCGCCTTACCCAGCACGCCACTGACCCGACCTGTTCGGGCTGCCACCGCATCACCGATCCGGTTGGTCTGTCATTGGAGCGATTTGACGGCATCGGTGCGTTCCGGACAACGGAAAATGAGACAAAAATCGACACCAGAGGCGAGATCGACGGCACCAGCTATGAGGGCGGCTTTGGCCTTGGCAAAGCTCTGGCGGAAAACCCGGCAACACCGATGTGCGTCGCCGCGCGCGCGCTTGAATATGCCGTGGGCCGCCCCAGCGAGGACTCTGCCCTGATCGAGGCGCTGACCCAGCGTTTTGCCGGCAAATCCTATGGTATTCGCGCCCTGTTCCTGCAGGTTGCCACCATGCCCGAGGCTTGGCGCGTGCGGGCCAGCAAACCAATTACACAGACGCATGTCAGCTTTGCCGATCTGCGCGCCAAGCAGCCATGAGCTGAGGAGAATTCCGATGGCCTACGATCTTTCCCGCAGAACCGCCCTGAAAGGCATGATCAACGGTGCCGGAATCGTGGTTGGCGTACCGCTGCTCAACGCCTTCCTTGATGGCAATGGCGAGGCGCTGGCAGCAACCGGCGGTGCAGCAGGCGGTGCGCCGATGCCGGTGCGCTTTGGTACATGGTTCTGGGGGCTTGGCTGACTGGTCGCGCGATGTCTGGGGCTATGTGAGCCTGGGCTATTTCAAGCAGCGGCTCAAGGAGGGCGAGATCGGCTCGTCGACCATGCCGCACAAGGTCAACCCGATCGACTTCGAGAATGCCGAGGGCAACCTCGGCCTGGCGAATGCGCTGCTGCGCCACCTCTCAGAAAAGCTGCCAGTCAGCCGCTGGCAGCGCGACCTGACCGACAGCACCGTGCTGCGCAACATGGGCGTGGCGCTGGGCTACGCCGCCCTGGCCTACCACTCGTTGGGCATCGGCCTCGGCAAGCTCGAACTGAACCAGGAGGCACTTGCCGCCGACCTCGACCGGTCGTGGGAAGTGCTGGCCGAGCCAATCCAGACCGTGATGCGCCGCTACGGGGTGCAAGGCGCCTACGAGAAGCTGAAGGAAGTGACGCGCG
>JANOYZ010000306.1:0-3615 GCA_031429135.1 Novosphingobium sp. | reverse complement strand
TCCAGTCGCCGTGCCCCTTGTGCGCTTGCCTGAGCTTGTCGCCTGCATATCAGTCCAGGCCATGTGGTTCTCCTATCGTCTCGATAACGACGGTGAATCACAAACCACTGGTATCGCTCAACTACTTTCCGTTCGGGCTCTTAGCCATCTGTCAATAGACTAGGCAGGGCAACCACCCCATTCAACCACTGTTCAGCGCGGCTGCACTAGGGCATTGTCATTACATTGAAGACTCACCGCGAGACGGGGGCGGAGCGTTGGTGAGCCGGATGACTTGAGGAATGACAATGCATAACTCGATCGTATCCCGATTGAAGCTGGCAGTAGTGCCGCTGATGCTGCTCGCGCTCAGCGCCTGTGCATCCAGTTTCAACGCCAAGGTCAACCGCTTTCAGGCTGAGCTTCCCGCCCCTGCCGGGCAGACCTTTGCCGTGGTCGCCGATGATCCGGTCCTCGCGGGGGGCATTGAGTTTGCCCAATATGCCCGGCTGGTCGAGGCGCAGATGGCCAGGGTGGGCTATGTCCCCTCCGATCCGGCCAATGCCCAGCTGATTGTCAGGTTCGATTACGGCGTTGACAAGGGCCGCGATCATGTGCGCTCGACCGGGTTTCACAACGATCCATTCTATAGCCCATGGTTCGGCTATCGTCCTTATGGCTATGGCGGCTTTGGCCGGTCCGGCTATTATGGTCGTCCCTATTACCGGGGCGGTTACAGCAGCTTCGGGGGTTCGTGGGGCTATGGCTGGTACGATCCGTGGTTCGACAACGATGTTGAGAGCTACACCGTCTATACCAGCGGCATCAAATTGAAGATTGACCGCAAGGCGGATGGCAAGCGTCTGTTCGAAGGCAAGGCTGAAGCCGCCTCCACCTCGAACCGCCTGCCCTATCTGGTGCCCAATCTGGTCGAAGCCATGTTCACTGATTTCCCCGGCCAGTCGGGTGAAACCGTACGGATCACCGTTGCGCCGGAAAAGAAGCGCAAGAACTGAGCTTTGCTGATCCTCCCTGTTGCCCATGCAACGGGGAGGCATAGAGTGGCTACCTTCCCAGCCCAGCCACGCCGCCGGTCGAACCAAACCCGCCTTCGCCGCGCTGGGTTTCGTCAAGGCTCTGGGCCTCAACCCAAGCGGCGTGAACCACCGGTGCCAGCACCAGCTGCGCAATGCGATCCCCGCGCACCACGGCAAAGGATTCCGTTCCCAGGTTGATCATGATCACCTTGAGTTCACCGCGATAATCCGAATCAATCGTGCCCGGCGTATTGGGCACGGTGACGCCATGCTTGAGCGCAAGGCCTGAGCGCGGGCGCACCTGAATCTCATATCCTTGCGGAATGGCGAGTGCGAGGCCGGTGGCCACCGCATGGCGCGCACCGGGGGCCAGTGTGACATCTTCTGCCGCCAGCACGTCCATGCCCGCGGCCCCCGCTGTGGCATAGTCGGGCAGAGCCAGCCCCTCCCCATGGGGAAGCCGCTTCACCAGAACCGGGACCGGCGCGGGAGCAGCTTCAGGCACCGGTTGCCTCAAGAGCACGGGCAATGCGCTCCATAATCGCGGCGGCGACAGCTTCCTTGGGCATCAGCGGCAGGTTCTCGACCCCGTTCGCGGTGACAATATGCACCTGATTCATCGCACCGCCCATGACATCGCCTGAAACATCATTGGCGATGATCCAGTCCGCCCCCTTGCGTGCGCGTTTTTCAGTGGCGTGCTTGAGCACTTCGCTGGTTTCAGCGGCAAAGCCAACCAGCAGCTTCGGCTTTTTCTGCCCGGCGGCGACGCTGGTGAGGATATCGGGGTTTTCGGTGAGCAGCAGCACCGGCGGGGCCGATCCGCGCTTTTTGATCTTGCCCGAGGAGACGTCCTTGCTGCGCCAGTCAGCAACGGCGGCGACCATGATCGCGCAATCGGCTGGCAGGGCGTTCTTCACCGCTTCGGCCATCTGCCGCGCGGTTTCGACATCAATCCGGTCAACGCCGCGCGGAGTGGACAAGGACACCGGCCCCGAGACCAGTGTCACCCGCGCACCCAGCCGCGCGGCAGCTTCGGCGATGGCGTAGCCCTGCTTGCCGCTGGAACGGTTGGCGATGTAGCGCACCGGATCAATCGGCTCATGCGTCGGCCCGGCGGTGACGAGGATATGCTTGCCGAACAGCGGGCGGTGTTCGGGAGTGTCGTCAAAGTCTGGCTGGCCTTCCAGCGGATTGGCAAGCGGATCATCAAGACGAACCCCATGATCGTCACCGGCAATCACCTCGGGGGGAACCTGCACTCCGCCACCAACCGTGTGGTTGATCGCCTGCGGATCGGTAGGCGGTGCAGCTTTGGCCTTGCCCTTTTTGGCCACGACTAGCCCTGAAGCGGCAGTATCTGGCATCGTGCCGGGCACCGGAACCTCTTCCATATAGGGCAGCGGCATATCGCCGAAACCGGCTTCGCTGGCATCGAAGGTTTGGTCAAAGTCCAGATCGTCATCAAGCGATAGCGCCTTGTTCTTGCTGCTACGCGCGATGAGCGATGACAGGTTGCCAAAGCTGATTTCGGCACCGTCCTCTTCCTCGGCTTCAATGGCCTCGATCTCAGGTCCGGATTCTGTGGCCAGGTCGGCCAGCATCGGCAGCGCATCGGCACCGGCAAACAGCTCGGAAATCCGCGCCCAGATTGCCGCTGGTTCAGGCAGCCGGCCAGGGCCGAATTCACCGCAGGCCATCGCGCCTTCATCGGGATCTAGCACCAGCACGCCATATTCGCGCAAAGTCGCGACATTGCGCTGGGTAGCGGCATGGAGCCACATCCGCACATTCATCGCGGGAACGGCCATCACCGGCTTGTCGGTGGCAAGCAGCAGCGTGGTCGCCAGATCATCGGCGATGCCGACAGTCATCCGCGCCAGCAGGTCTGCGGTTGCCGGGCAGACCACCACCAGATCGGCCTCGCGGCTGAGCTGGATGTGGCCCATCTCCACCTCGTTTTTCAGATCCCACAGCGTGGTGTGGACCGGGCGCTCGCTCAGCGCGGCAAGGCTCATCGCGGTAACGAACTGCGAACCGCCTTCAGTGAGGACGCAAGTGACCGAGCCGCCAGCCCCACGGATCAGCCGCACCAGCTCGCAGGCCTTGTAAGCTGCGATGCCGCCGCCAACGACGAGGAGGATGCGTGGACCGTTCATGCCCTGCCCCCTCTAGAAGCAAGCGAGCGCGAGGGGAAGGCTGCTCGCCAGAGACTGCGCGCGACGCGTGAAACCAGCGCCAGGCCGATGAACATGGTGGGAGCAACCACCATGCCCCAGTACCAGTTGTCCCCCCGGCCCGCGATCATGAAGGCGAGGCCGTAGCCGAGGAACAACAATGTGCAGAATGTCCCCGCAACTGACCGCCAGCCCGCCCAGCCGAGCATCATCAGCATGACCAGCGGTCCGCCGATAACATGCGGCAGCAAACGCAGATTGCTGGAGAGCACCACCATCGACAGCCAGCCCCCCAGCGCCCTGAAGGTCAGCCATGAAGGTCCCATCGGGTCTGTCGGGCGGGCATATCCTGCAACGATGCCAAGATGCACTGTCATGCTTGCAAGGAACAACGCGATCAGCCCCAGCCATGCCGCGCCTTC
>JANOYZ010000305.1:0-8080 GCA_031429135.1 Novosphingobium sp. | reverse complement strand
ATCACCAGCGCCGTGATCAGCCCCAGTGCGCTGGGCAAGCCGATTTTCCGTGCCGCTATGCGCGTCAGCAGCGGCGACGCCGCGATGGCGGCAAGATCAACCAGCGGGGCATGGGGGTCACGGTCAAAAAAGCGCCAGCTGATGGCAAGTACCATGATGATGACCGCTGCGAAGAATAACCAGCCATAGATGATGTGATCAAAGCCCGTGGCAAAGGCCGCGCCCTTGATTTGCGCGACATAGATCGTCCCCCAGGCGCGAACGCCATTGGCGAGGATCGGCGCCGCAATACACAGCGCCATGAACCCCGCGCGCCGTTTCCAGCTGGTGAAGCAAATATGGCAGGCGAGCACGCCAAAGGCGATCATGGCGATGAGAAACTTCACCCCCGAACAGGCCTCGGCCACTTCAAACAGACCGGCAGGCGTGCTGATGAACACCCCGTCGATCACCGCTGGAACGCCGGTCAGGTGGATCAGTGCAATAGTCAGCTTGGCGGTGATCAGTTGCAGCGGCGGCACCAGTTCATCGCCGAATGGAACGAGGAACAGCATGTAAAACAACGGAAAAGCCAGAGCTCTGCCAACGCGTGGCCCCAGCAATGCCAGTGCCGTGCTCATCAGCATGGCAACCGCACCGAGCTGTCGGCCAAGGTCTAAACCGGCAAAGGCAGCGAGCACCCAAAGCAGCAGCGATACGGCGAACAGCGCAAGTCCGGGGCTCCAGCCACTTGGTTCCAGCTTGCGCAGTTCGGGCCAGCGTTGCCAGACCAGCCAGGCAATGATCGGCGGGATCAGCAGGACATGCGAATAGGTGGAGCTATTCCACCAGTGGCCCACCATCTTCGCCCAATCGCCGATAAAGGCGAGGATCAGCGCGATCCTCGTTATGGCCAGCGCCCCGAGTGGGTGCCGCCAGACGGCAGGGAGCGCCGCCTCAGGCAGCATCGCTCACCTGCGGATCAGCGAGGCCGATCAGCGAAGGCAACGGTGCCAGCACCGCCTCCCAGCTGCGGTTCTGTTCAAGAAAACGGCGCGCGGCCAGCCCCATGGTCTTGGCGCGCTGGCGATCACGCAGCAGCGAGATGCCCGCGCGCACCAGCGCGTCATCGTCTTCACCAATCACAAATTCACGGTCCGGCTCTGCGCCGATCCCGGTGGCCGCGCCGCTGGAGACCACCACGGGAAGCGCCATGGCCATGGCTTCGAGCACCTTGTTCTGCACTCCCCGCGCGATTTCGAGCGGCACCAGCGCGAGGTCTGCGGCGCGCAGGTAAGCGGCGATATCATCCACCCTGCCCCACACCCGGCAGCCATCGACTCCATCGAGCGCCAGCACTTCGGCTGACGGCTTGCGGCCGACGATATGCAGGCTGGCATCTGGTATCACAGCGCGGATGCGCGGCATCAGGCGTTTGGTGGCGCGCAACACGGCGGCGACATTGGGCGGATAGTCCATCTGCCCGGTAAAGATCAGCTTCGGCCCTGACAGCGCAGCCAGCTTCGGCTCTGGCGCGACGGTGAAGGGATCGAAGGCCAGAGTATCAATGCCGTTTTCCAGCGCGCGGACATTGGCACGGAGGCGTTCCTGCTCGCCCAGTCGCGCGGCAAACAGTGCAGCTTCCTCGGCTGACACCAGCAGGCTGGCGTGGGCGCGTACCGCCAGCCGTGCTTCCTCGGCATGCAAGACGCGGCCCTCGCGGGCGTTGATCCAGCGCGAGAGCAGGTTTCCAGAGCCTGCATAGGCATCGAACTTGGCCGAATCGACATCGACGAAATCGACAATCAGCCGCCCGGTGTAATCGTCCGGAACATATTGCCCCATTTGCCCCGAATAGACGTAAATCGCCGAAATATCCTTTTCACGCAGCATCTTGGCGACATAATCTGCCAGTCGCCTGTCGTAAAATGCGGTGAGACTGACAGGCTGACGGCGCAGCAAAGCCTCCACCCCGGCAAGCGGCAGCCACTTGGAGCGGTCAACCAGGCAATAGGACCGGGCAGTGGCAGCGAGTTCGGCTTCAGCCTCGGCATCCTGCTCATCATCAGCGAAAGTCGCGACGTGGACAGGCGCAAGGCGGGCAAGGCGCTTCAGCACATGGTGCGAACGGATCTTGTCGCCCCGGTCCGGCGGGAACGGGATGCGATGCGCGATGAACAGGATTTCTGACATCAGCCCAATCCCTTGGCGATCAGTGGTCCTAACCTGTTGGCGATCCCCAAGGGCAACTTCCGCCACAGCGCAATCTGCGCAGCATGCTTGGCGCTGTTGGGGTTAGCGTCGCGCTCCTTGGCACCGGGCGCGGTCCATGATGCGTAGGACAGCCTCTGTGGCTCAAAGCCCCAGTTGCGCTTGAAGTCATAGGCACCGCTGCCGGTTTTCGAGCGGCCAAAATCAAACCGGGTGCAACCGCGAGCGGCGGCGTGGCGCATCAGTTCAAAATACATCCGGTCATTGGCGCGCAGCCGCCGCGCGGCAAAAGTGCCACCGCCCCAATAGGGCATGACAGCGCCGCGATGATACAGCGAGAGGACACTGGCTACTGGCACGCCATCAGCGCGCACGGTCAGGATATCGGCATCTGTGCCGAAATAATCGAGCACCGCATCGAACAAAGCGCGCGGGAACACCGGCGTGCCAAGGTTGCGGACAGATTCGGCATAGACCGCGCAATGCGCGTCGCGATCACGGGCCGATGAGCCGACCTCGACCGTCAGTTCGTTCGCCAGCCCTTTGCGCACTTCGGCGCGCTGTTTGCGCGGAATCGAGAGCAGCTGTGCTTCGTCATCGGCCAGCAGCGGCGCGATGAAGCCGCAGTGCGATTCGGTCTTGATTGTCCACTGTGCGCTGGCGTCTGGCTGCACACCGCCGCGCAGCTCGATTGCGCTGCAATTTGTGCGCGAAGCCAGTTCTTCAAGCCCGGCGAAAAACGGTTCGCCATCGCTGCCTGCGAGCAGCAGCCCGCCATCGACAGCAAAGCCGCTGGAGGCCAGCATCCGCCCGAAAATGGCTGAGTGAATCTCGTTGACCGGCAGATAACCGGCAATAGCACCGTGTCGTTCACCGATCAGCGCCAGCGCCCGGTTGCCAGTGCCTCGGGCGACGGCATTGAGCCATGCCGGACGGTGAAACGGCGTCGCCTCACCATGATCGGCAAGGAAGGCGTCAATCCGCGCCGCCTGTGCCCCATCACCGGGATCGACAAGCCGCAGGATGAGCTTTTCGGGGAGGAACGGCGCGTTCATGCCGCAACCTTGGTCATGGGGGTGCGTGCTGCTTGCACAGCCACCAGCGCGTCCATGCGCCCCCAGCTGAAATCGCCGAGCAGCTGGCGCAGCTTGCCCGCCATGGCAGCAAGCCGGGTGTAGTGGCGCAGCTGCGATTTCAGCGGCGCATTTTTCACGCGCGGCTGATCGGGATCGATCTCCCAGGGGTGAAAATAGAACACTGCCGGGCGGCTATCGCGGTTGTTCACTTGCCGCACCGCCCAGCGCGAGAAGCCATAGGGCAGCACCCGGAAGAAGCCCCCTCCCCCCGCCGCCAGCCGTCGCCCGGCAAATTCAGCGGTGGTGACAGGCACTTCGAGCAATGCCGAATCCGCCAGCGGGCGAAAGGCAAAGCGCGGGGCTTCGCGCCAGCCATAGTGATCGTGGACAATCGGCGCGACGCTGGAGGAATAGGCATAGCCGTGTTCGGCCAGCACCTCGAAGGCCCATGGCGTGCGCTGATCAATCGAAAAACTCGGCGCGCGGTAGCCGGTGACGCTCTGACCGCTGGCTTGCTCGATGGCCTTGCGGCTTTTATCCAGATCAGCGGCAAAAGCCTTGGCACCCAATGTGAAAACGCGGGCATGATCCCAGCCGTGGCTGGCAACCTCGTGTCCGGCCTCGGCAATGCGGCGCATCATCGCCGGATGGCGCTGCGCCACCCAGCCCAGCGTGAAGAAGGTGGCCTTGACCCCGGCATCGTCAAACAGCGCCAGAATGCTATCGCAATTGCGCTCAACCCGGCTGGCAAGGCTGTCCCAGTCCGCCGGATTGATGACGCGCTCAAACGCGCCGACCTGGAACCATTCCTCGACGTCTACCGACATTCCATTGATGATCTGCCGGTTTTCCAAGCGGGAGGAACCTCTTTAAGCGGCGATTTGCTCGTCGGTTTCAAGCCATTCGACCAGCATGGCCAGCGTGTGGCGCACGGTCTGTTCCTGATCGACCAGACGCTCTTCAAGCTCGGCAATGCGATCATTCAGCGCGGCAGCATCAGCGGCTTCGCTGGCTGCTGCATCAGAGCCGCTGGCCAATTCGAGCACGGCCTGCTGAAGCTCGGCGATCTGGGCATCCCGCGCGGCGAGCGCCTCGGCGAAATCGGCATGGCCAGGCGAATCCGGTGCCATCTCCGCTGGCGATTCCACCGGCGCATATGCCGTCTGTTGCACAGGGCGTGAAAACGGCTGCGAGGCGGGAACCGGCGCAGGTTTGGCGCGCTTGCTGCTGAGCGGCAGCGCGGTATCATCGGCCAATTCGGCCAGCACCTGCTGAAACAGCGCCGCATCGATGCGGGTGCGCTCTTCAACCGCGCCCAGCAGCATCAGCCGGTTGAAGATCTGGTTGATCCGGCGCGGAACGCCGCCACTGGCCGCATAGAGCTCGGAATAAACCCGCTGGTCGAAGCTGGGGTTGCCCGCCCAGCCAACACAGGCGAGCCGATGCTCGACATAGGGCTGAACCTCGGTGGGCTCCATCGCATCAAGATGATGCGCGGCGATCACCCGCTGGCGCAACTGCTCAAGCTGGGGACTATCCCGCAGCGTATCGCGGAATTCCGGCTGGCCGAGCAAAAGCGTCTGCAGCAGCGGATGTGCGCCAAGCTGGAAGTTTGACAGCATCCGCAGTTCTTCAAGCGCGCTGATCGTCAGGTTCTGGACCTCGTCAACCACCAGCAGGCAGCGCCGTCCGCCGCGCGCTTCTTCGTGGAGGAAGCCCTCGATGGCACCGAGCGCGGCGGCCTTGTCATGGCCTTCGATCATCAGGCCGAAAGCCTGGGCGATGACGTGGATGATTTCTTCGCCATCGAGCGCCGAGGTAACGATCTGCGCCGCCGTCAGCCGCGCCGGATCAACCGTCGCCATCAGATGCGCCACCAGCGTCGATTTGCCCGCGCCAACCTCGCCGGTGATGACGACAAAGCCCTCACCCTGCGCCAGCCCGTAGCTGAGATAGGACAGCGCCTTGCGATGCGTTCCGCTCTCAAAATAGAACGCCGGATCCGGCGTCAGCTGGAATGGTTTGCCCGTAAGCCCGTAAAAGTCGTCAAACATGATTGTCTGCCCCCATATGCTCAGAAGGAATACCGCACGCCGACCAGCGCCGAGGCATTCCAGATATCATCAAGATTGGTGCGTTCGATCCCGTCGACCCCCAGTGCCACATTGGCCGAGAGGTGATCGGTGAGCGAGCGGTAGTAAGCCGCCGTGGCACCAATCGCGGTGCCATTGTCATTGACGCCGAAGCCGCTGTTGAACCAGTTGGCATAGAGATTGGTGGCAAATCGCGATTTTTCATCAATCCTGCCGTTGAGATAGGCAGAGGCCCAGTAATTCTGGTCAGCCACACCATTGGCCGCAGCGAGTATCGTGCCGGGCGCAGCAATGAATTTGCGGCGATCATAGCCGGCGCCAATACCGGCCTGGAGGCGTCCCAGATCAACTCCGTAGCTCGCCATTACTCCGCGCGAACGGAAGGTGGCCGAGCGCACCGAGCCCAGGGCGCCGGAATAGCAGTTGCCCTGGCTCAGGCTGACGAGACAGCCCGAAATATCGCCGGTAAGCGGATTGCGCGAGGCCATGAAATCGGTTGGCAGTCCGGCCAGCGCGCGGTTTACCTGACCGCCAAAGCCCGAGATGCTGTCATAGACAGAGATGTTCAGCGCAGAGCGCGAATTGGGCGCATAGGCGAAGCTGCCGTAATAGGTCATCGAACCATAACGCCGTCCGACATGGGCTTCAAGCGCGGTGCGCTTGCTCGGGCGCCACATCACGCCAGCATCCCAGATCAAGCCGCTGGTGTCATAAGACATCACGCGCGGGCCGCTCTTGTCGGTAACATAGCGGCCATTGCTACCGATGATCGGAGCGCCAGTGCCATCGCGGGCAACATCGCGGCTGGAAACCTGCACCTTTTCATAACCCACCCCGCCAACCAGCGCGAGATCACCGGTCAGCGGCAGGGTTACATCAGCCCTGGCATGCAGATCACGCACCCGCTGATCGAGGTTGGAGATGTCCTCCTGATAGTAACCGGCACCCACGCCGACGCCGACCGGAAGCATGGCTCCCGGCTTTACCCCGGCATGAATCTCGGCATTCTGCGATATCGAATGGTCAAAAACGTCGAATGCCGGACCGCCCGGCGCTGTAATCACGCCAGCATCAGTGCCAACCTTGGTGTAACCGATCCGGTAGCCGCCATCGATGGCGACATCGCCAGCCCGGGTCTTGATCGTCGGGCCAGCGTAAACCGAATAGATCTGGGTCGAACTGTTTCCGCCGACCGGCGTGCCCAGTACAGTCTGGCCGTTGTTCTCCACTTGCGAGCGGGCGGCGAGCGCACCGGCTTCGATATTGAGCGCATTGGGGATGATCGTTGTGCCAATGCGGGCAACGCCGCTGATGGTATCGCCGCTGGCCGCATTGCCATAGCCGATGCGGCGCTCATAGCGGGCCGAGATCGCCCCCTTGGTATTGCGTCCCTGGATCGAGGCATCAATGCCCGCAGCGATCGTTGAATAGGTCAGCGTATCACTGCCCGGAGAAAGCCGCGCCGTGGCGACCTGTGCGGCTTCGATATAGGGCGTGACGGTGAGCTTCTTGCCCGAGCGCGAACTGCGCTTGTCATCGCTCGTATCGCCTTCATCATCGCCTGCATCGGCAGACGAGCCGCCGCCATAGGACATCGATTGGGCATGGACATGCGCGGGCAGGCTGAGCGCCAGACCAAGCGCGGAAAAAGCGCGTAAATAGGTATGGTTGTTCATGGAACTACCCCCTGTATCCGTAGTAGGAGCCAAAGCGGCGACCGCTGGGCGAGAAGTGAACCCCGTTCAGCAGCAGTTGGATGTTGGGACAGGCCGAAAGCAGCGAGATCGCGTCTTCCAGTGCCCCCTGACCGGTGCGGTCACAGCGCGCGACCACCACCGCCTGCCCCGCATATTTAGCAAGTTCCGCAGCCGGAGAGGCAGCCAGTGCGGGCGGTGAATCAAAGATGACAATGCGGTTGGGTGCGCCCTGCACCAGCCGGTCAAGCACATCGCGGGTGCGCGACGAGGCCAGAAATTCGCTGTCGCTGTTGGTGGCATTGCCCGCCGGAAGCACCCACAAGCCGGAAATATCGGTACCGATCACGCAATCCGCCACATCGATGCCGGGATCAGTCAGCGCGTCCATCAGGCCGGGACCGCCAGGCAACCCCAGCGCCGAAAGCACCGAAGGCTTGGCGAAATCGGCATCGACCAGCAGAACCTCGCTCTCCTTCTCCGCCGCAATCGACAGCGCGAGATTGACCGAGGTATAGGTCTTGCCTTCGCCCGGAAGCGGAGAGCAGATCAGGATACGCTGCGAAGCGGCACCCATGCCGGCACGGCGCAGCTCGCCCGCATGGAGCAGCAATTGCCGCTTCACGATGCGAAATTCCTCCAGCAGGCCGGTGACTCCGCCTTCAGGCTGGATCAGCCCCTGTTCGCGCAGCAGATTGCGGTCCACGCCGTGGCGTGCACCGTTGAAGCGAACCGGCTCGACCGCGATCAATGGTGTTGCCTCAGCCTTTGGGGCAGCCTTCGTGGCGGGCGTTGGTTGCAGACTATTGACCGGTTCGGATGAAGGCTTGTGAACCTGCTCAACCGCATCCTCGACGCGCACGATCCGGCGCGGCACACGGCGCGGCGGGATCAGCTCAGCAGGAATCGCCAAGCCGCCCAGCGTCGCCAGATCAAGGCTCCGCGTGGCGCGCTCGATTGATGAGTTGCCGTGCGTGGTCCCTGCAGGTGGAACGGGGATCTTGGTCTGTTCGGTCATGCTTGCCCC
>JANOYZ010000304.1:0-24719 GCA_031429135.1 Novosphingobium sp. | reverse complement strand
GGCCAATTGAGGATGTTGATTTATCGGCCATCCATTGGGCCATAGTAGGTGGAGAATCCGGTCCGCGCTCCCGTACAGTGCGAATTGAATGGGTTGAAAGGCTTCACGACATTTGTCGTCGTGATGACGTCGCATTTTTCTTTAAACAATGGGGGGGCATAAACAAAAAAGCTAATGGTCGGGAACTTCATGGCCAAACGTATGATGAATATCCGATCGAATTAGTCCCCTAGTAGTAGAGCCAAACGTCATTCCCCAACCTCCCGCCACGTCCCCAAGCCCAACCCCTCCACAACCCACTCCCCGACCGCCCAGCGCACCAGCCTTAGCGTCGGATGGCCCACGGCGGCCGTCATGCGGCGCACTTGGCGGTTGCGGCCTTCACGGATGGTCAGGCTGATCCAGCAATCGGGTACGGTCTTGCGGAAGCGCACCGGGGGATCGCGGGGCCATAATGCCGGATCTTCGATGCGCGCCGCCTCGGCGGGGCGGGTCAGGCCGTCTTTGAGGCGGATGCCTTGGCGCAGCATTTCAAGACTGGCCTCCGACACTTCGCCTTCGACCTGCACCAGATAGGTCTTGGGCAGCTTGAACTTTGGATCGGCGATCCGTGCTTGCAACCGGCCATCGTCCGTCAGCAGCATCAGCCCTTCGCTGTCCATATCGAGGCGGCCTGCCGGATAGACGCCGGGCACATCTATGAAATGCGACAATGTCTGGCGGGGAGAGCCGGCCGTGCTGCTATCGGTGAATTGCGAGAGCACCCCGAATGGCTTGTTGAACAGGATCAACCGCGACACGCAAGCCCCCCCTCGGCAGCAATCTAACGCGCTGACATCCGCGAATGCCAGCTTGTTTAGCATTTGCCAAGGAAGCCCTGCCTGGCCTAGCCTTCGCCTCTCGTTTTTGGGCCCACGTTTGAGAAAGGTTGGTCATGGCAATTCAGGCAGCGGCCGCTTTGCACCGCAAGATCGAATGCAGCGCCGAGGAATGGGAGGCGCGCCAGCAGCTTGCCGCCGGTTACCGCATCTTCGATGCTCTCGGCTGGTCCGAATCGATCTACAACCACATCTCGCTCAGCGTACCGGGAGAACAGGGAGCCTTCCTGATCAACCCCTTCGGACTGCTCTATTCCGAAGTCTGCGCCTCCAATCTGGTCAAGATCGATATTGCCGGCAATGTGCTCGATGGCAGCCCCTATCCGGTGAACAAGGCGGGCTTTACCCAGCACAGCTATTTTCACCAGCACCTGCCATGGGCCAAGGCGATCTGCCACGTCCACACCACCGAAACCATGGCCGTGGCCAGTTTTGAGGGCGGTTTGCTGCCCGCCAATTTCTATGCCTGCTTCCTGACCGGCAAAATTGGCTATCACGAGTTCGAGGGCATCACCGTACGCGCCGAAGAGGGCGAGCGGCTGCTCGCCAACCTTGGCGATCACCGGGTGCTGATGCTGCGCAACCACGGCCCGGTGGTGCTGGGCGAAACCTTGCCTGAGATTTTCCTCAACCTGTGGACCCTCCAGCGCGCCTGCGAAGTGCAGGTGACGACACTGGCGATGGGCAAGCCGCTGCTGGTGCGCGATGACATCGTCGCCGTTCACCAGCGCGATGTCAGCCAAGTGCGCCTGCCCGGCGGCCCCGGCGCGCCCGATTTCGCCGCCTGGGTGCGGCGGATCGACAGACTTGATCGCAGCTGGCGGGATTGATGCTGAACCAAAGTCTGGTGCTTCCCCTCGCGGCTCTCACCGTCTAGGAACGGCTCATGGCCGTGCTGCCCATCCCACCCACGCCGTTCTTTGCCAACAAGAACCAGGCCTTCTGGCGGCTTCAGGCGCTGGGCTGGGGCGGCGCCATGCTGATGCGCGGTATTTCCAGCATTGCCGGCGGGCAGGACTGGGGATTTCTTGTCCTGCTGGCGATCCAGGCGGTGACGGGCTTCTCGATCTCGCTGATCCTTGCGGTGATCTATCGCCAGCTGATCAGCCGCCGTGCGCTGATCACCTGGGGGGTGACCGCGCTGGTCCTGCCGATGGCGATCACGCTCTATGCCTTCATCGATGCCTGGGTGTTTGGGCTGATGCATGGGGAATCAAGCTTCGCCAAGCTGCTGATCGGCGTGTTCTTCATCGACGCCACACTGCTCGTGTCATGGTCGGCGCTGTATTATGCGATCAATTTCTATGTGCAGATCGAGGAACAGAATGATCAGCTGATCCGGCTGGAAAATCAGGCGACGAGCGCGCAGCTCGCCATGCTGCGTTACCAGCTCAACCCGCATTTCCTGTTCAACACGCTCAATTCGATCTCCACGCTGGTGCTGCTGAAACAGTCCGAACCGGCCAATGCCATGCTCTCGCGGCTTTCGGCCTTTCTGCGCTATACGCTGGCCAACGAGCCGACTGGCCGGGTGACCGTGGCGCAGGAGGTGGAGACGCTGAAGCTTTATCTGGGCATCGAGCGGATGCGTTTTGAAGAGCGGCTGCGGACCAATTTCAACATTGATGAGGCGGCCTTGCCCGGCCTGCTGCCCTCGCTGCTGCTCCAGCCGCTGGTTGAAAATGCGATCAAATATGCCGTCAGTCCGGCTGAAAGCGGTGCGGAAATCACCATCGGCGCGCAACTCGTCGGGCCAATGCTTCGCATCACCGTCTCTGACACCGGGCCGGGATTGCAAACCGGCGCTACCGACAACAGGCTGTCGGGCGTGACATTTGATGGCGGCGAACAAGTATCTACCGGGGTCGGGCTGACCAACACACGGGACCGCATGGCGCAGGCCTATGGCGACCGGCACCGCTTCGAAATCTTCGATCCGCCCGAGGGGGGCTTTGGCGTGCTGATCGAAATCCCGTTTGAAAAGCGCGAAGTCATCATTCCTGCCGTAGAAGCACCAAGGCTTGCAGGTGCGGCGGCGTAACACCATCTTACCCATGAAGCGCAAGGGGCAGCGCAAGGCTCAGCACATGAAGGGCAGAAGCGACCCATGACTATCCGAACAATCCTCGTCGATGACGAAAAGCTGGCGATTCAGGGCTTGGCTCTGCGGCTGGAAAAATTCCCTGACGTCGAAATAATCGACACCTGCAGCAACGGGCGCGAGGCGATCCGCAAGATCAAGACCGAGAAGCCCGATCTGGTCTTCCTCGATATCCAGATGCCCGGCTTTGATGGCTTCTCAGTGGTCAAGGGCGTGATGGACATCGAACCACCGTTGTTCGTTTTCGTCACCGCCTATCAGGAACACGCGGTGCGCGCGTTTGAGGCCAATGCCGTCAACTATCTGATGAAGCCGGTGGACGAGGACAAGCTGGCCGACACGCTGGACCGGGTGCGAACCCGGCTTTCCGAAAAGCGTTCGTCCGGAGAGGCGGAAATGCTCAAGACCGTGCTCGCCGAAGTGGCCCCCGATGCCATGGACGCCATGCCCGATGATGGCGATCCGGCGGCAGCGCGCTTTGAAAAACTGATCAACATCAAGGATCGCGGCCAGATTTTCCGCGTCGATGTCGATTCGATCGAACATATCGAGGCAGCGGGCGACTATATGTGCATCCGCACCGCCGACAATTCGCTGATCCTGCGCGAGACGATGAAAGACCTTGAACGCCGACTTGATCCCCGCGTGTTCCAGCGCGTCCATCGCTCGACCATCGTCAACCTCAATCAGGTGCGTCAGGTCAAGCCGCATACCAACGGCGAATGCTTCCTGGTGCTGGATAGCGGCGCGCAGGTGAAGGTTTCGCGCTCCTACCGCGATGTCGTGGCGCGGTTCGTGCATTGATGGCGACTATCGAAACTCCTTCCATTCCGCTCACCCTGAGCTTGTCGAAGGGTCGCACTTCTCTTAGCGGTGAACGCCAAGCCCCGAAGTGAAGGACGGTCCTTCGACAGGCTCAGGACAGGCGGGATTGTTGGCAATGAACAGCGCGTGGCACATCCCCGGCTTCGATCTCGATGCCTTTGTCACCGCCACGCTGGCTGAAGACCTTGGCGTCGGCTGGCCTGGCGGCGGGCGCGATGTCACCAGCGAGTCCGTGATCCCGGCGGAGGCGCGCTTTGCCGGGGTGATGGACAGCCGCGATGCGATTATCGTTTGCGGCCTGCCGATTGCCGCCGCCTTCTTCCGCGCACTCGATCCGGCGATGGCAATCGAGATTCTGCGCGCGGAAGGTGTGGCGGTTCCCGCCGGAACCGATCTGATGCGCCTGTCGGGCAATGCCCGTGCCATGCTGACGGCGGAACGTTCGGCGCTCAACACGGTGCAGCACCTTTCGGGCGTAGCGACGATGACGCGCGACTATGTTGACGCCATGGGGGCTGCGAAAGCTGTGCTGCTCGATACCCGCAAGACTATTCCCGGCCTGCGTCACCTTGAGAAATACGCGACGCGAACCGGCGGTGCGCAGAATCACCGGCTCGGCCTGTGGGATGCGGCGATGATCAAGGACAACCATGTGCTGGTGGCTGGCGGAGTTGCCGAGGCGGTACGCCGCGCCCGCGAAGCAGGCATTGCGCGAATCATCTGCGAAGTCGACCGCATCGACCAGATCGAACCGGCGCTTCATGCCGGGGCCAGCCATCTGCTGCTCGACAATATGTCGGTGGCCGAACTCAGCCGCGCCGTGGCGCTGGTGGCCGGACGGGTGCCTTGCGAGGCATCAGGCGGGGTGCGGCTCGATACGATTGGCGCGATTGCGGCCAGCGGCGTCGATTACGTTTCGGTTGGCCGCTTGACACAGAGCGCACCTGCGGCTGACATTGGTCTCGATTTCACGCCGCTGTGATGATTATTATTGAATATCAAAGATTACGCGAAGGAACAGGGCATGCGTCCGGCATCAATTCTGACATTTGACCGGCTTTATCTCGTCGCCATTGGGTTGGGGCTGGTCAATTCGATCATGGCGAAAGACCACACCATCGCCATGATGGCCGCTGATCCCAGCATGGCCAAGCTCAAAGTCACCGAGGCCATGGCGCAAGGCGTGGTCTGGGCGATGATCGGCTTCTCGGTGATGATCGGGCTGCTGCTGTGGTATCTGATCGCCCACCGCGCCAGCAATATCGCCAAGTGGATATTGGTGGTGATCACCCTGTTGGGCCTGATGACGGTGCCAGGCTCGCTGCGGCAACTCGGGCAGGGCGGCGGTCTGGGCATTATGGTGACTCTGGCGATCGAAGTGCTGCGCGTCGCCGCGATCAGCTTTTTGTTCCGCGCCGATGCTCGCGTCTGGCTGGAGGGCGGCCAGCGGGATGCTCAGGGCTAAGCTCTTTGCCCTGCTGCTAGTGGCGGCACTGCCCGCCCCGGCACTGGCACAGGCCTATCAATGCGCTGCTCCCGAGCGGGTGAAACTGCCGCCGCCGCCGAAACAAGATGGCCCAACGCGGCGCGTTGCGGTCGGCGGGTTCACGCTGGCGGCCAGCTGGTCGCCCGAATATTGCCGGGGCAACCGCGCAGCGGACGATTCGCTGCAATGTTCGGGTCGCAGCGGGCGCTTCGGCTTCGTGCTCCACGGGTTATGGCCAGAGGCCGTGTTCGGTCCGCCACCGCAGTGGTGCTCGCTCAGCCCAAGGCCCAGCCCGGAAAGTCTGCGGCAAAACCTGTGCATGAGCCCGTCACCCAGCTTGCTCGAGCACGAATGGGCCAAGCACGGCAGCTGCGCCGCAAAGACCCCCGAGGCCTATTTTCGCATGTCGCGGACCGCATGGCAAAGCTTGGTCTGGCCCGATGTAGACCGGCTTTCCCGCAAGGAAGGACTGATAGCAGGCGATCTCAGGCAAGCCTTCTTGGCGGCCAACCCCGGCTGGCGCACCGATGCCGTGGGTGTCATCATCGCCAATCGCGGCTGGCTGCGCGAGCTTCGGCTGTGCTATGATCGCGGCTTCAAACCGGCCCCCTGCTCCAGCTTTCAGCGCGGTGCGCGCGATGGCAAGGCGATCAAAATCTGGCGAGGAATCTAGCGCCGCCTGCGAAAAAACACTTTGAGCATGTCCGCCGCCTCTGCCTCGCCCATGCCCGAATAGACTTCCGGGCGGTGCAGGCATTGCTCCTGTTCGAACAGGCGCGCACCGTGTTCCACCGCGCCGCCCTTTGGATCAGCCGCCGCATAATAGAGCCGGGCGATGCGGGCATGGGCGATGGCCCCGGCGCACATGGCGCAGGGCTCCAGCGTCACCCACAGTTCGCAGCCCTCGAGCCGCTCATTACCCAGCGCGCGCGCAGCCGCGCGAATCGCAATGATCTCGGCATGGGCGGTGGGATCATGCCGGGTGCGCGGAGCATTGTGCGCGGCGGCGATCACCTGTCCATCCTTGACGATCACCGCACCGATTGGCACTTCGCCCGCTGCCACGGCCTTCTGAGCCTCGTTAAGCGCGGCTAACATCGGTTCGGGAAGGGGCCAACGGCTCATGAATTTCCCCTAGACCGCGAAATGCCCTCACACAACTTGACCTTGAGGGGGGGAATCGGTAATGGCGCGCCTTCCCCGGAAACGGTCACGAAATTCAAGCGAGTTATAGCCATGTCCCGCATCTGCGAATTGACCGGCAAGGGTCGACTGGTTGGCAACAATGTCAGCCACGCCAACAACAAGACCAAGCGGGTATTCCTGCCCAATCTGCAGAACGTCACCTTGATGTCCGAATCGCTTGATCGCAGCTTCAAGTTCCGCGTTTCGACCAATGGTCTGCGCTCGGTTGAGCACGTCGGCGGCCTCGACAACTGGTTGATGAAGACTGCGGACGAAAAGCTTTCGGCAGGTGCCGTCAAGGTCAAGCGCGAACTGGCCAAGAAACAGGCCGCTTAAGCTTAAGCTTCTGGCCTGACAGCTTTCAGAGCAAGCAAGGGGGCGTCCGGGATTCCGGGCGCTTTTCGCGTTTGTGGCCGCGACTGCCCTTGGCTGATTGACGCTTCACCCTTGATCTGCCAGCCATGCTCCCAGAGCAACGAACATGACCTGGGAACGATCAATGGCCCGTTTTTCGCAAATCTCCTTATCCCTCGCAGCACTGGCAATAGTGATTGCCTCTGGCGCAGCAGCCAAGGACAAGCGCGAAACTGACTCCACCACGCCGCCAGCCGCCTATCAGGCAGTACTGGATTGTCAGAAAATCACCGATAGCGCCGCGCGCCTTGCCTGCTTTGATCGTGCGGTGGGCACTATGGCTGCGGCCTCGCTGAACAAGGATCTGGTGATCATTGATCGCGCCACCATCCGCGAGACCAAGCGCGGCCTGTTCGGCATCAGCCTGCCCAGGATCAAGCTGTTCGGCGGCAATGACGATGTCGAAGTCAATTCGATCGAAAGCACGATCACAGCCGCCCATGCCGCGCGTGATGGCAACAGCGTGTTTGTGCTGGCCGATGGCTCGCGCTGGAAACAGACCGACGGGCGTTTCACCTTTCCCAAACCGGGCCAGCCGATCACCGTCAAACGCGCTGCGCTGGGCAGTTTTATCGCCAACATCAACAAGCAGCCGGGGGTCAAGGTGATCCGTTTACCTGAGAACTAGGGTTAGCCAGCTACTGGCCCGAAGCGGCCTTGCTTTGCATCGACTGATAGGTTTCGCGGGCGTTCTGGTTGCCCGTCTCCTCGGCAATCCGCCATTGGCGATTGGTCCGGCACGAATAATTGCGTTTTGATAACGATCCGGTTTCGATCGTGCTAACGCAACGGATATAGAATGGGTGGCTCCTATCCACATGGGAATTGAAGGCCCGAATCTCGCGCTGGTTCATCGCCTTGGGATCGGGTTCAACCAGCGGTTGCTGGGTTGCGGCCTGCATTGAAGCATCGGCTGCCAGCAGGATAAGAATGGAGCTGAACAAGGGCGGTCTTCCTGATTGCTCGTGGTTGCGGCGCATATCTCGCCAGTGATTCAATTCTATCGCTGATTCGCGGTGCCATCAAGCCAGACTCGACGAAAGGCTTTTGTCAGAATTGCTGCCCCGACAGCGCCGCATCGGCAGCCGCGAAATAACGCACAATCGCTTCGCATTCACCCTGGCTGAGATGCGGGTTCCAGGCATCGATGATCAGCACGGCACGCCGGCGATCGCTTCTGTTCCAGGCCTCGTGCTCTATGGTATCATCAAAGGCGAAGGCCTTGCCTTCCACCCATTCGCGCGTTTCATTGCCGACGCGAAAGCCGCAATCGGGCGGGATATCGAGCGCCAGATGGATGGTGGCGCGGGTGTTGGTCACCCCGGCATGCGGCGGGATATGGCTGCTGGGCCGCAACATCGAGAAAAAGGCATTGGGCGCGCGACCGGGAATGCGCGCCAGCGGCAGGCTGTCGAGCAGCGCCGCCGTCTGCGGGCAGCGCGCGATCACCGGTTCGTTGGGCTTGCCATATTCCCACAGGAAGCAGGCCGCCCAGTCGAGCGAGCCGTCCAATGCGCTCCAGTTGTTTTCGGGCGTTCCGGCTTCCATCTGCACATAGGGCCGCAAGGCATCGCCGGGATCAGCCAGCAGTGCCTCAAGCTCTGCCTTGATCATCCCGTGCCGGGCTTCGAGCTGATCGAACCAGGGGAAGTGACGGCGATCGAAGAATTCGTCGGCGGGCAGGAAGGGATAGAATACCCCGGCGCACTGGCTGTGAAACACCTGTCGTCGCCCGAGCGCGCTATCGACAAAGCCAGCGATGCGGCGCTGCTCTGTCTCGTCCCACATGGCTGTCTGGGGGGCGAGTGCTTCGTCGATCCGCGCAGAGAGCCGCGCTTGCAGCGCATCGCAATAGGCACCGCCAATGGCGATCTCTTTCGCCACATGCGGAGCGATCTCTGCCAGTTGCGCCGCCAGTTGCTGCACTCCGCTCCAGGCGATCAACGCCTGCGTTTCCTCACCCAGCCGCTGATGCAGCTGCGCCATCCGCAGTTGCGCGCCAAAATCGGTGCGATCAAGCGCCAGAGCACTGTTCAACGCCGCCCGTTCACCGGCGCTGTTGCCGGAAAGGCGATGGGCATGGGCAAGGTTTGACCACAGCGGCACGGCGCCGGGATCAGCATTGATCGCGCGGCTGAACGCGGCAACGGCCAGATCATGATTGCCGACGCGCAAGGCCGCCATGCCCTCGGCATTGGCAGCCTGGGCAATTGCGGGATCAAGCGGTGCTTCGCTGGTCATCATGCCTCCCGCGATAAGTCCGCTTGAGGATCGCGGCAAGGGGGAGTTGCCCGAAGCGGCCATGGGCCTTAGGGTTTGTGGCCATGGCCCCCCTACCGACTTCCGCTGCATCCCTGCTGACCGATCCGGAATGGCTGGCGCATCGCTTTGTCGAGAGTGATGATTCGTTTCGCTTCATGCGCCTGCCGCGCGCAGACCATGCTGCCATGCCGTTCCTGACTGACGACTATCTGGGGCAGCGCGAAATAGGCGGCGATGTCTCCACCGAACAGTGTCTGATGCTGGCCAGCGATACGCCGCTCCACTTCCTGTTCCATTCGGCATTCTGCGGATCAACCATGCTGGCGCGCGCACTCGACCTTCCCGGTCTGGCCATGGGCCTGTCCGAACCCCGCGCGCTCAATGATCTGGTCGGCTTACGCCGTCGCGGAGCTGATCCGCGCACCGTCGCCCGCGCTGCCGATGCCGCGACGCGCCTGCTAGGGCGGCCTTTCGGGGCTGGTGAGGCAGTGGTGATCAAGCCATCCAACCTGATCAACCCGCTGGCGGCGCTGCTCATGGCGCTGCGACCGCAAGCGAAAGCGGTGTTTCTGCACGCCCCCTTGGAGACTTTCCTGATCTCGGTGGCGCGCAAGGGGCTGCATTGCCGGAACTGGGTGCGCGAATTGCTGGAAGGCTATCTGCTCGATGGCGCCATCGCGGGGCTGGGCTTCGAGACACAGGAGCACTTTCGCCAAAGCGATCTGCAAGTGGCAGCGGTGGGCTGGCTGGCCCAGCACCGGCTGTTTGCCGATCTGGCGGCGAAACTCGGGCCGCAGCGGCTGGCAAGCCTTGATGCCGATGCGATGCTGGCCGATCCAGCGCGGGCTTTGCGGACGGTAGCGGCGCATTACGGCCTGACGATGCGCGAGGCGCAGCTGGCAGAGGTGCTCGCCGGTCCGGCATTGTCGCAGCATTCCAAGTCAGGTGCCGCCTATTCCAGCGCTGCCCGCGCGGCAGACTATGCGCGAGTGCGCGCAGCGCATGGCGAGGAAATCGGCATGGTCATGGTCTGGGCACAGGCGGTGGCGAAGGCTGCGGGTGTATCAATGGATGCGCCCAACCCCCTGCTTCAGGCATAGCCGAACTTATCGATCCATGGTTGCAGGATCGGCATCACCGGTTCGAGAAAACGCGCATAGGGTTCCCACTGGCGGGTGCCATCGTAGAGCCCCTTGCGCACTTGCCCGGCGCTGGCCGTCGCCACGCCGCGCTTCATTGCCGTGCGATCAAAGCGGGCGAGGTCTTCACTCCATGGCAGCTCGGCGAAGGTGCAGATATCCTGGGTAGTTGCGGCAAAATCGCGCACCAGCCGGTGGTAATGGACGACCCGGGCCGTGATCGGCAGGCGCTCCAGCGACGCCTCGATCAGCTGCATCACTGCATCATAATGCCGCGCCGCGCGGTCCAGCGTGGTGAACTCCATTGCCGCATTGGTCAGGGCGAAATTGGTGTGAAAACAGCTCCACACGACATCGCGCGGATCGCGGCGCATGACGATGACGCGAGCCTCGGGAAACAGCCGGGCAATCAGCGGCAGGCGCAGGCCTTTGAGTGGATCCATATCGACGAAGCATTTGTCCGCACAATCAATCCCGGCACCGGCAACCTTGTCCCAATAGGCTTGGGCGTAGGGGGCGAGATCGCCTTCCGGCAGTGCCGAGAATCGCGCCAGCGCACTGGGATCGGCAAGGAAATCCATGTCCGCCGCCTGCATCGTCGGGCGCTCTTCCAGTGCCACCACGCCGGGGATCGAGGCGAGGATATTTTCGGCCAGCGTATTGCCTGAACGCGGATAGCCAAGCAGGAACAGGTGTTTTTCAGCCGCATTGGCAGGTTTAATGGCGGCATCGGCGTGCCACTGCGCCGGGTCCATCGCCAGCATGGCTTGATGGATACCTTTGACAAAATCACGGTGGGTACTCCGCCCAGCGAATTTTTCGGTGTGGATTTCGGCAAAGTCCGATTTGGCCCCGGCATAGGCATCATAGGCAGCATCGGCATCGCCCAGCTTGTTGCAGGCATCACCGAGCAGTCCGCGCAGCAGGGCGCGATCAGCGTCGGCGTGGGGCAAGGCGGAAACGATCGGTTCGAGCAAGCCGCGCGCCTTGTCCGCCGCGCCGCTTTCGATCTCCATGGTAGCAAGCGCGGCGGCGGCTATGGCATTGGCCGGATCGGCAGCCAGCGCCAGCCGCGCATGTTCGCGCCCTTCGGCGCTATCGCCATCGCGCGCCGCGAGCGAGGCGAGGCCGGCATGAGCGTCGACATTGCCCGGGTACAGCGCGACAACCTGAGCATAGCAATCGCGCGCCGATCCCATCGAACCGCCACTGGCAAAGATAAACCCGCGTTCGAGCCATGCCAGCACCAAGCGTGGATCAATCTGCAGCGCGGCATCGCAGTGGAGCAGGGCATCGCGCAAGCGGCCCTGAAGCCGCAGTTCGACGGCTGTTTCCACAAGGGTGAAGGGATCGTTGCTCATCACGCTGTATTCAAGGCCGTCCGTATGCGCAGGTCAAGCATTCCCAAATGAAAAGGGGCGGACATTGCTGCCCGCCCCCGTTCATTCGTTGTGATCAGATGATCAGAACTTGACCTTGGCCGATACCGCGAAACGACGACCCAGTGAGTCGTATGTCGACGGGAAGGTGTTACCGCTATTGAAGCCGGTATTACCAATGCCCGAGCCGACAAGCGGCGGCTCTTTGCCCAGCAGGTTCTGCACCGTGGTGGTGAAGGTGAAGTTATCACTCACGTTAAAGCGCAGCGTCAGATCGAAGTAGTTGTATGCCGGGATGCGGCCGAAATCGACCGACTGACCGGTGAGCGTACCTGCTCCAGCGCCGACAGTGCCCACAAAGGCTGCACCACGACCGTTTGTGATATCAGCTGGCTCTTGCACGATGCCGTTGATGTGGCGCCACAGCAGCGAGACGTCCCACTTGCCGTAAGTAACGGTGTTGCGCCATGACCACTGGAACTTCGGCTGAAGCGAGCCGCAGTTAGGAGACATGTAACCGACGCATTCACGATCCAGCGACGTTGGCGATGAAGCATCCGCCTTGAACTTGGAATGGGCGGTGTAGTTGCCGATGATCGCTGCCGTCCACTTGATGCTGCCGAAATCATGGGCATAGTTGATCATCAGATCGACACCATCGGTCGCCAGCTTGCCAAGATTGGTCAGCGGGGAGAACAGGCCATTGGTTGTTGCCGGATCACCATCAAGACCGCCAGTAACCGGGTTGCGCCGGATCACGGTACAGGCAGGGCTTGTCGCACTGGCGGCTGAGATGCTGCCAAAGCAATCGCTGATAAGGTCAGCCGCCGTTGCCGTTGAGATAACGTCGGTCACCTTGATGTTGTAGTAATCGAGCGAAATCGACAGGCCGGGAACCATCGAAGGCTGAACAACCGCGCCGATGGTCCAGGTGGTGGCCTTTTCCGGAGACAGATTGAGATTGCCGCCCGAAAGCACATTGGCTTGCCCGGCTGTCGGAAGCAGGATCGAGCCGATTGATCCAGAAGGAGCACCCTGCGCGAGGCAGATTGCGCGCAGGCTGGCATTGGTGACCGGAGCCGCACCAGCGCAAGGATCGGTTCCAAGGCTGGTCAGGCCAACGGTTTGCGGGGTGAACAGCTCGCCGATGTTCGGTGCCCGCACGGCGCGGGCATAGTTGCCGCGGAACTTGATATCGTCGACCGGCTCCCAGCTAAGGCCTGCTTTGTACGTCCAGGTCTCGTTGCTGCTGCCGCCATTGATTTGGTACTTCGAATAACGAGCACCGCCTTCAAGTGTCAGGCTCTTCATCAAGGGCTTGTCTTCGACCAGCGGAGCAACCAGCTCCGCATAGACTTCATAGACATTGTAGCCGCCGTTGATGTCCGGAGCCGCACCGCCAGCGCCGCCGAGTTCACCGGCAGTCTTGGCGAGAAGATCCGAAGCCTGCTGGGCACCGTACTTGCGGTATTCAGTACCCACCGCGAAGGCAACCGGGTTGCTGGCACCCGGCGAAGTAAAGCCGAGATCGCCGTTAACCAGGCCGCGAACCTGGGCAAGCGTGGTCTTGACCCGGGTTGTGCTGTTGGCCGTCAGGAAGGCAGCCATGCCAGGCGTGATCGTGCCGGCATCACCGAACGGATTGAGCGGAACGCAGCCATTGGTGGCGGTGATGCAGCTCGTGGTGTTGTTGGCGAGCGAGGCCTGACGAAAGCGCGACTGCAGCGTGTAGTTCTTGATCGTCTGCAGATTTTCCGATTCGCCGTAGGAGCCGTTGATATCCCAGTTGATCGCATCGGTGATGCGGCCGCGCAGGCCAATACGGTAATCGAAAATGGTCGTGCCATAGTTGCTGATACGCGGACCGACTTCGACAGCGCGCCGGGCGAGGTTAAATGTAACCGTGCGATAGTTGGGATCGCTCACACCCGTTGCGGTCGCCGCTGCAGCGCATTCAGCCGGCGAGAAGCGCGGTGTATAGGCACCGGCACCCGACGTGTTGAAGGCGCAGAACTGGTTGCGCAGCGTTGCCGTCATATAGGGGTTGTTGAGGTTCATCGTTATCGAGCCACTGAATGAACCCGATGGCGCGATGATGGTATCAACCGTATTCTTCGAGAACAGCGCGCGGGTATAGACTTCGACCGAATCCGAAATCTCGTAATTCGCCTGAGCGAAGATATTGTAACGCTTAAACGGCGTCTGGAAGATGTTGTAGGGGTTGAAGTTGAAGAACTTGAAGGAGCTTACAGCCTGACCGGCCGAGTTGACTTGCCGCGTGCCGCCATTGCCCGAACCCAGCGGATCGATGGCAGTGTTTGGAACGCTGCCAGCCAGCGGGCGCGTGCCTGAGATGCGCGCCGGAACCGTGGTGCCCGAACCGCCAACCGTGCCGGTGTAGCTGTCAAGGAAGAAGGCCGAGAAATCGCGATCGCCCTGATAGACCGGATCGGACTTCTGATAGCCGACGCTGAGGACTGCGTTGCCGCGGCCGTCATCGAAGTTGGCGCCGACGGTAAGGTCAGCGCGGAAATAGCCGCCATCGCCCTTTTCGGTGATCTGGTAGCCAGTCGAAAAATCGACGCCGGCGAAATCCTTTTTGGTGACAAAGTTGACAACGCCGGTGATGGCGTCTGCGCCATAGGTGGTCACCGCAGCACCGGTCAGCGCATCAACGCGGCTGATGAGGGCCAGCGGGATGTTGTTGAGATCGACGCGGCCGGTAAGGTCACCCGGAACGATGCGGTTGCCATCAAGCAGAACGATGTTGCGGTTCGAGCCGAGACCACGCAGGTTAACGTAGCTTGCGCCGCCGTTACCGTTGTTCACTGCCGAACCGACGCTGGGAACGATACCGGGGATTTCGCGAAGCACATCTTCAGCGGTGTTGGACTGCTTGAGTTCAATGGCATCGGCGGTGGTCACATTGACCGGGTTGGCCGAAACCAGGTTGGGGTTCTTGATCAACGAGCCGGTGACGACGATGACATTGGCATCTTCGGTAGCGGTCTCATCGGCAGGTGCGGAATCCTGCGCGAAGGCGGATGTGCTGACGAGGGCCAGGCTGAGCACCATCGGTGCGGCGCCGGCCTTCAAAGCAGAAAGAGTGGTTTTTTTCACAGTCAGTCCCTTTATTTCGCGGGATACCGGGGATTCCGGCATTCCCCCTGTGCATTCCCGGAGAGTGGATCGGGCCGTCTGCCACCAGCCCAAATGGCGATAGGCAGGCGTCCCAACCGGGAAAGATAGGGTTTATTGGCGGAAAGCGGGGCTTGCGGCAAAGATTTGGTTGCGCGCGAAAGCAGATTTCCCTGTCGTGTGGCCAATCTACAACAAGGTCAGTAGCATGATACCCTGCGGATTTTCGAGCCTTATTCCGATTGTTGCAATTATATTTCGGCTCGAGACTCAATTGCGTAGCATTATTGCATCAAAGTGGATGAAAGTGCTTGCGAGATTGCTCTGCAGCGGACGCATGATCGGTGCCGATCCCCCGGTTAATTACCCAGCGCAACAAAAAGCAACGGGTCCAACCGCGCCTCGCGCCACTTTAGCGCCCAGTGCAGATGCGGCCCCGTCGCGCGGCCGGTCATGCCGACGGTGCCGATCAGCTGGCCTTGCCGGACACGGTCACCATCGCGCACCGTCAGCTTCGAGGCATGCAGAAATGCGCTAGACAGGCCCGCTCCGTGATCAATTATCAGCAGATTGCCCTCAAGCGTGAAAGGCGCAGACGCTGCCAACACCACCACTCCGTCCGCCGGAGCGATGAAGGGTGCGCCTTGTGCGGCGGCGATGTCCATTCCCGAATGGTAGCTTCCCGGCTTGCCCTGATATATGCGCTGGGCCCCGAACCGCCCGGAAACGCGGCCTTTTACCGGCCAGATGAAGTCTTGCCGCCAGCCTGCGGCATCGGTTGAAACACGCCGGGATGCACCGATCTGCGCCAGTTCACCCGAGCGGATGCGGGCGAACTCGGCACTTGGCAGTTTGGGCGGATGGAACGGCGTGTTGATATGCTCGATCATCCAGCCGCGCGGGCTGATGGCGAGGCTGCGGCGGACAACCGGAAAATTGCCCCGCCTGGCGACAAGTTCTGCAACAGGCGCGGCATCACGATCAAAAGCGGCGAAAAAGCGCCCGTCTGGTTCGACCTCCACAGGCTTGCCATGCAGCGCCAGACCTTCGGTTCCCGCTGGCGCGACGCCTTTGATCCAGCCCCCTTGGGTAAAGGCGCCGATGAACGCGAAATCACCCGATTGTCTGGCCGGCAACTGGGCTTGACTGGGGGGCGCAGATGATGCCGGAACGGGAACGGCCTCGGGCGGAGCGGCTGCGGCGATGACATGAAGGTTGCAAGAGCCCAGCGCCAGCAACAGCGCCACGGCCAGCGAGCCGCCGCTCAGCGCCCGCGCCACGCTGAGCTCATCCCTGGCCGGTAAGGCGGCGCGTGGCGATGACGCAGCTGGCATAGGCCTCCTGCCGCGCCGCACTCCAGTAGCGCAGCGCCTCAAGCGTAATGGCCTCACCGGTTACTGCGCATTTCACATGGCTGCCGGGCGAAAGCACCCGGAAGCCATTGGGTTCATAGCGCAGCACTGCGGTGCGATCGGTGGGCGTCATCAACATGGGATCAGTCTAGCCGCTCAAGTGTCTCAAAGCAATTTCGGCTGATCGGCGGATTCTGCACGGCGTATCGGTTTGGGACTGACAGGCCTGGGAATGGGATGTGCGGGATCCTCTCCAGCGGCGACGACGCCCAGTTCGCCATCGCGGAAATGCAGGGAAAGCCGCGCTTCCTTCGCCGCCGTCAGTGCATCGGTCAACGTGTGCCCATCAGCGCCTGTTACCCGGACATAGCCGCGCGCAAGCACATTGTCGGGATTGAGCGAGGCCATGACGCGAGTCATGGCGGCCAGTCGTTCATGGCTACTCGCTACCCGTGTGGTGAGCAGTGCTGGCGACAATCGCTGCGCTGCCAGCCGCCCACGCGCATGGACCAGCCGCGCGGCGAGCAGCGGGGCGGAGAGCCGCGAGGCGTCTTTCTGCAGCGCCGTGCGCGCAATGGCGATGCGCCCGGACAGTCCGCGCCGCAAACGCTCTGACAGATCATCCAGCTTTTGCACCGGCGCAGCGAGCAAATTCTCGGCTTTGGGAAGCCTCTGCAACCGCACTGCAAGCCGCTCGCGACCCAATTGCAATGGGCGAACGACGGCGCGGCGCTTGCGCAGGCCCAATTCGGCCAGCTGATTCAGCAATTCCTCACGCACCGGCACCGCCATTTCGGCTGCGGCGGTCGGCGTCGGCGCGCGGCAGTCAGCAGCGAAATCGGCAAGCGTGGTATCGGTCTCATGCCCGACGGCGGAAATGATCGGGATCGTACAATCAGCGATGGCGCGCACCACCACTTCTTCGTTGAACGCCCAGAGATCCTCGACCGAGCCGCCACCGCGCGCAACGATGACCAGATCTGGGCGCGGGATGAGGCCGCCCGCTGGCATATCCGAAAACCCGCGCACCGCTGCGGCTATCTGGCTTGCCGCGCCCTGGCCTTGCACCAGCACCGGCCAGACGAGGACATGGGTGGGAAAACGGTCGGCCAGACGGTGCAGGATATCGCGGATCACCGCGCCGGTGGGCGAAGTGACCACACCGATCACCCGCGGCAGGAATGGCAGCGTACGTTTGCGCGCGCCAGCAAACAGCCCCTCGGCATCCAGCCGCGCGCGGGTTTTTGCCAGCAGCGCCAGCAGCGCGCCTTCACCGGCAATCTCCATGCGGTCGATGACGATCTGGTATTTCGAGCGGCCGGGATAGGTGGTCAGCTTGCCGGTGGCGATCACCTCCACCCCGTCTTCGGGCAGGAACGACAGGCGTGCGGCGCTGCCCTTCCACATCACCCCGTCGATCACCGCGCCTTCGTCTTTCAGCGCGCAGTAAAAATGGCCGGATGCGGCGCGCTTGACGCCGGAAAGTTCGCCCCTCAAGCGCACGAAACCGAAGCGGTCTTCCACCGTACGCTTCAGGATCGCGGAAATCTCAGTGATGGTAAGCGGAGCAGCGTTGTCGCCCGCTGCGTCCTTCGCTACCAGCCCACCGGACTCTTCAAGATCATCGAAAGGCGAAGGCGGCGACATGAACATCCTGCTCCTGGGTTCGGGCGGCCGCGAACATGCGCTGGCATGGAAGCTGGCGCAATCCTTGGCCTGCAAAAAGCTCTACGCCGCCCCCGGAAATCCCGGCGTGGGCGAGACGGCGGAGCTGGTTGCGCTCGATGCCACCGACCACGCCGCCGTCATCGCCTTCTGCGCGGAAAAGCGCATTGGCCTGGTTGTCATCGGGCCGGAGGCGCCGCTGGTCGATGGATTGGCGGATTCGCTGCGCGGCGCGGGCGTGCCCGTCTTCGGACCAGGCAGGGCCGCCGCACAGCTGGAAGGCTCCAAGAGCTTCACCAAGGAACTCTGCGCGCGCCACGACATTCCCACCGCTGCCTTCAAGCGCGTGGCCAGCGCGGCTGAAGGCCTTGCCGCGCTGGAGCACTTCACCATTCCCGTCGTCGTCAAGGCCGATGGCCTCGCAGCGGGCAAGGGCGTCACCGTCGCCATGAGTGCTGCTGAAGCGGAAGGAGCAATCCGCGAGATTTTCTCGGGCCGGTTTGGTGAAGCAGGGGCCGAGGCGGTGATCGAGGAGTTCATGGAAGGCGAGGAGGCTAGCTTCTTTGCGCTCACCGATGGCGCGACCATCGTGCCGTTCGGTTCGGCACAGGATCACAAACGTGTGGGCGAGGGCGATACCGGGCCCAACACCGGCGGCATGGGTGCCTACAGCCCCGCCCCGGTGCTCACCGCGCTGCTCGAAGGCGAGGCGATAGAACGCATCGTCGCGCCCACGGTCAAAGCCATGGCGGATGAAGGCATGGCCTATTCGGGCGTGCTCTATGCCGGTCTGATGCTGACCCCGCAGGGGGTCAAGCTGATCGAATACAACGCCCGCTTCGGCGATCCCGAATGCCAGGTGCTGATGATGCGATTCGAGGGCGACCTTGCCGAGCTGCTGCTGGCCTGCGCCGAAAACCGCCTCAGCACGATCGAACCACCGCGCTTTTCTGACCAAACCGCGCTGACCGTCGTGATGGCCGCCGAAGGTTATCCCGGCACGCCGAAAAAAGGCGGGCGGATCGCCGGCGTGATCGACGCCGAGAATAACGGCACCAAGGTGTTCCACGCCGGCACCGCGCTTGATGCTGCGGGCGAACTGGTGGCAAACGGCGGGCGGGTGCTGAATGTAACCGCGCTTGGGGGCAGCGTCAGCGAGGCGCAGGCCCGCGCCTACGCGGCGGTTGATTCAATTGAGTTTCCGCAAGGCTTCTGCCGCCGCGATATCGGCTGGCGCGAGGTGGCGCGCGAAGCTGAAAGTTGATTTATGTCGGTGGCAAGGAAAATTAGTGAGTAGCGGTTCGCAAATCTGTTAGCTGGAGTTGTCATGGAGCAGGGGCAAATATCCAGAAGCACTATCCCGCGTTCGGCAGGGAGACTGACGTGAAAATCACGCTGGTTGACAGTCTGGAGCCGGGGTTGGCCCCCTGGCTGATCGGCTATGTCGCTGCCGAGACCGGTGCCACCGCCGGTACTGGCACCAAAGCGGTCCGCCGGGTGCTTCCGGCGCGTCCCAACTGCTTCATCCAGATCGTGCTGGAGGGCGGCCATGCCATGGTCGATGTAGTGAGCGGCGCACGGCATCAAGTGCCAGCCATCAGCCTGTTCGGTCCCTTGACGCATTACCGCTTTGATATGGAAATCACCGGCCCGCTGAAAACCTTTTCGGCGCGGCTGCAGCCCGCCACAGCCTTGCAGCTGTTTGATGTGAAGCCGGCATCGCTGGTGGACGGCTTCGTCCCTTTTGAACTGCCCTGTGGCCTGATCGAGGAACTGCGCGGTGCGGCAAGCTGGGAGCTGATGGCCGCAACGATCGATCGCTGGCTGGTGCAATCTGCGAAAGGCCGCCGCGCCGATGATCGCGTGGCACAGGCAGCAAGCGCAATGCGCGAGATGCGCGGCCTGGTCACGATCAAGGATCTCGCAGAAGAAGCGGGCCTGTCGATCCACCAGTTCCAGCGCCGCTTCCTTGCGCTGACCGGCCTCAACCCCAAGCACTACGCGCGCATTTGCCGCGTGGCCCATGCTGTTCATCTCAAGGAACTGAATCCGGGGACTTCGTGGACCACCGTGGCGATTGACAGCGGCCACACCGATCAATCGCACTTCATCCGCGACTTCAAGGCGCTGACCGGCGTGCTGCCAAAGGATTTCCTGCGCGATCAGACTCCGATCCTGCGCCATCCCAAGTGGGAGGGTTAGCCCAGTTTCTCCGCCATCAGCGCTTGCAAATCCGCCTCGGGTCTTGCCCCATAGTGCGAGATGATCTCTGCCGCGGCGATGGCACCCATGCGCAGGCACTCGGCATCGCTCCGCCCGCGGACATGGCCGAACAGGAACCCGGCGGCGAACAGATCACCAGCGCCGGTGGTATCGACCACCCTGGCAACCGGCTCTGCTGGAACGTCCGAACGCAACCCGCCGCTGACGGCCACTGCGCCCAGTTCGCTGCGGGTGACGACCAGCGTCGGCACCTTGGGGGCGAGCGCGGCAAGGCCTGCGTCGAAATCATCAATACCGGTCAGCGCGGCGAGTTCGACATGGTTGGCGAACAGAATGTCGATCTCACCCGCATCGATCAGCGCGCGGAAATCATCACCGTGGCGGGCGATGACGAAAGCATCAGACAGGGTGAAGGCCACCTTGCGGCCCGCATTCCTTGCAGCAGCAATCGCCCGGCGCATGGCGGCGCGAGGCTCTTGCGGATCCCACAGATAGCCTTCGAGATAGAGCACGGCTGCATCGGCAATCGCCGTCTCATCGAGCTCGGCGGCGGGGAGGAACTGTGAGGCACCCAGAAAGGTGTTCATCGTGCGCTGGCCATCAGGCGTGACGAAAATCAGGCAGCGCGCGGTCGGCGGATCCCCTGCGCGTGCCGGGGTGGCAAAGCTGATCCCGCCGGCGCGAATGTCATGCGCGAAAACCTCGCCCAGCTGATCGTCGGCGACCTGACCGATGAAAGCGCACTTGGCACCCAGCGCGGCGAGGCCCGCCAGCGTATTCGCCGCCGAACCGCCCGAAATCTCGCGCGCCGGGCCCATCGCCTCGTAAAGCGCGCGCGCCTGATCGGTATCGATCAGCGTCATGCCGCCGCGCGTCATGCCCAGCTTTTCGATCAGCGCATCATCGCATGGCGACATGACATCGACGATGGCATTGCCGATGGCGATAACGTCGGTAGTGGCTGCGGGCATGGTTGCGCTTTCGTGCTGATGGACAGGTTTCGGCGCGCGAGTAGCGCCCACCTGCCCCCGGGGCAAGACCGGCGGCGTTGACAGGCGATGAAGGTTGAGGGATTCGGAGAGCAAGATGCGTATCACCATCCTTCTTCCGCTCACGCTCGGCCTGGCGCTCTCCGCTTGCGGCAGCAGCGGCTCTGGCCCGGTGAGGAGCGCCCCGCCAGCAAAAACGATCAAGGCCGTGCCGGTGCGTCCGCCCATGCGCCAGCCGCCGCCACGCCCGGTGGTGCTGGCACTTCCCGGGCTCGAAGGGGTGATCGGCGCGGGCAATGACGCGCTTGTCCGCCAGTTCGGCGCACCCCGGCTCGATGTCTGGGAAGGCGATACGCGCAAGCTGCAATATTCGGGACTGGCCTGCGTGCTCGATATCTATCTCTATCCAGCCGCCGCAGGGCGCGAGCCGCAGGCGACCTATGTCGAAGCGCGGCGGCCCAGCGATGGCAAAGAGGTTGATCGGCAGGCCTGCATTTCGGCGCTAAGGAAACGTTAGAAGCTTTGCGTGCATAATCCCCCCGGATTAACAGGGGGCTTTCCCGACATGACTATGCATTTCCGCGCGCTGGCCGATAATATTGCTGCTGATGGCGCGATCACGCCGCAAGAAATCCTGAGCCTGCGCCAGACCGGCTGGTCTGACGGCGCGATCTCGCCCGAAGAGGCTGAGGCGGTGTTCGTGATCAATGATCGCCTCGCTGCGCCGACAGCCGAATGGAGCGATTTCTTCGTTGAGGCGCTCAGCGAATTCGTCGTCAACGGGCTGGAGCCCGGCGGCTATGTCGAACCATCACAGGCCGACTGGCTGATCGCCCGCATCGATCACAACGGGTGCCTCGATTCGCTGACCGAGCTCGAACTGCTGGTCAAGGTTCTGGAAAAAGCCACCAATGTGCCGCAGCGCCTGAAGGATTATGGGCTGGCCCAGATCGAGGCAGCCGTGCTGACCGGCGAAGGCCCGACGCGGGCTGGCGGCGTACTGGAAAAAGGCAATGTCACCTCCGCCGAAGTCGCGCTGCTGCGACGGATGATCTTTGCCCAGGCCGGGGATCGCCCCGCAGCAGTCAGCCAGAGCGAGGCGGAAATGCTGTTCCGCCTGAAAGACACGGCGCTGGATGCCAATAATGCTCCCGAATGGCAGCAGCTGTTTGTGCAAGGGGTGGGCAATTACCTGATGGCGTTCAGCAGCTATGCGCCGCTATCGAATGAGCGCGCAGCACAGCTCGAAAAGTTCATGGACAGCGCCACTCCCAGCCTGCTCGGTTTTGCCGCCCGCATGGCGCGCGCCGATGTCGGGGCGGGTATGCGCGCCGTATTCGGCCGCAAGGCGGCGGCACCAGACCAGCAAGCGCTGCTCTCCTCGGCTGAGCAAGTGACGCATCAGGAAAACACCTGGCTGCAAGGCCAGATCGACGCCAATGATCGGGTCGACGAATTTGATCAGGCGTTGCTCGATTTCCTCAAGGAAGAGGGCGCGCGTTAAGGAGCAAGTGCGGCGCGCACACTTCGACAGGCTCAGCCTGAGCAGGTCTTGGTCATAGGTCCGCTCAGGCTGAGCCTGTCGAAGCCAGCGCGCAAACATCTGCCCTAAACGGTAAAACTCTCGCCGCAGCCACAGGCACCCTTGGCGTTGGGGTTGGCGAAAGTGAAACCGGCGGTGAAATCATCCTCGACCCAGTCCATCGTACTGCCGACAAGGTAGAGCACCGAGCCGCCATCGATGAAGAACAGCCCGCCGGGCGTGGCGATCTTCTCGTCGAAGGGCTGCGCCTCGGTTACATAGTCGACTGAATAGGCCAGCCCCGAACAGCCCCGGCGCGGGGTGGACAGTTTCACCCCGATGGCATCGGCAGGAGCCTCGGCCATCAGCTTGGCAATCCGCGCTTCGGCTGCGGGAGTCAGCACGACAGCGGCAGGCAATGGGCGGCGGGTTTTGACTTCGGTCATCACAGCATCCCCAGTTCTAGGCGGGCTTCGTCGCTCATCTTGGCGGGATCCCACGGCGGATCCCAGACGAGATTGACCTCGGCATCGCGCACGCCGGGCACCGCACCAACGCGCAGCTCAACTTCACCGGGCATCGATTCGGCGACCGGGCAGTGCGGCGTGGTTAGCGTCATGGCGACGACAACGCCGCCGGTATCATCGACTTCGACGCCATAGATCAGCCCGAGATCGTAGATATTGACCGGGATTTCCGGATCGAAAATGTCCTTGAGCGCGGCAATGACGCCTTCATAGATATCACCGCCGGGCTCGCCGGGGGAGACGCCCTCGGGCTTCTCGGCGAGGAAGCCTTCAAGGTAATCGCGCTTGCGTTCCAGCTTGTCGGTCGCAGATTCGTCCTCGACCCGGGCGCGCGGCGGTGGTGCCACAGCTTCCACTTCCTCGACGGTGAATTTAGGCTCTTCGCCGCTCATCCGAATATCCTTTTGGTCCGTTCAATCCCGCGCAGCAGCGCGGCGATATCATTGTCATCATTGTACAGCCCGAAGCTTGCCCGCGCGGTGGCGGGCACACCAAGGTGGTCCATCAGCGGCTGGGCGCAGTGATGCCCCGCCCTGATCGCCACAGGTCCATAATCTCCTTTGGCCTCATCCAATATGGTGCCGAGGTCGTGCGGATGCACCCCATTCAGTGCAAAAGAGACGATTCCGGCTGAATCTTCCGGGCCAAACAGCGTGATCGAATTGAGTTTGCGCAGCTCCTCGCGCAGAGTCGCGACCAGTGCCACTTCATGCGTGTGGATAGCAGACAGGCCAATGGCAGAGACATAATCAACCGCCGCGCCCAGCCCGATCGCCTCGATAATCGCCGGGGTCCCCGCCTCGAACCGCTGCGGCGGCGCGGCATAGGTGGTGCGTTCAAAAGTCACACGATCAATCATCGCGCCGCCGCCTTGCCATGGCGGCATGGCCTCAAGGATTTCCCCCCGCGCCCACAGCGCGCCGATCCCGGTCGGGCCATAGAGCTTGTGCGCCGAGAAGACGTAGAAATCACATTGCAGCGCCGCTACGTCAACGCCAAGACGCGGCACCGCCTGACAGCCATCGAGCAGCAGCTTGGCGCCGACCGCATGGGCAAGCCTTGCCGCACGCGCCGCATCGAGCGTCGATCCCAGCACGTTGGAGACATGGGCGAAGGCGACGAGGCCATGCTCTGGCGTGAGCATCCGCTCCGCTACATCAAGATCGATCTGGCCGTCTTCCGTCAGCGGGCAGACATCGATCTCTACGCCCGTCCGGTCCCGCAGCATTTGCCAGGGAACGATGTTGGAATGGTGCTCCAGCACCGAGAGCAGGATGCGGTCGCCCGCTTTGAGGTTGGCCTGCCCCCAGCACTGCGCCACCAGGTTGATCGCCTCGGTCGCGCCGCGCGTGAAGACAATCTCAGATTCCTGCGCGCCGATGAAAGCCGCCACCTTGGCCCGCGCCGCCTCGAATGCCAGCGTCATCTCCGCCGAGCGCGCATAAACCCCGCGATGCACCGTGGCATAGTCCGCGCCGCCCGCGCGCATCATCGCATCGAGTACCACTTGCGGCTTTTGTGCAGTGGCGGCGGTATCGAGATAGTGCCAGCTGCCTGCTAGGCCGGGGAAATCGCTTTTGATATTCTCCCCGAGCTTGGCTCGGGGAGGTGGCAGCGCGTCAGCGCTGACGGAG
>JANOYZ010000303.1:0-12651 GCA_031429135.1 Novosphingobium sp. | reverse complement strand
CGCTTGAAGTCTTCATTGCCACAGCGGATATTTACGGATGGAACCATGGCTGTAATCTGTTTGCTTTGATGGATGCCGCTGAAGACTTGGTGCGGCCTTTGCAGGATCGCCCTGTGCGCGTGGATCGCGAAACGCTCACTCTGGGTTATGCAGGCGTCTATTCCAGCTTCCTCCGGCATGCTGAAAAGGCTGCGGACGAACACGGCCTCGACACGCGAACAATTCTTGTCGAGCTGGGCAAGCGCAAAATGGTCGGCGGACAGGAAGACATGATCATCGATGTCGCGCTCGACCTGGTGAAGTAAGCTGCGGCGAGCAATGCGGTGACAATTGAAATCCGCCAGCTCCGCTACGCGGTTGCAACCGCCGATGCGCAGAGCTTCTCGCGCGCGGCGGCGGCACTCCGCGTCAAGCAATCCATACTCAGCCGGAGGGTCATGCTGCTCGAGGAACGACTGGGCGTGAAACTCTTCGTAGGCACAACACGCGGGGCCGAGCCGACGGAAAACGGCCGTGTCGTGATCGAACAGGTGGCTCGTCGCCTGGACATCACGGACTTCATCCGATTGCAGTTCGAATGCGCAGTGGCCTGGTTGCCGGAGGTTTGGCAATTGAACGCCTTGCCAACCATCCAGGTTGGGCTCTGGCCTCAGCTCTTGGGATTGAGAATCGCTTGCTGCTCGCTCAGTGCCGCGATGATAGCGTCCATCACTGCGCGAACGCGGGGCATGTGCCGCGTGTCGTTGTGAACGCCAAGCCAGATGTCGCGGGTGAGGTCTGGAATATCGGTGCGTAACCGGACGAGATCAGGCTCCGTATCGGCGCGGTAGCGGGCAATGGCCGAGATGCCTGCTCCAGATTTCGCCGCCCAAACCTGCACCTCGCGGCTGTTCGAGCGGAAGCCGATTCCCGCATCCGGGTATAGCTCGCGCAGCCATTTCGCTTCGGGCAAGTGCGCCTGATCGTCCAGCACGGTGATCAGCCTCACATCGGTATCGTTTCCGGCCTCCAGCCACTTTGGACTGCCATAGATGCCAAGTGCCAGCGTATCGACCGTGGTCAGGCGGACTGTTCCGGCGAGCGCCACGTCACGACCGGTAATAGTGCGCTCTGCCGCCAGCACCTCGGCCTCGATCCGCTCGGCATTGCCCAGGACGCTTTCGCCCAGCGGGGCCAGCGCATAGCGCCCGGGCAGGCGCAGCAGCAGCCGCGCGCCATGGCGCTCCTCCATCGCGGAAAGCCTGCGGCCCACGGTCGCCTGCGCGTGAAACCATACCCGCCGGTTCGGAGTGTGCGCGGGTCCTTCTTTGCCAAACGCCGTGCCCCTCAGGAGCAGGCCCCATGGCCTGCGGGACAGAGCGCGTCTTCAGCCCCGCTCATTGCCAGGGGCGTTGCGGGGAGAATTCCTGCATGAAGGGGTAGTCGGAGACTGCACAGCGGCTCCGACTCAGGGGAAGGCGTCCCCCTCCAGAGAATCGTTCATCGCGCAGGATATAATCCGGCTGGATTACTCAATGATTTCAAAGGTGGGGAAAAGGGGAAGCTGGTGCACCCGACAGGATTCGAACCTGTGGCCTCTGCCTTCGGAGGGCAGCGCTCTATCCAGCTGAGCTACGGGTGCATGGCTTGCGGCGCGGTTAGCAGAGCCGGTGGGCGCTTGCCAGCAGGAATCTGGTGATCGGCCCTATGGGGTATCATCTGCTGCTTCGGCCCCATCCGGATCAGCAGGATAGGGGCCGAGCGCCAGAAACAGCACGGCCGTGAGCGCGAGGATGGGCAGGATCGCCCACAGTACAGCGTCATAGCTGCGGGTCACATCGTAGACCTGGTTCGAAAGCAGCGGCGCAATGCCGTTGGCAAACAGCAGCAAGCCGCCGATCGCGCCGAACAGCGCCCCGAAGCGGCGGATGCCGAAATGGCGGGCGGCGAGATAGGCACAGGCATCATATTCGGTGCCCGCCGTCAGTCCCAGCAGGAAGCAGGCCACGCTGGTGGCGAACAGCGATCCGTCGACCCCCAGCAGGATTGCGATCGAGATCGCCGGCATCACCATCGACCAGGCCGCGACATGGCGGCCATCGAAATGATCGAGCAGTACGCCGCCTGCCAGCCGCCCGCAGATCGAGCCGAGGCCGATCCAGCCGGCGATATTGGCGGCGGCCATAGGAGACAGTCCGCCGTCAAGCAGGATGGGCACGGCATTGGTGGTGAGCGCGCTGCCGGCCAGGCCAAAGGCAAAGGCCGCTCCCGCCAGCAGGAGAAAGCTCTTTGACAGCAATTCGGAACGCAGCGGCTTTTGCGCAGCTGCATGATTTGGCATGTCATGGCGAAGGCGGGCCTCATCGCGGGCAAACAGGAAATAGACCAGCGGATAGACGATGACGAAGCAGATCAGGGCAATCGCCACATAGGCACCGCGCCAGCCCAGCTGCGCAATCAGGGCCGTCGCCAGGGTCGGCATGACCATGGCGGTGATGCCGGTGCCTGCCAGCGTGACCGCCAGCGCCTTGCCGCGGTTGCGGTCAAACCGGGCGTTGATCGCGGCGGTCCAGACGGTTGGGAAGATGAACATGCTGGCCACGCCCAGCAGAAAATAGAGTGCCCACCACGAAGTGATGCTGCGCCCGGTTTGCGAGAGCAGCGCGATACACGCGCAGAATGCCGGCACCCCGGCCAGCGCGATACGGCGCACCCCGTAGCGGTCGATTGCCATGCCCACCAGCGGTGCCATGATGATCGCCGCCATCGAGGGGAAGAAGTGCCCGAGTGTAATCGCGGCACGGCTCCAGTGGAACTCTGCCTCCAGAGCCGGGATCATCGCGCCCAGCGCGTAATTATGCGCCGCCACCAGCATGATGCCGGCCGCGCAGGCTGGCACGATGCTGCCGTGCTGGCGCCACTCATCGCGTGCAAAGACTTCGCCGCCGGCCATCGCTGCCCTCCTCAGATTATATTCTTGACCGCCAGTCTCACCTGCAATCGCTTCATGGGAAAGCGCAAAAACATGACTGGTGAGGAATTTTAGCAATTTATCAAGGCCGCCGGGCTAAGCAACAGGCTATGAGCAACAGCCAATCTCCTTTCGGCAATGGACCGGCTGCCGGCCCCCCCGGCGCTATTCCCGGCTCTGGCCGCGCGAGTTTCGGGCAGGGATCTGCCAATGCGATGAGCATGAAATGGTCTGCACTGCATGATGCAGCAGGCGTTGTCGCCATGCTGGCAGGGGTTGCCGCAGAGCCGATGCGCCCCGAACTGCGCAATTTCCCCGCCCTCGCCCGCGATGCCGGTGGCTGGCAACGCCAGATGTCGGAACAGGGGATCGATGATCTTTCGATGATCATGGAATCGGGCATTGCTGCCTTGCTGGCGGTACACGCGCGCGGCGTTGATGCGCGGGCGGCCGCAACGGCGCTGTGGCAGGAATATCAGAGCGCCCGCACCGCGCTGCTGGGGCTGGTCCCCAATGCCGAGGGTTTGCGCCGCACATTCTGATCGCCATCACTTGCACAGTTCACTATCTGTTCCTATGATCGGATCATGTCGCTCCCTGTCAGCATTGAAGAGCGTGCCGCGCAGGCTGTGGCGCGCGGGATCACCCGGCTGTTTGCCCGCAATGACATCTGGTGTCTGGCCGAAATGCCGCTGCGTTCAGGGCGTCGCGCCGACCTGATGGGGATCGATGCCAAGGGGCGGATTATCATTGTCGAGATCAAGGTCAGCCGTGCCGATCTGCTCGGGGACAGCAAATGGCCCGATTACCTTGATCATTGTGACCGCTTCTACTGGGGACTGGCGCATCAGCTTGATCGCGCCTGTCTCGACAGCGAAGCGTTCTGTCCCGCTGTGTGCGGGGTGATGGTGGCAGATGGCTATGACGCCGAAATTATCCGCCCGGCCCCGCTGATTTCGCTCACCGCCGCAGCCCGCAAAGCTGAAACCGAGCGGCTGGCGCGCGCATCGCTGCGCCGTCAGGCCCTGGGCTCTGATCCGCAATGGAGCAGTTGGAGCGGATAGAATATGGTATCCGCGTGTAAGGCGAAAAACCGGCACCCACTTTTCGAATCCCGGTCTAGAATTTCACCCGCGCAGTCAGTTTGGCATTGATGGGCTTGCCGGTAGCGATGTTGTTGTCGGCATGGGCGCTGGGATAATAGCGCGTGTTGGTCAGGTTCTCGACATTGAGCTGCAACGCGAACCTGTCACTCACATCATAGTAGATCGCCGCATCCAGCCGGGTGAAAGCGGGTAGCCTTACCGCATTGCTGATATTGGCGAACTGGCCAGACTGATGGACCAGCCCCAACCCCAGACCCAGCTTTGTCGTCACATCATAACGCGTCCAGGCCGAAAACTGGTGGCGCGGCAGCTTATCGAGCTGGCGTCCGGCAGGAATCGTCAGGGCGCCACTGGCGATGGGAGAACGGATTTCCCCTTGTTGATAGGCATACCCCATGCTCGCTTTCCAGCCGTTCATGATTTTGCCCGCCAGCGATGCCTCGAAACCGCGCACCCTGCTTTTGCCGCCCAGCAGGAAGAAGCCGTTGTTGGCGGGATCGGCGACACGGGTGTTGGACCTGTCAACCTGAAAGACTGCGCTGGTGAATGACAGCGCCGCGTTCAGGTTCCATTTGATCCCGGCTTCAAGGTTGCGGAATTCCTCGGGGGAGAGCGATGCGGTGTTCGCGGCGAGCACGGTGAACTGGTCGCCTGCCTGCGGCAGAAAGCTTTTGGCATAGCTTGCGTAGATCGAGATGCTGGACTGCGGCTTGATGATCACGCCTAGGCGCGGCGACCATTTGCCATCGGTGCGAGTGGTTGCAAAGCCGTTGATGCGGTTGATCGAGGACAAGCGAAAATCATCATAGCGCAGGCCGCCGATGATCTGCAGGTGTTCGCCGATCTCGATCTGATCTTGCACATAGGCCGAAAGCGCCCGGACATGCGATGTGCTGTTATTGGTCGGCGCGGTGAAGGTCACCGCGGGCAGGGTCAGCCTGCGGGCCAGCGGGACAGTGATGCTTGCCGTCGGGCTACCGATCAGGGCGGCAAAACGGGCGTCAGACCTGATGTTGACGGTATCCTGGTCGGCAGTCTCGAAGCCGATCAGCAAGGTGTGCCTGATGCTACCGGTTGTGACTTTCCACACCAGATTGCCCTGAGCGATCCAGTTGCTGCGTCCGATGCCATTGTCATAACCGTTCAACGTGACAGTGCTGGCGGTTGCCGAGGCGGGGAGAATGTTGGCGTAAAACTTGTCATAAGTGGCATATTCGGCGGTAAAATTGGCAGACAGGCTGTCTGAGAATTCATGGTTAAACCGGGCGCGGGCAATGTGCGCGGTTACTTCGCTGCGGTTGAGCGCCGGGTCGCCGAAGAATGTCCGGTCATAACCGGTGATCGGCACACCGCCCAATGAAGGCACGCCACGGTCAGTCACGCGGCGATCTTCGGCATATTCATAGGCCAGCACTAGCAAGCTGGCCTCGCCCAGCTTGACCCCCAATGTCGGTGCCGCGCCGGTGAAGTGGCCTTCATAGACATCGCGGTGATTGGCGAAATTCTCGTAGGTGGCATTGATCCGCAGAGCGGCGGCATCACCCAGCGGCTGGTTGACATCGGCACCAAGCGACCATGCCCCGAAGCTGTCCGCACCGGCACTGGCGGAAAGCAGCGAGTTGCCGAATTTTGGGGCTTTGGAGACGCGGTTGATCACTCCGCCGCCGCCGCCGCGGCCAAAAATCATCGCGTTGGCACCCTTGAGCACCTCAATCCGATCAATATTGTAGAGTGAGCGATAGTACTGGGCATCGTCGCGCAGTCCATCGAGGAAGAAGTCTGCGGTGCTTGATTGGCCGCGCAGCACCACCTGATCGCGGTGGCCCTCGCCCTGGGCGAGAGTTACGCCCGGAACATAGCGCAGGGCATCGTTCAGCCCGGACACCGCCTGATCGTCAAGCTGTTCGCGGCTGACCACCGAGATGCTCTGCGGAACATCGATCAGCGGCGTGCTGGTTTTGGTCGCGCTGGTGGTAATATCCGGCTCATGTGCGCCCGAAACGACAATAGTGTTGCGGTCTACATATTCCAGATCATCGGCCAGCAGCGGACTCGCGGCGAGCAGCGCAGTGGTGGTGAGTAAAGCAGTGACAATTTTCATGGCGATCCGAATCTCTGTTGCGAACAATTCGCAATAAATGTTCCGCTAATGCGAATCGTTCGCATTGACAAGGATCAAATTGATCACCTGACAGTGCCTCGCTAAAGCCAGAGTCCTCGTATTGACTCAAATGGGAGCCTGGCAGGCATGAAAGCGACAATCTGGCATAATCCTGCTTGCGGCACATCGCGCAAGACAGTGGCAATCTTGCAGGAAACACCGGGAATCGATCTGACGGTGGTCGAATATCTCAAGACGCCGCCTTCCGCGCAGAAGCTTGCCCAGCTCTATCGCGATGCCGGGATGACTCCAGCTGAGGGATTGCGCTTGCGCGGTACCGATGCCGTGGAGCGCGGGTTGATCTCGGCCAGCAACGCGGAAATCCTTGCCGCGATGGCAGCCGAACCGAGCCTTATCGAACGTCCGCTGGTCGAAACCGACAAAGGTGTGCGGCTATGCAGGCCACAGGATAAGGTGGTGGAAATCCTGTGACGGGACAAAAGCGCGATTGCAGCTTGTCCCAATGCGCTTGCCAAGCCCCGGCAAATTTGCAAACGCCTGACAGTGAACTCCAATTGACGAGAATGTGCCAATAATGACCAGCTCCCAGCTTGCCCGTGAGGCCTGGCCACGAAAGCTTATGCGCCGGATCTCGCGGAAGATGGGGCCACTGGGAGTCTTCTTTGAAGGTTTCCTTGAACATCCGATAATGGTCGGATCGATCATTCCTTCATCGCGCTTCACGATCCGCAAGATGCTGGCACCGGTCGATTGGAACGTCTGCAAGGTTTTTGTCGAATATGGCCCCGGTGTCGGCACCTTCTGTCGCCCGGTACTCGAACGGCTGCGGCGCGACAGTCAGCTGATCGTTATCGATACCAACCCGCTGTTTATTGACTATCTGCGCAGCACAATCACCGACAGCCGCTTTTCCGCCGTACTGGGATCAGCCGCTGATGTGGAAGAAATTGTCCGCGCCCATGGTCATGATCATGCCGACTATGTTCTGTCGGGGCTGCCTTTTTCGACGCTGCCCGATGGTGTCGGCCCAACCATCGCCGCTTCAACGCACCGCGTGCTGAGACCCGGCGGAGCTTTCCTGGTCTATCAATTTACTGCCAGAGCGCGCGATTACATGGCCAAACACTTTGCTCGCATTGACAGCGGCTTCGAAGTGCTGAACGTGCTCCCCTGCTTCCTGTACTGGGGCTGGAAAGACGGCAGCGCTGATCGCTGATCCTAATCAAAAGCCTTGGCAACGCCGCTGGGAGTCTGGCTGGTCAGCTGCCGATGGGTTGCCGCCAGTAAGGCAATGTACAGCGTATTGGTGATCGCCCCGAAGGCGCTGCTGGCAACGTCCCCGGCGATCTTGCCGCCATCGCTGCCAGTGATCGCCGTAAACAGCAGTTCGATCAGCGACGTGGCAATTCCGGTGACGAGGCCCGTCGCAAGGAACAGCAGGACAAAGAACAGCAACAATTGCCAGAAGGTGCCGCGCGTCAGTCCCCACGCCCGCCGCAGCGCAGAGACCGGATTGAAAATGCGCTCGATCACCACCACCGGTGAAATCAGGATCATCCGCAGACCTGCATAGATCGCCAGCAGCACCACCATCATCAGCACCACCGCGATAACGGTCTTGAGACCTGTAAAGGCCGATAACAGCATCAGCAGTCCGCCGCCCAGTGCGAGCAGCAAACCAAGCAGCAGTTGTGCCAGTATCAGCGGCAGGAGCGCAGTCGTCCCCTGTTTCATCGCTTCAGCCACGGTCGGCCGCCCGCGCTCAGAAAACAGCGCGAGAATGGCCAAGGTGCCGATAATAGTGACCAGCGCCAGCGGCAGGATAACCATCCAGTTCTGGTTGTAGTAATCGCGCATGATCGTCACCAGCGCCTCGAAGCCTTGCTTGCCGGTGACTTCGGGCGGCGGGGCGAACAGCAGAATAGCCAGTGTGGGCAGCATCAGGAACACACCGGCCAGCGCGATCAGAACCTCGCGGTTTGCTCGTATCAGGGCCAGCCCCTCATTCCAGGCGCGCATGCTATCGAACTTCATCGGGATTCCCTTCGTTTCGCCCCTTGATAAGCACTGCAAAGCCCGCCACGCAACGGCTGATGACGAGCGATCTTCCCACAGGCATCGAATGGCGGCGCGAAAGCGCTCCGGTTCCCTATCGCGACGCGCTGGACGAAATGGCAATGCGCAACACCGCCATCGCCGCAGGTGAAGCCGAGGAGCTGATCTGGCTGCTCGAACATCCCCCGGTTTATACCGCCGGAACGAGCGCGGTGCCAGGTGAATTGCTCGATCCGCGCTTCGAGGTGGTCGATGCCGGGCGCGGCGGGCGCTATACCTATCATGGTCCCGGCCAGCGCATTGCCTATGTTCTGCTCGATCTGCGCAAGCGCGCCCGCGATGCGCGCGGTTTCGTCCATGCGCTTGAGGGCTGGGTGATCGATACGCTGGCGGATTTTGGCGTGGAAAGCTGGCGCAGTCAGGGCCGCATCGGCATCTGGACGCGCGATATTGATGGCTCTGAGGCCAAGATTGGCGCGATCGGTGTGCGCATCCGCAAGTGGGTGACGATGCACGGATTTTCGGTCAACCTTGCGCCCGATCTGTCGCACTTTGCCGGGATTGTGCCCTGCGGGATCAGCGATTCAGGCGTCACCAGCCTCGAACGGCTCGGCATTACCCTTGCCAGCGAGGACTGGGATCGGGCAATGCTGGCCCATGCTGGTGAATTTCTCGCCAGACTTGATATTGCCTGTCCACGGGAAGCCGCTTCATGACCAAGGCCCGCTTGTTTGCCGCCGCATTGCTTCTCTCATTGCCGCTGGCCGCGTGCAAGAAGGCCGAGCCGCCAAAGCAGGCGCAGGCAGGCGGCGAGATTCTGCCCGGTTCGGTGAGCGATGCCATGCTGCCAATGGACACCGTCACCTCGCAGGCACCGCTTGCGCCAAGGGAAGTAAAAACGGACGCCAAGGCCAGGGGCGCTTCCTCTGGCGCACCCGGCGAGCCCGAAGCGGCGACGCCTGCTATTGAGGCCAAGCCCGTGGCTGACGCGGAGCCCGAGGGCTGACTGGCTCAGACACCGGCACCGGCACCGATCCGGGAACTGGCACCGGCAATGCAGCGCCCGGGCTTGCCCCATCACCTGCGCCCGCAGTGTATTATGACTGGAACTGGTTCCATTTTGCCGCGCTGATCACCGCCAATGTCGCGCTGGCGCTGGGCTCGTGGTCAGTGCGTCTGGCTGACAGCGGACCGGTGGCGGCAGGCTTCTGGCGGTTGTTCCTGCCGCTGCCTCTGCTGTTCCTGCTGGCCCGGGTGAATCGCCAGAAGCTCACCGGATTCCCCCGCGCGACATGGCTGGCGATCATCGCAGCGGGCGTAATTTTTGCTCTTGATCTGGCCGCCTGGCACATCGGCATCGGCATGACCCGGCTGGGCAATGCCACGCTGTTCGGCAATTCCGGCAGCCTGATCGTCATGGTCTGGGGGCTGATCGCACTTCACCGCAGGCCGCGAGCGCCTGAATGGCTGGCGGTGCTGGCGGCGCTGACCGGAGCGGCAATCCTGTTCGGGCGAAGCATCGAGCTTTCGGCCCAGACTTTTGCCGGCGACCTGTTCTGCAATCTCGCGGGCTTCTTCTATGCCTTTTACATCCTGCTGCTGCACCGCGCGCGTGAGCAGCTCGGCAGCTGGTCGCTGCTTGCCTGGTCCAGTCTGGCGGGAGCCCCGGTCATGCTCGCCATCGCGCTGGCCCTGGGCGAGCCGGTCTGGCCGCAAGCATGGTGGCCGCTGCTCACTCTGGCATTTGGCAGCCAGCTGATCGGACAGGGGCTGCTGGTTTATGCACTGAAACACTTCCCGCCACTGATCATCGGCCTCGCGCTGTTGTGCCAGCCGGTGATCGGTGTGCTGACGGGCTGGTATGCCTTTGGCGAGGTGCTGACCAGGTGGGACATGGCGGGAATGGCCATGGTTGCCGCCGCGCTGGTGATCGCACGTGCGGGGGAGCGGGGGTGAACTGCGTTCAAATGCTTCTTGCATCATAAGTGTGCAGTGGCGTAGCCTGCCGCTTCATCTGAGGGGCCAAGCAAGACCATGGGGCAACCCGCAGCCAGAATGGGCGATATGCACGCCTGCCCGATGGTCACGCCGGGGACACCGCCGATTCCGCACGTTGGCGGCCCGATCCTGCCCACCTGCTCGATGAATGTCATTACCGGCAAAATACCGCAGGCGCGGGTGACCGATAAATGCCTTTGCGTTGGCCCGCCCGATGTGATCATCAAGGGATCGGCCACAGTCTATGTCAACAAGCTCCCCGCCGCGCGGATGGGGGATAGCACCGTTCACGGCGGCGTGATCACGGTCGGTTGTCCCACCGTGCTGATCGGCGATGCCTGACTGAAGCAGTGCTTCATGCTCACCCACAGTCCCGCTCGCCAACGTGCTGCGACTAATGCTCTAACCCAACTCCGCCCCCAGCGCCCGCCCCACTGCCGCCGCAGCGTTGCCAGCGTAACCGAAGGATTTGACTTTTTTAGCAATGTGCAATCCATATCACCGCCCCCCAAATCCTCCATACTCACAATCCCGCTCGCCACCGCGCTGATTAAGGCGCGCTCAGATGCCGGGTTGACGCAGGAGAACTGGCGAAGCGCATGGGCAAGACACAGTGCTTGATCGCCCTGCTCGAAGGCGGAAAATCGCGGCCTTCGACAACGACGCTGGCAAAGGCTAAGGGGACGCGGTTGCGGGTTAGCTTTGAGCGGGTTGAGGTTTAGCTATTCGAAAAAATCTTCATCAACTCGTTTGATGTGGATGATTTCCTGATCACGACATCCAACATTGTAACGCACCATCAGTCGACCAAGCTGCGTAGAGTCGATGAGAACGATACGTCCACCAAGTTGCCGTGCAGTTTCTTGCGCGCTCCTTGTGAAGCCAGATGTCGTTACGAATATGCCTTTTTGCGCCTTTTTCAGGCTCAGCGATCCAAAAAACTCTCGGATGGCAGCTGGCCCCACTTGGTTATCCTCAGCATACCGCTTGGCCTGAATATAGATTTGATCAACGCCTAGCGGGTCTTGATCGATGACCCCGTCAACACCATCATCGCCTGACTGACCGATGGCCCGACCAGCATCCTCGGAACTGCCGCCATAACCCATCGCCAACAACAGTTGCACGATTGACCGTTCAAAGAACGCCGGTGTCCCTGCGCGCAATCGATCCAGCAGATCATTGGCAATCGTAGCGTTTATGCGATTATAGGCGTCACGCAGAGCTTCCTCAGGCGTCGCATCAATCAGTGCCGTTTCTATTTGGGGTGTTTGCGTCTCCGCCTTACCTTTCGACTGAAAGGCTACAAAGTCAGGAAGTGTGCGAAGAAATCGATTGTTGATCGAAATATTCGGATCCTGAAGAACTGATTTTCCCCGTTCACTTGTACGGAAATGCCCACGGCGGGTGTACTCGATCAACCCGGCCTGCTTCAGATAGGTCTTTGCCCAATGAACCCGGTTGTAAAAAAGGGCTTGCCCACCACTCGGGATTTGTTCGGCCCGCTCATCGGGCGTGAGTCCAAATCTGTCAGCTAGTGACTCGATGATGTCACCCGTCTTCACTTCCTTATCGATCGCAGATCGAAGGACTGGTTCCATCAGTGTTTGGTAATCTGGAATCATATTCGCCCCCCCAAATCCCCCATCCCCACAGTCCCGCTCGCCATCTCCAGCATCCGGTCCAGGCTCTTCTTGGCCGCCAGCCGCAGTCCCTCTTCAATCTCGATCCTCGGCTGCAAATCGCGCAGCGCTACATACAGCTTCTCGAGCGTATTCAGCGCCATGTAGGGGCAGATGTTGCAGTTGCAGTTGCCGTCGGCTCCCGGTGCGCCGATGAAGGTCTTGTCGGGGATGGCGAGTTGCATCTGGTGGATTATGTGCGGTTCGGTAGCGACGATCAGGGTTTTGCCGGGGAAGGTCTTGGCGAACCCAAGGATGCCGCTGGTCGAGCCGACGTAATCGGCGTGATCGACAATGTGCGGCGGACATTCGGGGTGCGCCGCCACCGGTGCGCCGGGGTACTGGGCCATCAGCTTGATCAGCTCGGTTTCGCTGAACGCCTCATGGACGATGCAGACGCCCGGCCACAGCAGCATGTCGCGATCGAACTTGCGGTTGAGATAGCCACCCAGATGCCGGTCGGGCCCGAAGATGATCTTCTGGCTTTTGGGAATCTGGGCAAGGATCGTCTCGGCGCTGGAGGAGGTGACGATGACATCGCTGAGCGCCTTCACCTCGGTCGAGCAGTTGATATAGGTCAGCGCGATGTGATCGGGATGCGCCTCGCGGAAGGCCTTGAACTTCTGCGGCGGGCACGAATCTTCCAGGCTGCACCCGGCGTCCATATCGGGCAGGATAACGATCTTTTCAGGCGACAAAATCTTGGCGGTATCGGCCATGAACTTCACACCGCAAAAG
>JANOYZ010000302.1:0-1989 GCA_031429135.1 Novosphingobium sp. | reverse complement strand
CTTTGGGCTGAAATGAGCCTTTCCCCCCAATGGCTGGACGAATTGCGCGCCCGGATCACGCTGTCCAGCGTCATCGGGCGGACAACGCGGCTGACCAAGGCGGGGCATGAGTTCAAGGCCTGCTGCCCGTTCCATAACGAGAAATCCCCCAGCTTCACGGTCAATGATCTGAAGGGCTTCTATCACTGCTTCGGCTGCGGGGCGCATGGTGATGTGATTCGCTGGATGACTGATCAGCGCGGGTTGTCGTTCATGGATGCGATCAAGGAACTGGCCTCCGAAGCCGGTCTGGAAGTCCCCGCAGCGGATCCTCGCGCCGCGAAAATGGCGGAGCAGCGGGATTCTCTGCACGATGTCATGACGGCAGCGCAGGAGTTTTTCGCGGGCCAGCTGGCCGGGCCTGATGGCACGGCAGCGCGAAGCTACCTCGCCTCACGCGGGTTTGATGCCCACACTACCGCCCGTTTTGGCTTTGGCTATGCGCCGAGCGCACGGCAGGCGCTCAAGGGTGGCCTTTCGGGCTTTCCTGAGGAAATGCTGCAAGAAGCCGGTCTGCGCATCGCGGTGGAGGGCAAGGATACCTATGACCGCTTCCGTGGACGGCTGATGTTGCCAATCGAGGATGCACGCGGGCGGGTGATCGCCTTTGGCGGGCGTATCCTCGATTCGTCTGCAAATGATACTCCCAAGTATCTGAATTCACCTGATACACCTTTGTTTGACAAAGGCCGAACCCTCTACAACCTCCACCGCGCCGGACCAGTCTCGCGTCAGAGCGGGCGGCTGGTGGTGGTCGAAGGCTATATGGATGTCATTGCGCTGGCTGCTGCCGGGATTGGCGATGCCGTTGCGCCGATGGGCACAGCTCTGACCGAGCGGCAGATCGAGCTGCTGTGGCGCATGGTCGAAGCGCCAATCCTGTGTTTCGACGGTGATGCCGCCGGACAACGCGCCGCGATTCGTGCCGTGACCCGGGCGCTCCCCCTGCTCCGCCCTGCCCACACCCTGCGAATTTGCCGGCTTCCGGCGGGACTTGATCCCGATGACCTGATCAAGCGCGAAGGCGCTGCGGCGATGGAACGGGTGCTGGCCGATGCCAAGGGCTTGCTCGAGACGCTGTGGGAGCATGAGCGTGATGCCGTCCCCCTCGCAACGCCCGAAGACAAGGCGGGTCTCAAGGCGCGGCTGATGGTTCATGTCGAGACTATCGGTGATCCTGATATCAAGGCGCTTTATCGACGTGAATTGCAGGATCGCTATTCTGCCTATGCCTTCCCGCCGCGCGAGAGCAGGCCATTCGAACTGCGCGGCAATGGCCGTTTTCAGCCGCGTAACGCGCCGCCGCCGCCGCCCAGTCAGGCGACTGCACAGCGCCTCAAACGCGCTACTGGCAAGGGCGCGCGCGATGGTCTTGCCTTGGCGGTGCTGGCCGGACTGGTGCGTTATCCCCCGTCAATTTCGCGCCACGCCGAAGCGCTCTCACGTGCCCGGCTTAGCGATGCTGGCAATGCCCAGTTGCTGGATGCACTGCTCGATCTGGTGGACAGCGGCCAGCGGCTTGAAAACAGCGAGCTCGTCACCACATTGGCCGAGCAGGGTCTGGCGGCCCCTGCACCTGAGGATATCATTGGTCTGCGCTTCGGATTTCTGTCCGAAGATGCTACTCCCGATCAGGCGATGGCCGAACTGGGAGAGGCGATTGCTCTGATGGTTGAACGGCCAGCACTTGAAGCGGCTCTGGCGGCGGCAACGGCACGGTTTGAGGCTGATCCGGAGGGGGCTTTTGCCGAACAGCAGAGGCTTTTGAAGAGAAAGCTGGAATTTGATGAGCGTCTGCGGCAAATGGCCGCTGCGCGAACGGCTCTGGTCTCTGGATCAGATCCCCAACAGATGGCGGAATAATGGACGAAGAAATCAACGGCAACGAGAAAGAGGGCAGCGATGCCCCCCTTATTGATCTCAACGATGCCTCGATCAAAAAGCTGATCG
>JANOYZ010000301.1:0-13147 GCA_031429135.1 Novosphingobium sp. | reverse complement strand
CTGGCGGCTCTGGGGGAGTGAACGGGGTGATGGCAGCGCGTGTGCTTCGACAGGCTCGGCATGAGCAGGTTTGGAGATATAGTCTCAAACAACGTCCGCTCAGGCTGAGCCTGTCGAAGCCCATGCGCCACCCATGACCATCGCCCTCGCCATACGCGAAGCCACAGAGGCACTTGAAGCCGCCAGTGAAACACCCCGGCTCGATGCCGAATTGCTGATGGCGCACCTGCTGGGCATGACCCGCAGCGATCTGCTGCTGCGGCATATGCAGGAGCCGGTTGTCCCCGGTTACGCCGCGCTGGTCGTGCGCCGGATGAAGCACGAACCGGTGGCCTATATCACCGGCATCCAGGAGTTTTACGGACTGGAATTCATCGTCAATTGTGACGTCCTGATCCCGCGCGGCGATAGCGAAGTGATGGTCGACAAGGCTCTTGCCGCCCAGCCATATCCGAGCCGCGTGCTCGATTGCGGCACGGGTTCGGGCGCGCTGCTGCTGGCGGTACTGGCTAACCTTTCGCAGGCTGATGGCGTGGGCATTGAACGGTCACAGGCCGCGCTGGAAGTCGCCGCTGCCAATGCCGCAAGACTGGGTCTGGCGAAGCGCGCGCGGCTGCTCAAGGCCGATTGGCGCGAACCTGGCTGGGCCGATAGTCTGGGCCGGTTCGATCTGATCCTCGCCAACCCGCCCTATGTTGAAGATACTGCCGAACTTTCGCCCTCGGTGCGCGATCATGAGCCATCGGCCGCGCTGTTTGCCGGGCCGGAAGGGCTGGATGATTACCGCATTCTCATCCCTCAGCTTGCCGGCCTGCTGACAGGGCATGGCGTCGCTCTGGTCGAGATCGGTGCTACTCAGGCAGCGGCAGTCAGCGCGATGGCCACAGTGGCCGGGTTCAGTGTCAAACTTCACCGCGATCTGGCCAATCGCCCCCGCGCGCTTGAATTGGCGCACAGCAACGAGATTTTGCTTGGCAAGGTGGTGCCTGTCGCCTAAGCCGCTCTCAGGCCCGCTGATGGACGTGACATTCCCGTCCCACAGGCCGCAGCTCCAGCATTTGCGAAAGGCCAGGCCGCATAGCGCCTCGCACAAGGCAGATGACGGGACATCGCAGCTTTTGGGCAGCCTCAGGGTCGTCCGGCTTGCGGTGAAGGCAAGTGCGATTCGCTATCCAGCTCACAAGTGGGCCGGGCGGCGAACCGGTGAAGGAAAACTCACCCTTGAATAACAACAATCGTGGTAACAATAACCGCAGGCGCGGACGGACAAACAATCGTCCGGGTGGCACTGGCGGCGGACAGCAGCTTAACCGGATCGACAGCCGTGCGCGCGGTAATGCGCCGCAGATGCTCGAGAAGTATCGCAAGCTGGCGCATGATGCGCACCTTAATGGTGATCGCGTTCAGGCCGAATATTACCTGCAATTCGCGGACCATTATTTCCGCGTCATCGCCGATCAGCGCGTCCGTCAGGACGATCAGCGCAATCGCCCGGGCGAACGCGGGGCTGAAGGTGGTGACGAGGGCGAGGATTCGGGCGATTTCAACGCTGACGACAATTTCCCGAGTTATGATCAGCAGAGTTATAATCGCCAGCCCCGCGATGATCGCCCGCAGAATGAGGATCGTCCCCAGCGCGAAGATCGGGCCCAGCGCGAAGATCGTCCCCAGCGTACCGAACGTGCTCCGCGTGAGGATCGGCCATGGCGCGAAGAGCGCAGCCCCCGCGCAGAAGTCGAGGTCAAGCCATCGATCCAGGATTCTGGTGAACATTCTGGCGAGCAAGCCGCTGAAACGGCTTTCGAGCCAGCTGAAAACCCTTTCGTGCGCGAAGCCCCGCGTGGCACGCGCGGTCTGCGTCCGCGCCGCGCCGTTCGGCAAGCTCAGGATGATCAGGAGAGCCGCCCGCGCCGTGATCAGGCTTCCGATCAGGGTGAACCGGCCGGCCTTGATGCCTCGATCCTGCCGCCTTCGATCAGCGCAACGCGCGATGAAGTGCCCGCTGAGGCCGAAGCTGCCCCCCGCGTGCGCCGCCCGCGCAAGCCCAAGGCGGAAGCAGAACAAGCCGCAGAATAGTTTGGTAAAAGCAGCCTTGCGCCTGATCAGCTGAGTGTCCACAAGCCAGCCGATGAACGCGCTTCACCAATTGCTTTCCCGCCTCTTCGCTCAGCCCTTGCTGCTTGCGCCGCTGCTGGGTGCGATGGCAGCCTGCGGGTTTGAACCGCTGCACCTGTGGCCGCTGACTTTGCTGGCGATGGCCGGCCTGATCGAACTCATTGTCCGGGCACCAAACTGGAAGCGCGCCGCGCTGATCGGCTGGCTGTTCGGTGTCGGCCATTTCAGCCTCGGTAACAACTGGATCGCCATCGCCTTTACCTATCAGGCGAATATGCCCGCATGGCTGGGCTGGGTCGCGGTGTTTGGCCTGTCACTTTATCTGGCGGTCTATCCGCTGCTCGCCACGCTGGGGGCGTGGTGCTTCAGGCATAGACCAATCGCGCTGGTGCTGAGCTTTGGCGCAACATGGATCATCAGCGAATGGTTGCGCAGCTGGGTGTTCACCGGCTTTGCCTGGAACCCGCTGGGGGTAGCCATCGCCGGGCCGTTTGCCCGGCCGGGCATGGCGGTATATTCGGCATGGATCGGAACTTACGGACTTTCGGGTCTGCTGGTGATGCTGGCAGGCTGCTGGTGGCTGGCCTTGCGCCGCGGGCGGATCGACTGGCGCGGTGCCATCCTGCTCGCCGTCCCCATCGCCCTTGCGCTCCAGCCCGGTGCCATCGCCGTGAGTGACCCTGCTGGTACCACCCCCTTCACCCTCATCCAGCCCAATATCGCTCAGGACGTGCTCAACAATCCCGCCAATTTTGAGACGCAATTCATCAAGACCGCGCAGCTTTCCGCGCCGAAATCAACCGGCGAGCAGCGGCTGGTGCTGTGGCCCGAATCGGGCCTGCCTGATTATCTGCGCGAAGGCTATCCCGAGGGCTTTTACGCTGATCGGACCTATGCCGGTGATCCTGTGATCGCACGGCGGCGCATCGGTCAGGTGATCGGCCCGGGTGCCCTGCTGCTGACCGGCGCGGTGGACCTTGAGATGCGTCAGGGCCAAGTGGCCGCTGCGCGCAATGTCGTCACCGTGCTGGATGGGGCGGGGGCGATTCGCGGCTCCTATGCCAAGGCTCATCTCGTGCCTTACGGCGAATATCTGCCGATGCGTGAATGGCTGGAGCCGCTTGGCCTTGCCCGGCTGGTTCCCGGCGACATCGATTTCTGGCCCGGCCCCGGCCCCCGAACGCTCGATCTGGGGCAGATGGGAAAAGCAGGCGTACAGATCTGCTATGAGATTGTCTTTTCGGGCGAAGTGGTTGATCGCGCGAACCGACCGGACTTTATCTTCAACCCATCCAACGATGGCTGGTTCGGCGGCTGGGGTCCGCCGCAGCATCTGGCACAGGCACGGCTGCGCGCCATCGAGGAAGGACTGCCGGTGCTGCGCGCCACCACCAACGGCATCAGCGCGGTGATCGATGGCAACGGAATCGTCCGCCAGTCGATCCCGCGCGGTATCGCGGGCCGGATCGATGGCAGCCTCCCGCCAGCCCTGCCGCCAACGCTGTTCTCGCGAGGTGGCAATATGCTTCCGCTTGGCCTGGCAGCAGCACTTCTTGGCCTTGCCCTGCTTGTCTTGCGTCGCGCGCGCGGCTAAGGGCGGGGTCACATAAAGATTTCTTTATATCAGGATCTCACATGCGCAGCGATTACCTCTTCACTTCTGAAAGTGTTTCCGAAGGCCATCCTGACAAGGTTTCGGACCAGATCAGCGATTCGATTGTCGATCTGTTCCTGTCGAAAGACCCCGAGGCGCGCATCGCCTGCGAAACCCTGACCACCACACAGCTGGTGGTGCTGGCCGGTGAAATTCGCTGCAAGGGTGTTTACGAAAACGGCGAATGGGCTCCCGGTGCCCAGCAAGAGATCGAAGCCACCGTGCGCCAGACGGTGAAAGACATCGGTTACGAGCAGGACGGCTTCCACTGGGCAAGGTTCGAATTCATCAATCGCCTGCACGGCCAGTCCGAGCACATCGCGCAGGGCGTCGATGCCGGCAGCAACAAGGATGAAGGCGCCGGCGATCAGGGCATCATGTTCGGTTATGCCACCGACGAAACGCCCGATCTGATGCCCGCCACGCTCTATTACAGCCACAAGATCCTTGAGCGCATGGCAGCAGACCGCCACTCAGGCGCGGCCCCTTTTCTTGAGCCTGATGCCAAGAGCCAGGTGACGCTGCGTTATGAAGGCAGCCTGCCAGTTGCCGCCACCGCCGTCGTCGTCTCGACCCAGCATGCAGCGGGCTATGACGAGGGCGAAAAGGAAGCCGAGCTTCACGCCTATGTGAAGCGCGTCATCGCCGAAACGCTCCCCCCGGTGTTGCTGCGTGAGACCGAATATCACATCAATCCGACCGGCAGCTTCGAAATCGGCGGACCCGATGGTGACGCTGGCCTGACCGGTCGCAAGATCATCGTCGATACTTATGGCGGCGCAGCCCCGCACGGCGGCGGTGCATTTTCGGGCAAGGATCCCACCAAGGTTGATCGTTCGGCGGCCTATATCACGCGCTATCTCGCCAAGAACATCGTCGCCGCTGGCCTTGCCACGCGCTGCACGATCCAGCTGGCCTATGCCATCGGCGTGTCAAAGCCGCTGTCGCTCTATGTCGACACCCATGAAACCGGCACTGTGGGTGACGATGTGATTGAAAAAGCGATCATGAGTCTGACTGAACTTGGCGGACTAACCCCACGCAGCATCCGCGAGAAGCTGAAGCTCAACAAGCCGATCTACCTCAAGACGGCAGCCTATGGTCACTTTGGCCGCAAAGCAGAGGGTGATTTCTTCCCTTGGGAGAAGACCGACTTGGTTGAAGCACTGAAGGCAGCACTGGCCTAAGCCAGAGCCGCTATTTTTGTATTCAGCAGGTGCCTGGCAACAACGAGCGCAATCATTGCGCCCACCAGCTGCGCCGCAATGAATCCCGGCACATTCACTGGCGCTATGCCTGAGAATGTGTTGCTCAAGCCGCGCGCAATGGTGATCGCCGGGTTGGCAAAGCTGGTCGACGAGGTGAACCAGTAAGCGGCGGTGATATAGAGCGCGACGCTCATCGGCACCTTGTCGGGCCGCGCCTTCAGCGTGGCGAGGATGGTCAGCACCAGCCCGAAGGTGGCGATAAGTTCGCCTGTCCATTGACCAGTGCCGGTGCGCACTTTCTCCGACACTTGCAGCACCGGCAGGCCAAACATGACATGCGCCGCCCAGACTCCGAGAATGCCGCCTGCGATCTGCGCGACGACAAAGGCCAGCGCCTTGCCGCTTCCCAGCTCACCCTTCAGCCGAAACACTAGGGTCACTGCCGGGTTGAAATGCGCGCCCGAAATCGGCCCCAGCATAGTGATCAGGACAAACAGCATGGCCCCGGTGGCAATCGTATTGCCGAGCAACGCCACCGCGTCGTTTCCGCCCGCAAGGTTATCCGCCATGACCCCGGAGCCAACCACCGTGGCAAAAAGCAAAAAGCTGCCGAGCGCCTCGGCAAAAATGGCCTGTCTCATGATTCCCCTGTCAGCCAAGCCTGTCCCAATCAGTCCGCTTCATGCGGCCAGCGTGTCATTCTTGGCAATCCGGAATCAAGAAAAATCGCCGGTATCTTACCAAACAGCAGCGCACGATGAATCCAGAAGTCGGTCAGCTTTTCCTGCCAGCGTACCAGTTGCTTGCCGTTGCGCTCCAGCCAGTGCTGATAGGGCAGGAAGTGATCGGGCTCGTCTTTGTGAACCACCTGGAAAATGCGCGTCATCACCGGATCGGAAAGCACCGCACGGTTGCGCAGCAGCACATCTACCTGCGCCAGCCCGCGCTGTTCGGTTAGAATGATGACACGGCACAGCTTTTCAAATTCGCCGCTCCGGGCCAGCACGGCCTCGGTATCAAGCTCTTCGATGGTGCAGCCAAAGGCGCGCAGGATGAAGCGATCGATATGGCCAACGCTGCGATCGAGCGCGAGCGGCATGCGCCCCTGCCGCTCGAACCAGCGCTGGAACATATGATAGTGCTTCTTCTCGTCGGCGCGGTGCTTCTCGATTTCCGCGATGAAGCCCGCATCATCGGGACAGCGCTTGCGCACCGCCGCCAGCACCCGCTCAAGCGAGGTGTAGCCGCGATGTTCATTGTAGATATAGACCGATGCCAGAACATCGAGGTAGCGGTCGCGAAATGCCTGAGCGACTCTGCCCATGATCAGAACGGGGCCATGATCAGAACGGGCCCATGATCAGGCCTTGGCCAGCTCCACCTCGATAGCCCCGACCAGCGCCATATCATCAGGCGTGGTGGCGGGGGAAAAGCGTGCTGCGATCTGACCATCTCGGCCGATCAGGAATTTCTCGAAGTTCCACAGCACTTCGGGGTCTTCGGTCGGCGTCATGCCATAGCCGCGCAGCTTTTCGCGCCACTCCTCGGCATTGCCGTCTTTCGTGGGCATGCCCTCAGTCAGTGCCGCATAGAGCGGCTGCTTTGCCGGGCCGGTGACATCGCCCTTGGTGAACATCGGGAACGAGACGTTGTAATTCACCGAGCAGAAATCGGCGATTTCATCGTTGCTGCCCGGCTCCTGGCCGCCGAAATCATTGGCGGGAAAGCCCAGCACTTCAAGGCCTTCATCCTTGTAACGCTGATAAAGCTGCTCAAGCCCCTCATACTGCGGAGTGAGGCCGCACTTGCTGGCGACATTGACCACGAGCAGCACCTTGCCCTGATGTTCGGCCAGGCTGTCATGGGAACCGTCGATGCGGGAAAGCGGGATAGTGGAGAGGTCAGTCATGATCGGTTTCCTATTCGGCGTAATGCGCCGTCGTTCTGGTGCGTAGTTCCGCATTCGTCACGCCGGGGGCAAGCTCGACGAGTCGGAATGGCGAATTGTGATCCTTGCGGGAGAAGACGGCAAGGTCGGTGATTATCATGTCGACGACATTGCGGCCGGTCAGTGGCAGGGTGCAAGCGGGAATGAACTTGGAACTGCCATCTTTGGCGCAATGTTCCATGACGACGATGATTTTTTTGACGCCCGCGACCAGATCCATCGCCCCGCCCATACCCTTGATCATCTTGCCGGGGATCATCCAGTTGGCAATGTCGCCGTTCTCGGCCACTTCCATCGCGCCCAGCACGGTCAGATCGATATGCCCGCCGCGGATCATGGCAAAGCTGGCGGCGCTGTCGAAATAAGCCGAATGCGGCAGTTCGCTGATGGTCTGCTTGCCGGCATTGATCAGATCAGCATCAACCTCGTCATCATAGGGGAACGGCCCGATGCCGAGCATGCCGTTTTCCGACTGGAGCGTTACCTCCATGCCCTCGGGCACGTGGTTTGCCACCAGCGTTGGTATGCCGATGCCAAGGTTGACGTAATAGCCGTCTTCCAGCTCCTGCGCGGCGCGGGCGGCCATCTGGTCACGGGTCCAGCCTTTGGTCAGGCCGTCATGGGTGGTCATGTCACTTATAATCCTATGGCAGCGGCGGGGGGGCGATGAACCAGCCTGCGCCGAACAGCGCATCAGCCGGGATCATTGTATCGGGATCACGCAAATAATCGAAAGCTTCGTCAAAATCACCCCGCCGGTCACCGGCCATGGCGATCACGCACCAGTTGCGCGCGGCACCAAGGCGGCGCGCCTGCTTGCGATCACCTGCGCCTTTGAGCAACAGCAGCCGGTCTGTGCGGTTGGGATCGAGGCCGGTGCGCGCGAGGGCCGCATGGACCTTTTCTGCCAGCTCGACCGGCAAGGCGGAAGACCACATCACGGTAATCCCGGCGGCGCGCAAGGCAGCCAGAGCCTCGCCGAGGCCGGGTTGCGGGGCAGCGGCACCAGGATTGAACACGTCCAGCGCGGGATCAAGATCGATCACTACCGCCGGGGCAAGGCCGCCACATTGCGGTCGGCGCGGTGCGCCCAGCGGATCATTGGGATCGATGACATCAAGCACGGCATCGGCCTCGGGCGAATTGGCGCGCGAGATCGCATAGGCGGTCAGGCCAAGATAGCCGCTGCTCTTGGTGGCAAGCGGCGCAGCGAGCGACGGTTTGGGCTTTGGCTTGGCAATGGCTGCTGTTGGCGCGCTTTCAATCTTCACTTCCGGCTGAATTGCTGGCGCGGCGCTGAACGTCGGCAATTCAGCCGGCTTAGGCTGGACCAGCGCGGGTGGGAACGGTGCCTCTAGTGGCACCACTGGTGCGGTGCTGGATTTGGGAGCTTGGGTAGCGGCAGTGTCCGGCACGGCAATACTGATCAATTCACTCGGCTTGGCCGCAGGCGCTGCACTGGGTATCGAACCGTAAAATGTCGTCGGTGCCAGCGTTGCCTTGGCGCTGCTTTCGCCGACGAAGACTGCGACGCGCTTTACTGCTGGCGGATTGGAGGCGGAACTATTCCTGCTCTTGGACGAACTCCCGTCGACCTGCTTCTTGGCGACCATCGCCCCGGCAATCACCGGAATCGCCGCCGCCACGCAGCCGCCCAGCGCCGGGACCATGCCCAGAACCAGAGCCAGCCGCAGGATGCGCCGTTGACCGGAACCGGCTAACATCAGGCTGCCTCGCGTTCCCGAATGGTGCGGAATTCGATTTTCTTGTCATAGGGGCTGCCCGCGATCATGCGCTGGACATAGACGCCCGGAAGGTGGATCGCTTCGGGATCAAGGCTGCCGGCGGGCACAATTTCCTCAACCTCAACCACACAAACCCGCCCGCATTGCCCGGCAGGCACGTTGAAATTGCGCGCGGTCTTGCGGAACACGACATTGCCGGTGGTGTCTGCCTTCCACGCCTTGACCAGCGCCAGATCGGCAACGATGCCGCGTTCAAGAATATAGTCCTGACCATCGAAGTTCTTCACTTCCTTGCCATCGGCCACCAGAGTGCCGACGCCGGTTTTGGTATAGAATCCGGGGATGCCCGCGCCCCCTGCGCGCATGCGTTCAGCCAGGGTGCCTTGCGGACAGAATTCAACCTCAAGCTCGCCGGACAGATACTGGCGCTCGAACTCCTTGTTCTCGCCAACATAGCTCGCCATCATTTTCTTGACCTGGCGGGTGCGCAGCAACTTGCCGATGCCTTCGCCATCAATCCCGGCATTGTTGCTGGCGAAAGTCAGGTCTTTGACGCCGCTTGCAACTATCGCATCGATCAGTCTTTCGGGAATTCCGCATAGGCCAAAGCCGCCGCTGGCAATCAGCATGCCATCTTTCAGCAGCCCATCGAGCGCGGCAGTGGCATTGGGGAAAAGCTTGTTCATGTATCCTCCGCATGGGGGGTAGGAAATCCCTCGCCCAACCTGATCAGCACCCTCTCTAAGGCCTCTTGGCGTTTCTGTCATCCCGAACGCTTCATATCTGGCGCTGAACTGCCATGTCAAAGTCACAGCTCTGGCATCAGCGCAATTTGCAGGGTGAGAAGGGATTGTCGCATTGCAGCACGAACGGCCGGGATTTGCGAGATATTGATCGCCCAAAGGAGCCGTAAGATATTATAATTGCATAAAATACTGCAATCTTTGAGGATGATATGGCCATAGTTGCAATTATTACATCCGCAATCGCATATTTCGCACTTGCACAATAACTGGACGAGTCGCACATAGGAAGTGCCTTTCAGGCATCCTCTCCCAAAACTGCATAGGCCCGGTCGGCAACGACCGGGCCTTTTTTGTCCCCGGTCGACAGGGGTTTGCAATCCGCGTCTACCGTTCCTAGCTTCTGTTTTGCCGGACGATTCCGCACCGGGCACCAGCAGGGACGCAAATCACTATGGCTGACGCGCAGGAAACAGTCGCAGGCACGGTCAAGCTGCAAGTCGCCGCCGCGCGGCAGGAAGAGAGCGGCCACGGCATCGCCCGCCTGCCCAAAACCGCGCTGGCGCGGCTTGGCATTACCGAGGGAGATATCGTCGAGATCGAGGGCAAGCGTTCCACCCCGGCGCGCGCACTGCTCGCCTATCCCGATGACGAAGGGCTGGAGGTGATCCGCCTCGATGGCCTGCAACGTGCCAATGCCGGGGTCGGATCGGGCGATCACGTGCTTGTCCGCAAGGCCGATTCGCGCCCAGCTACCCGGGTCGTCTTCGCACCTGCGCAAAAGGAAATGCGCCTGCAAGGCCCCGCCGAGGCGCTGCGCCGCAATTTCTTTGGCCGACCGCTGGTGGCTGGCGATCTCGTCGCCACCGCCGGACAACAACAAGTGCGCGATATGCCGCCGCAGGTCGCGCGGATGTTCAACGCGCCAGCCTATGCACTGACGCAAATCCGCCTCTCGGTGGTTTCGACCGTGCCCAAGGGCATCGTCCATATCGATGAGAACACCGAGGTGGAACTGCGCGAGGAATATGAAGAGGCGCTGGGTAGCCGGGCCGATGTCAATTACGACGATGTCGGCGGCATGGGCGATACCATCCGTCAGCTGCGCGAAATGGTCGAACTGCCGCTGCGCTATCCTGAATTGTTTACCCGGCTTGGCGTCGATCCGCCGCGCGGCGTGCTGCTGCACGGGCCGCCGGGGACCGGCAAGACCCGGCTGGCACGCGCAGTCGCCAATGAAAGCGAAGCCAGCTTCTTCACCATCAATGGCCCCGAGATCATGGGCTCTGCCTATGGCGAGAGCGAAAAGCGGCTGCGCGAAGTGTTCGAGGAAGCGGGCAAGAACGCGCCCTCGATCATTTTCATCGACGAGATTGATTCGATCGCGCCCAAGCGTAGCCAGGTTTCAGGCGAGGCCGAAAAGCGCCTTGTCGCCCAGCTGCTGACCCTGATGGACGGGCTCCATGCCCATTCCAACATCGTCGTCATCGCCGCCACCAACCGGCCTGATGCCATCGACGAAGCACTGCGCCGTCCCGGCCGGTTTGACCGCGAGATCGTGATCGGCGTGCCCGATGAACATGGCCGCCGCGAGATCATGGGTATCCACACCCGCGGCATGCCGCTCAGCCCCGATGTCGATGTCGATGAACTGGCGCGGACCACCCACGGCTTTGTCGGTGCCGATCTTGCCGCGCTGACCCGCGAGGCGGCGATCGAAGCTGTCCGCCGGATCATGCCGATGCTCGATCTGGAAGCCCAGACCATCCCGCCACAGGTGCTGGAGAACCTGTCAGTCACCCGCGACGATTTCCTCGCCGCGCTGAAACGCGTCCAGCCTTCGGCGATGCGCGAGGTCATGGTGCAGGTGCCTAACGTGGGCTGGGACGATATTGGCGGCGTGCCCGAGGCTGCGGCCAGGCTGCGCGAGGGCATCGAACTGCCGCTCAAGCACCCCGAGGCCTTCCACCGGCTTGGCATTCGCCCGGCCAAGGGCTTTCTGCTCTATGGCCCGCCCGGCACCGGCAAGACCTTGCTGGCCAAAGCGGTCGCCAAGGAGGCCGAAGCGAACTTCATCTCGATCAAATCGAGCGATCTGCTGTCCAAATGGTTTGGCGAGAGCGAGCAGCAGATTTCCCGGCTGTTCGCCCGCGCGCGGCAAGTGGCACCCTGTATCGTGTTTATCGACGAGATCGACAGTCTGGTTCCGGCGCGCGGCTCTGGCGGGAATGAGCCGCAAGTGACCGCGAGGGTGGTCAACACCATCCTTGCTGAAATGGACGGGCTGGAAGAGCTGCAATCGGTGGTGCTGATCGGGGCCACAAATCGCCCCGGCCTGGTCGATCCGGCGCTGTTGCGTCCCGGCAGGCTGGATGAACTGGTCTATGTTGGCACCCCTGACGAGCCGGGCCGCCTGCATATTCTCAAGATCCACACCGGCAAAATGCCGCTGGCCAAGGATGTCAAGCTGGCGGACATTGCCCGCGAAACCATACGCTTCACCGGCGCCGACCTCGAAGACGTCGTCCGCCGCGCCGGCCTCGCCGCGATCCGCCGTTCGGGCGCCAAGGCCAGGACAGTGACCGCCGCCGATTTCGCGCTCGCGCTCAAGGATTCGCGCGCAACGGTGACCGAGGAGATGGAAGAGGAATACGGCAAGATGAAAGGCGAACTGAAGCGCCGCGCCATGGAAGTTACGCCGGTGGGGTTCGTTGTGCCGGGCATGGTGACATCGACGCGGGAGAAGAAGCATGGGTGAGGCGAGAGCCATGCCAACAAGGCTAATTGTGTCATATGACTATTGACACCTTACATCCGATGTCCTAAGAGAAATTCGTGAGAATTGTTTCGATCCGCCACAAGGGTTTGGCGCGCTTCGTCGAGAAGGATGATGCGTCAAAGCTTGATGCACGGATTGTCAGTAAGCTGCGCGTTCAGATCACTTTTCTGATCGGCATGACGCACAGCGATGAATGCCGGGACCTGCAGTTCTGGAAGGCGCACCAGTTGAGCGACAAGCGCTGGAGTTTTCATGTCACGGCCAATTACCGACTGACCTTTGAAATCAATGATGAAGCGCAGGAAATCCGGATACTTGATCTTGAGGACTACCATTGAGGATTTGGCACTGATGACCGCTGAAATTACCATGCACAGCCCCAGCCACATCGGCGTTTTCGTCCGCGAAATCATCGAAGGGCACGGATTGAATGTGTCGTCCGCCGCCCGCGTGCTGGGAGTGACGCGGCAGACCCTGTCGATCCTCGTCAACGAACACGGCGGCCTCTCACCCGAAATGGCGCTGCGGATCGAAAAGGCCTTCGGGGTGAAGATGGATACGTTGCTGAGGATGCAGACGGCATGGGAGATCGCCGAAGCTCGGAAGCGGGAGGGGGAGATCGAGGTGGCGCGGTTTGCGGCTTGAACTGCCGTTTTCCCAATCTGTTCAGCAATTTCATCAAAATACTCGATTAGTTCTCATTCAATCCGAATGGCGCGCGGCTCCGCAGCCGATCTTTCCAGGTTCCCTCAAGCGCAATAACATCGGAATCCGGCAGGTCGGGCGACGTGCGCTGAAGGATCGAAAAACTGAAGTTTGTAGGATCGCGCAGTTTCAGGCTCTTGTTTCCGCCATGTCCGGTACGCTCGTACTCCTTCCAGCGCTGGAGCAAATTTTCAGCGCCATATGCAGATCCAACGTATTGCTTGCCGTCGCTCCGATCGATGATCAGATA
>JANOYZ010000300.1:0-6706 GCA_031429135.1 Novosphingobium sp. | reverse complement strand
CAGCAGCTGGACCGAAACCGGCAGTCGGTTTGCATCCCGGCCCGCAGGCAGGGCCAGCGCAGGCATTCCGGCGACATTAGCGAGGCAGGTGAAATCGGCCTGGCTCGTCGGGGCACGGGTGCCGTGGGCGAAGGCTGCTTGCGGTGTGGTCGGCATCAGCAGCACTCCGTCCGTGCCCAATGCCTCTAACAGATCGGCGCGGACAGCGGCGAGCAATGCTGGATTTTCGGGGATGGTCTCAACAGCGGCAAGGACAGCCTTGAGTTCGTCCGAAATCTCCGCCCGGTCTGCGCCAAGATCAGCGATCAGCGCCCGCCCAGCCCTGGCAAGAGCGGCGATACGGATTTCTGTCGGGCTGGCGGACAGGTCAATCTCGGTTCGCGGCATGTCGAGCGCGGTTAGTGATGCCCGATAGCCTTCAAGCACTGTCGGCTGGCATGCCACCCCGGCGAGGTCACGCAAGGTCAGCAACCGGGTAAAGCGCACATCGCTGCCGCCTCCACCATAATTATTGCCGATCACCTCCCATGCGCGTTCGATCATGTCGAGGCTGCGCGCCAGCGGGCCGATAGTATCAAACCGTTCATCAAGAAACAGCATGCCGCGATCATCCACCGCATGGTGAGTCGGCTTGAGGCCATAGACCCCGCAATAGGCAGCGGGGATGCGGATCGAGCCCAGCGTATCAGTGCCGAGTGCGAGATCGCACAGACCCGACGCAACCGCCGCACCGCTCCCGCCCGAGGAGCCGCCGGGGGTGAAGCCGACACGGTGCGGATTTTCGCTGCGGCCATAGAAGGCATTGTCCGTCACCGCCCCCAGCGCGGCTTCGTGCATGTTGAGCGTGCCGAGGATTACAGCTCCCGCCGAGCGCAACAGCGAGACGACTGCGGCATCTTCCGCCGCGAGCATCTCGCGACGGTGGCCCATCCCTCCGGTCCAGGGCAGGCCTTTAACGGCAATGTTCGATTTGATTCCCACCCTTACGCCAGCAAGCGGCCCTTGGCCGGCATGAGCAGCGGGGTCGAGATCGACGAAGGCGTTGAAGCGATCGTGGCTCATGGGCTGCGCTCGTCGATCAACCTGGTCGGTTTCTGCCGTGTGTCGATCTGTGTCGCTTCGGCGGTGCCGCCTGGTTCACACAGGACTACTCCAACTTCCACACCCAGCCCGCGCCGCAACATTTCGGCAAGCACGCCAGCATCGCTGTTGCCGCGGCTCTCGATTGTTACCACCATATCATCCCGGCCGCTGGCATCGCGGCGCAAGTGGCAGACATATTCTCCGGTCAAGTCCGCCCGGTTCTCAATCAGAGAGGCGATAGCGTGGGGGAACAGGTTGATTCCGCGCAGCTTGACCATATTGTCAGACCTGCCCCTGAACCCGGCAATCCGCCTGAATGCCAGTTCGCCGCGCCCGTCCATCTCGTGGGTGATGTCATGGGTGTTGAAGCGAATGCAGGGGGCGATGTCGTCCTTGAACAGGCAGGTGACGACCATGTCGCCGGTAGCGCCCGAGGCCACCGGAAGGCCGCTCTCCACATCAAGCAATTCGAGATACTGCGCATCTTCCCAGACATAGAGCCCGTCACGATCAGGCCCCTCGCCGGCGATGCTCCCGGTATCGCCCACCCCGTACCAGTCATAGGCCTTGGCCCCGTGCCAGGCGGCTTCGGTCGAGGCGCGATCCTCGGTGCCAAGATGACCGATAATCATACGCAGCTTGATGCGGTCAAAAATTTTTTCTGTTTCAGCAACTTCGGCCAGCTTTCTAATGTAATCAACGAAGCCGACCATCACCGTTGCGCCAAAATCGGCGAGCAGATTGACCTGATTGATCGAGCGGGTCTCTATCCCGGTGCCAGCAGAGAGGAACAGCGAATTGGTGAAATGGGTCACTGCCTCGCGGATATAGTGACCGCCGTTGATCATCCCGTGGCCATAGACCGAATGGACCACGTCCTGTGGCTCAAGACCCATCCAGCGATACATCCGCCCGACCAGCAGATTGGCCACCTCGCGTCCCTTGGGACCGAACATTAATGGCTGCGGGCGGCCTGTGGTGCCGCTGGTGGTATGAAAAACCACCGGATCAGACCCACGTCCATCAAAATCACCATAAGGCGGATAGGCATTGACCGAGGCCATCAGGTCCGCCTTGTCATAAACTGGCAGCTTGGTGATATCAGTCAGTCCCTTGATATCACCGGGCTCGATCCCGTGTGTACCCCACAGCCGCTGATAGAACGGGATCTGCCAGCCGCGCGTCATCAGCTTGCTGAACTGACGGTCCTGGATCGCGAAAAGCTCGTCACGGCTAATGCTGCGATAGCGCGCGGTGAACGCATCGCCGACCGGGTAATCGGCCAGAATCTGATTGATATCGAACGCTTCGAAATAGGTCGGGAAGCTCATGTCGGGTCCGTGAAATAGGCGAGTGGATCGGTGAACAGACGTGAATCGACGGTTGCAGGCGCAAGATCGCGAGCCAGCGCCAGTTTGGCGTGTATCTGGACGGAAGATAGCGGGGCGTCGGGGCTGCCAAGGGTGTGCGGAATAGCGATGAAGTGGCGCGCGCCGGTGGCCATGGTCAGCCGCAACTCCTGCGGGAACAGGGCATTGGGATCGGCATTACCATCGTCCACCATCACGAACTTGCGGGCCAGTTCTGCCAGTGCCGGATCGACAAAGCTTGCCACCGTAAAACGGCGCGGGTCGATCCGCCCATCGGCAAGCATCAGCGCCGCAAGGAACGGCAGGCAGAGGCGCGCATAGGCGGGGGTCATGTCAGGTTGGCTGGGCCGCCCGACCAAACGATGGATCAGCGGCGGACAGGCCAGTTCGACCCGTTCTAACGCCTGCCCAGCAAAAGACTGCAAAGCGCCCAGAGCGGCATGACTGGCACGGCCCGAGGGGAACGGCTTGGTACTGATCTCGGTAATTCGCCAGACATGTCCAAGGTGCGTGGTGTAGTGCGAAAGATCGCCCTGATCGAACAACTTGAAATAGCCAAATGGTCCCTCCAGCGGATCGAGCGGACCAGTGAAGCCTGCCTTGGCGAGGTCACTCACCGTCACCGCCGCGCGAGCGGCGTTAGCAATCTGGTAGGGCAGCGCAATCGAGCCTTCGACATGCGCCTGCATCGTCCCCGCCGCGCTCGAACAGGCCAGCCCCAGCGCGTGTTTAAGCGGCGCCCCTTCGATCCGCGCCACCGCCAGCGCCGCACCGATCACCCCGGCAGTGGCGGGACGAAAGAAGCTGAGCGGCGAAGAAGCGACGAGGCCCAGCCCACTTGCCACATCAACCCCGATAGCCAGCGCAGCCAGTGCCGCTTCCGGATCACAGCCACCACGCCGGTCGATTGCCGCACCGAGCGCCGCCGTAACCACGCTCAGCGCATGAACCACCGCCGGTTCGTGGACCGCATCCCATTCGAGGCAGTGTATCCGGTAGCCGCTGACCATGGCTGCGCCCGGCGCTGGCAAGCGATCCCTGGTGCCGATGAGGCGGGCCTCGCCGCCGCTGCCCATGGCGCGGGCGGCGCTGAGGATGGCTTGGGCACCGGGTGCCGTTGCTCCGGCTGCGCCGACTGCCAGCGTGTCGCCAAGCAGCCTTAGCGCGTCGGCGCGAACGGCACTGGGCAAGTAGTGCTCCGCCCCGGCGAAGTTGAGGAGATCGGCGGTGGCGGTCATATCAGCCACTCGCCGAGCATGGAGTTAATCGCTCTGGCATCATTTCCGCGCAGCGCCAGTTCGATCGCGCGGGCGGCCTCTTCGGTGGGAAGTCCGCCCCAGGCGACCAACGTGTGTGTCTTGGCGATGATTTCCGCCTCGCCAACTGGTCGCTCAGGATCTCCCCGCGTATCGGCCAGTTCCAGCCCATTGACCCGCGCGCCGAAATGGGCGGGATAGCGCGCGGTGATCTCGGTCGCTTCGGCAACGCTGACCTGCGAGCGGAGGGGAGCCAGAGCGGCGATGGCTTCGGGGGTGAAATCCGCTGGTTCGGCAAAGCGCCCATCGGCGATCACCGCGACGGCATGTTGCAATGAAAACTTGGCCTCGGCCTCGGCCACTGGGTCGGGCCGGTCGCAGAAGGCGATGGCATCGGCATAGGTTTCGACGCGGAACGGCGCGGTGAGCTGGCCAGCGGCGCGCAATTCCAGCGCACAGTCAATCGCAGGGTGTGCATGGCGGCAGGCTGCCCAGGGTTTGAAGCTGACTTCGTGGATGCGCCATTGGTCGGGGAAGGCCATTGGTTTGGGCTGGCGGCAGGTAGCGGCATATAGGCCCTGCGGCCCCTCCAAAATCGCTGATGGCCCGGTGATTCCATAGTCCGCATAGTCGGCAGCGGCGCGGCCGGTGTTCAGGGCGTGGGCGACATGCCACTGTTTGGTAGTCACCGGCTCATGCCGCATCTGCCACAGCCCGCCGGCTACCGATCCCGCAAGGGCAAGAGCCGCCTGAAGCTTCTGGGGAACGAAGCCCCGGCCTTTGGCGAATGTTGCCGCAGCGCCAAAAATCCCGGCAGTCGAAGTTGGATGGTAATGGGAATAGTGATGCGCGTCGAAAGTTGCACCGACCGCGATCATCACTTCATACCCGACCACAGCTGCATCCAACACCGCGTTCATATCCCCGAAATCTTCAATCAGCGCACAAGGCCAGATTACCGGCCCAGGATGCAATAAAGCCGTTCGATGGATGTCATCCATTTCCAGGACATTGCCAAGGAACGCCGCCTGAATCATCCGGTTGCTCTGCATCGGGCCCAATGCTGCCGCCACCGCGCACCCTCTCGCGCCAGCAACACAGGCCAGCCAATCAAGCAGATGCAACCGCGCACGCGCCCTCTCGCTTTCGCCGATGGGGCGCGCTAATGTCCGGACAAGTTGTGACAACAGGGGCTCGCTCATCGTGCGCGCCCCAAGCTCTGCGGGATCATGGATTGCACGATAAGGCCGAATTGACGACAAAGCGCGAGGCTCCGCGCTACCTGCAGGTCGCGGGCGAACTGCGGGCTGAAATCCTTTCTGGTAAGTTCGCTGTGCGAGATCAGTTCCCCACCGAAAGCGAACTGTGCCAGCGCTATGGGGTTAGCCGCTTCACCGTACGCGAAGCTCTGCGGCGCCTTCAGAACGAAGGGCTGATCGCCCGCAAGCGCGGCTCGGGAACCACGGTCCAGCCTGCGGCAGCGCGCGGCGGCACGCTGCATCAGCCGCTCTCCAACGTTGGCGAGATCCTGCAATATGCGCGCGACACGCGGGTAAATTATGCGCGTGTCGGTTGCAGTTCCTTGCCTCCTGCGGTGATCGAGCAGATCGGCGAGGAGTGCATGGGCGATTGGACCTGCTTTCGCGGCTTGCGTCTGCATGAAGGCGATGAACTGCCAATCGCCGTGACAGAAGCCTACTTTCACCACAGTCTCGACAAGGCAATTATCGCTCTTGACCTGACGGCCGGCACTCTGTTCAGTCAGATCGAACGGCTCGCCGGGGTCAGCGTCGGCAAGGTAACGCAAGATATCCAGGCGATCTCCGCGCCGACCGAAGTCGCCCAAGATCTGGGCATCAAGCGTCGCTCGGCCGTACTGAGGATCATGCGCTGCTACTTTGATACCAAGGGGCAGTTGTTCGAGATTTCGGTCAGTCACCATCCCGGCGACCGCTTCGCCTACTCGATGCATATCGACGTGGAAGGCTGAACTCCTCATCCTGCGTCCAGAACCGGCACTAGCCCCGGCTGCCACTTTGGCTCGCTTGCAAAGCGGATTGGCGGTGCGATGTGGTGGCGACCTTCGGCTTCGATCACCATATCTCGCTGGCCGCTATGCGGCTGGTTCAGCGCCTCGCGGAAATCGAGCACAGGGGCAAAAGCGATGTCCTTTTCGGCAAACCATTCAACCCATTCGTTGCGGGTTTTCGTCGCAAAGATCTCGCTCAGAAAAGCGATCAATGGGGCTTGCGCCGGTCCGGCATCCTGCTCGGCGAACGCAATCATATCCTCACGTTCCAGCGCGGTAAACAAGTTACGTGCGAACTTCATCTCGCGCCCGCCAAGCACGATATGCTGGTCATCACTGGTCGAATAGACCTGATAGAATGCCGCGCCGCCAAGCGAACGCTGCTCGCTCGACTTCGGTGCCGGGCCACCGGCAATCGCGCTGCCCGCGATATGCGCGCACCACGGCAGCAGACTGTCGAACATGGCGATATCGAGATAGTCACCCTCGCCCGTCCGCGCGCGCCCAAGCAGCGCCATCAACACGGCGGAGAGCGCAGTCAGCCCGGCGGCAAGATCGGCCGAAGGTGCGCCTGGCACCACTGGGGTGCCATCAAGACCATCATTGACGCTGAGGAACCCGGTCAGCGCCTGCACCGCGATATCGTGCGCGGGGTGCTGCGCCAGCTCGCCCTGCTGTCCGAAAGCCGAGATCGAGCAGTAAACAATGCCGGGATTGAGCGCCTTGACGCTGGCATAGTCGAACCCCAGCCGCGCCATCACGCCGGGACGGAAGCCTTCGACGAAGACATCAGCCCTGGCGATCAAGGCCCGCAGGGCGACCTTGCCTGCCTCGCGCTTAAGGTCGAGAATCCGGCTTTCCTTGCCACGATTGAGATTGGCGAACCATACCGACTGGCCGTTCTCGAATGGAGCTTGCCTGCGCGCCGGATCGCCTCCTGGCGGTTCGATCTTGATCACCTGCGCGCC
>JANOYZ010000299.1:0-1843 GCA_031429135.1 Novosphingobium sp. | reverse complement strand
CTGGAGGAAAAGCCGGCGCTGCGGAGTGGGGGATTGCGGGAGCGATCATAACGTCGTCCATGTCAATATCGAGGCCAACCATGCGACGCTGGGCGGGCATACCTTTGAGCACGAAATCGCCATGGCCCGCGCGCTGGGTATCTTCGGCTCGATCGACGCCAATCGCGGCGATCATCAAAATGGCTGGGATACTGATCAATTCCCCAATTCGGTCGAGGAACTGACACTGGCCCTGCTCGAGATCATCAGGGCGGGTGGCTTTACTGACGGCGGCTTTAACTTCGATGCCAAGGTCCGCCGCCAGTCGATCAATGCTGCCGATCTGTTCCACGGCCACATCGGCGGGATCGATACCATTGCCCAGGCGCTGATCAAGGCTGAGGCGATCATCCGCGATGGCCGGGTCGATCTCTTTCGCAAGGAGCGTTACGCCGGCTGGCAGGGCGAACTGGGCCAGACCATCCACGCATCCGGCACCACGCTGGCGGCGGTTGCGGATATTGCGGTTGAGGGCAATCTCGCGCCGCAGCCGCAGTCCGGGCGGCAAGAGTGGCTCGAAAACATGATCAACCGCTTTTGACGCGCGAACCGGAGGCAGGCTGAAGCACAAGCGGTTGCCGATTGCGGTTAGGTCACAGATCCATAGCATGATACGCTTAATCTGAATCACATCATGCTATAAGAGTCTTTGTTTTCGTGCGATTTATTGCGAAAAACCGGTGCCTGCTTTTTCGTATCGCGCTTTAGAGGATTCGGGCGATGAAACTCGACGATTACCGCCTGCTGGGCCGCTCGGGCCTGCGCGTCTCGCCGCTGGCGCTGGGCACCATGACCTTTGCCGTCGATGGCTGGGGCAGCACCAATGATGAAGCTGCCGCAATGGTCGATATGTACATCGATCGCGGTGGCAATTTCATCGACACCGCTGATTTCTATGGCGGCATGGGCGGTTCGGAAGAACTGCTCGGGCGGCTGATCACGGGACGGCGCGATCCCTTGGTGATCTCGACCAAGTATTCACTCACCACCCGTCCGGGTGATCCCAACGCCAGCGGCAATCACCGCAAGAACATGCTGCGATCCGTCGAGGACAGCCTGCGACGGCTCGGCAGCGATTACATTGACCTGCTCTATCTCCACATGTGGGATTATCGCACCCCGGTTGACGAGATATTGCGCGCCTTTGATGATCTGATCCGGCAAGGAAAGGTGCTCTATGCCGGGCTTTCGGACATTCCCGCCTGGCAGGCATCGCGAATGCAGGCGATTGCTGACTTGCGCGGGCAGAGCCAGTTCTGCGCTTTGCAAATTTCCTACAGCCTGATCGAACGCACCGTGGAGCGCGAACTGATCCCGATGGCGCGTGAAATGGGTATGGGAGTTTCGCCGTGGTCGCCCTTGGGCGGCGGGGTGCTGACGGGAAAATATGCAGGCGGAAACACCGATTCACCCCGCGCGGGGATGAATCTCTCGACCGGTCGACTGAACGAGCGCAACCTTGCCATCGCCGAGTCTGTTTCAGCGGTAGCCTCGGAAATCGGCTGTTCGGCGGCGCAGGTCGCTCTGGCCTGGACCATGCGCGATCCCGTGGTGGTATCCCCGGTGCTCGGTGTCCGCACACCGGCTCAGCTTGAGGACAATCTTGGCGCGCTGGCTATCACGTTTGACGATGGCCAACTGGCGCAGCTTGATGAGGCCAGCGCGGTGCCGATGGGTTTCCCGCACGAAACGCTTACCGGCCCGCATATCGGCATGGCCTTTGGCGGGGTCTCGGTGGAGCGGAGAGGTTAGATGTTTGGTCCCGGCATTTGATGGGTTGGATTGAGGGTAAATCTGTCGCGCT
>JANOYZ010000298.1:0-16232 GCA_031429135.1 Novosphingobium sp. | reverse complement strand
CGTCACCATCATGGTGCTGGAAATGCACGCGCCTGAAGAACCAGGTTTCAGTGCTTTATGGCATCTGCGGCCGGTGTTTTTCGCCTATGTGCTAAGCTATGCCTATGTGGCAATTTACTGGGTGAACCATCACCGATTGTTCAGTCATGCCACAAAGGTGAGCAACCGCTTGCTGTGGTCCAACATCGCCCTTTTGTTCACCCTGTCTCTGGTGCCATTTTCAACCGCCTATCTGGGACGGCATCTGGCGAGCAGCGAGGCGGCATTTCTCTATAATTTTACCTTGCTGCTACCTGCGCTGGCTTATTACTGGCTCGAATCGGTGATCCGCCGCACCGGCTCTCAAAGCGTGGCCTCGCAAACCTATTATCGTGCAACCTCGCGCAAGGGTATCGCGGCTGTGATAATCTATGCTCTGGCACTCCCGATCAGTCTTTACGCGCCGGTGATCGGCGTGAGCCTTGCCGGTCTGGTTGCCCTATTCTGGATGTTGCCATGGGGGCCGCTGGATCGTTTCTTCCTGCGCTGCGAAGGACCAGAGGGGGAATAGGCACTTTACATGCGCCCTGCCCTTGCCCATAGCTTCCCGTATGTCGAACCAGCTTGGCCTTCTCCTGCGACTTATCCGCCCTTGGGCGTGAACCGGCGCGTCGGATATTCCGGTGCGCGTGGCGCTCAAGGGAACTGACACCGCCCCAAAGTCGCAGCCAAGCCATTCGAGACACACCATGACCATGCTCAAAGACCCTTCGGTCAAGTACCGACCTTTCCCGCAGATCAGCCTGCCTGATCGGCTCTGGCCAAGCCGTACCATCACCAAGGCACCGCGCTGGCTTTCGACCGATCTGCGCGATGGCAATCAATCGCTGATCGACCCGATGGGCGCAGAAAAAAAACGCCGCTTCTTCGATCTGCTGATCAAGCTTGGCCTCAAAGAGATCGAGGTTGGTTTCCCCAGCGCCGGGGCGACAGAGTTCGATTTCATTCGCGGGCTGGTTGATGGTGATCATGTCCCCGATGACGTGCTGATTCAGGTGCTGACCCAGTCACGCGAGGACCTGATCAAGACCTCGTTTGAGAGCGTCGCCGGGGCTCATGCTGCCATCGTCCACGTTTACAACGCCGTCTCACCCTTATGGCGGCAGGTGGTGTTCGGTCTGGGAAAGTCTGAGATCAGGGATATCGCCGTTGGCGGTGCAAAGTATCTGCGCGATCAGGCCGCGCGTTTTCCGCAAACTGACTGGCATTTTGAATACAGCCCGGAAACCTTCTCCACCGCTGAACTCGATTTCTCGATTCAATGCTGCGAGGCAGTAATGCAGGTGCTGGCTCCCACGCCTGAGCACCCGATCATCCTCAACCTGCCCGCCACGGTTGAGGCGGCGACGCCCAATATCTACGCCGACCAGATTGAGTATTTCTGCCGCAACCTGCCAAATCGTGAAAACGCGGTGATTTCGCTCCACACCCACAATGATCGCGGCACCGGCGTTGCTGCGGCGGAACTTGGCCTGATGGCCGGCGCTGACCGGGTTGAAGGCTGCCTGTTCGGCAATGGCGAGCGCACCGGCAATTGCTGTCTGGTGACCATTGCACTCAACCTCTACACCCAAGGCGTCGATCCTGAACTGGATTTCTCGGATATCGATGAAGTCATCCAGACAGTCGAATATTGCAACCAGCTTAAGGTTCCCGAGCGCCATCCCTATGGCGGAGAGCTGGTGTTCACCGCCTTTTCCGGCAGCCATCAGGATGCCATCAAAAAGGGCTTCGCGGCGCAGGAAACCCGCAATGACCTGATGTGGTCGGTGCCTTACCTGCCGATTGATCCGGCTGATTTGGGGCGCAGTTATGAAGCGGTAATCCGGGTCAATTCGCAATCCGGCAAGGGCGGCTTTGCCTGGGTGCTGGAGCAGGATCAGGGGCTCAAGCTGCCCAAGCGGATGCAGGCTGATTTTAGCCGCCATGTGCAGGAACTGGCGGACGAATCCGGACGGGAGCTCTATGCCGATGATATCTGGGATGTATTCCAGCGCGTCTATCGGGTGAATGATCCCCAGCACTTCCAACTGCTCGATTACGAGGAAACCCGAGGCGCTGATGGCACGCGCATCTTCGCGGGCAAGATTGGTGTCGATGGCAAAGCTCAATCCGTCTCTGGCCGCGGCAATGGCCTGATTTCCTCGGTCGTTGCCACGCTGAGGGAGACCTTTGGCGTAATCGTCGATGTCCGCGATTATACCGAGCATGCGATGGGTGCCGGTTCAGATGCGCGCGCTGCGGCCTTTGTCGAATGCGTCACCCCCGCAGGCCAGACGATCTGGGGTGTTGGCATCGATGAAGACGTCGCCACCGCCAGCGTGCGCGCCGTTCTCAGTGCGGCCAACGCGCTATAGTAATGAAGGCTAAGCCTGCTTCTTCGGCAATTCGACTTCAGCCTTAGACGTTGCCATGGTCGCGCCGGTCTGGGTCTGCATCCGGCTGTCGATCTGGACCATGTGGCAGCCCTGATTGTCGATGAACTTGTCGATCACTTTGCCGCTCTGCACGGTAATATCGCCGGTCAGTGCCGGGCTGCGGTAATTGCAGTTTGAATGGCGAACCTGGCCCCATTCTCCGGCCCAGCCTGCCAGATAGTCGGTAATCCATGCCCCCATCGAGGCACCATAGCCATAGCCACGCGGCATGCCGATGCGGCGCGCCCAGGCCGGAAACAGATGCCCGCGTGAGGGGCCAATATAGGCGCCGTCGGTCAGCTCAGGATTGATCAGCTGCATGTCAGGATCATTTTCGAGACCTGCCATTTCCGGCGTGAATCCCACGGCAAGCAAGTCTTGCTTGCGCAGGTCCATCGTCCCCCAGGTGTTGACCAGAAAGGCGCGCCATTCAGTGGTGAAGCTGGCGATTGAATGGATGCCAAACACGCGTTCGGGCAATTCGTCACCAATGTTCACATCATCCCACCAACGCTGCTTATGGCCAAGATCGTGGAGCATCTGGATCCAGGTGAACTTGCGGTCCTCCAGTGATTCCAGCTCTTCCGGTGTCCACACCGGATCTTCGGCTTCGTCGGCATTGGTTGCCTCTCCGCCAGCATGGGCGGAATAACGGATCGCGGTGGAGCGCTGCTTGGCGATCGGTTCGCCATGCTGGTTGGTGTAATTGTTGTCGCCACGCTGGAAGCAGGTCGGCCCGGCGAACTTGGTGTCTTTCACGACATAGTCGAAGGGAATCCGCTCGTTATACACGAAGTCCCCTGCTGAAACACGCGGGCCATGGAACCACCATTCGTCGCCGCCGAACAGCAGGTGCGAATTGGGGATGCAGCCGACACAGGCAGGAACCGCACCGTGGCCGTCGTCGGTAGCAATGGCAAAGCTTTGCGGAGCAACCAGTTTGCCCCACTGGCTCGCCGCCGCATAGTCAGGATCGTAATGCAGCAGGTTGGGGTAATGCATGGCATGTGTCCAACGCCGGATGTCATTATTGGCAATAGCCTCTCGTATCGGCGATGAATCGCACGGTTTGCCCAGGTACTGGTCGATATCCGAACAATCGAGAGTCCGCGTGGCCATTGCTATACTCCTGCCGCGCTCAATCAGGCAGCTTCGGCAGTTCGATTTCCGCCTTGGCCGTCGCCAGAACCGCGCCCGTCTGATTGGTCATCCGCATTTCGACCTGAACCAGATGGCGACCGTCTTCGATCATCTTGTCGGTGATCTTGCCGGTCTGAATGGTGATATCACCGGTCAGCGCCGGGCTGCGATAATTGCAGTTTGAATGGCGCACCATGCCCCACTCACCTGCCCAGCCGCCGAAGTAATCACTGATCCAGGCTCCCATCGAAGCGCCATAGCCATAGCCGCGCGGCATACCGATAAAGCGCGCCCAGCGCGGGAACAGATGCCCGCGTGACGGGCCGATATAGGCACCGTCGGTCTGCTCGGGGTTGATGCGTTCGATGGTTGGATCCTGCTCCGGCCCGGCCATCGGACCGGTAAAGCCCAGCTCAGCCATATCGAGATCGGTCCGGCGGTGCGCTCCGCCCCACTGGGTGAAGGTGTAAGAACGCCATTCGGTGGCAAAACTGACAATCGAATGCGGGCCAAATACACGCTCGGGCAGCTCGTCACCCACGGAGACAGAGTCCCAGTAGCGCGGTTTGTGGCCAAGTTCATGGAGCATTTCAATCCACTTGAACTTGCGGTCTTCCAGCGATTCCAGCTCATCGTCAGTCCACACCGGATCGTCGGCACCAGATTGATCGCCCGACATGCTTTCTTCGCCAGCAGCCTGATTGTAACGGATCGAGGTCGAGCGCTGCTTGGCGATCAGGTCGCCGTGCTGGTTGTAATAGAAATTGTCGCCGCGCTGAAAGCAGGTCGGGCCAGCGAACTTGGTTTCCTTGACGGCATAGTCGAACGGGATACGCTCGTTCCAGATCCGGTCTCCAGCAACAATGCGCGGGCCATAGAACCACCATTCATCACCGCCGAACAACATGTGCGAATTGGGGATCAGGCCGATGCACGAAGGGGCCGAGCCATGGCCGTCATCCATCGTCACCGGGAAGCTCTGCGGGGCGATCAGCTGGCCGAAACGGCTTTCCAGCGCATAGGCCCCATCATAGTGCAGCCGGTTGGGATAATGCATCGCCTGGGCCCAGCGCCGGATATCGGTGTTGGCCACGGCTTCGACCATGCGCGCCGGCTGCATTGGCTTGCCGATGTAGTTATCGAGATCGGAGCAATCGAGGGTCGGGGTGCTCATCTTTCAGGGTCTCCGCAATTTTGCTGGTGATGTCATCGGGCAAGGCAGAAACAAAGGCAATGTCATTTGAACACATGCACAGCCGGTCGGGCTTCGGGATCACGCTGATCGCCATAGCGATTACAACTGGGCACGCAGGCGTGACTGCTCTCTCGACAGCACTCCTGACCATGTCTATCGCACACTCCCATGAGCTTACCCACCCCATTCGATCGCCTGCGACTGCCCGTAATCGGCTCGCCCATGTTCATTATTTCCGGCCCGGAGCTGGTCATCGCCCAGTGCAAGGCAGGGATTGTCGGAACGTTTCCTGGCCTCAATGCCCGCCCGGCCAGCCAGCTCGATGAATGGCTGCACCAGATCACCGAGGAGCTGGCGGCGCATAACCGCGATAATCCGGATCGCCCGGCGGCACCTTATGGCGTCAACCATATCGTCCACAAAACCAACAACCGGCTTGAACAGGATATGGAAGCCTGCCGCAAATGGGCAGTGCCACTGGTAATTACCTCGCTCGGCGCGCGCGTCGATGTGAATGAGGCGGTGCATGGCTGGGGCGGGATTGTTCTGCACGATGTCATCACCGATCGCTTCGCCCGCAAGGCCATCGAAAAGGGTGCTGACGGGCTGATTCCAGTAGCAACCGGAGCGGGCGGCCATGCCGGAACGCTCTCGCCATTTGCCCTGATGCAGGAAATCCGCGAGTGGTTCACCGGGCTGGTGGCATTATCAGGTGCCATCGCCTGCGGTCGCTCGATCCTCGCGGCGCAAGCATTGGGCGCTGATTTTGCCTATATTGGCAGCCCATGGATTGCCACAATTGAGGCAAATGCCGCCGAGAATTATAAGAAAGCCATCGTTGATGGCACGGCCGATGACATTGTTTACACCAACCTGTTCACTGGGATTCATGGTAATTATCTGCGCCCATCAATCGTCAATGCCGGGCTTGATCCCGATAATCTTGACGAAAGCAATCCCAACCAGATGAACTTCGGATCGGGCGGCAACAGCGAAGCCAAGGCCTGGAAGGATATCTGGGGCTGCGGTCAGGGGATTGGCGCGGTGCATAAACTGGAATCTGTCGCAGATCGGGTTGATCGTCTGGCGGCGGAATATCAGGCGGCGAAGTCAGAGCTGGCGGATAAAACGGCACCCTTCACTGACTGACTGACTGCGCTATCCGCCCACAGCAATTCTGCCATGGCATCCAGTTCATAAAACTCGGCCTCCCGGTGAGCTGGATCGCTGCGGTTCAATGATACTGGCCGCCCGCGCGGATCGAGCAAACGCTTGCGCAGAGCTTGTTGCAGGAGTTGCAGCCGGAATAATGCTTCGATCCCGGCGCGATCTGGATCGTCTGCGCGCGCATTGGCCCAGTGCGCTTCGATCTGTCCAACACGGGCGATCACCAGCCGGTTGTAATCCTGGTGCGGCCCGCGATGCAGTGGCAGCCCCATGACACGCGCGGTCCGGTCATCAGCTGGCAGCAGCAAGCCATTGCGCCGAAAATCATCAAAGCCAATTTGTTTCCGTCCGATATGCTCGAACAGGCGAGAAAAGCAGGTCTGGCTGACGAGTTGCTTAGGCAGGATGTGGTGGCGTTGCAGCCCCGGATCATAGCCTGGGGCACCTTGCCGGTTGACCGCCCGAAAGGACAAAACCGGTAGGCGGCGATCCGGCGAGGCAGGCCTGATGGAAAGAATGGAAAGGGCGGACCAGTCAGTCTCGTAACTGTTTTTCGGAAAGAACAGATTACCAGGAGCGCCGCCGCCAGTCAGCCCTTTCGCCATACGCGAAGCTGGCTCCGCTCGGCGGTGAATTCGACGGTGAGCTGGCGTCCCTGCGCATCCTGAATGCTGCTGACTTCCGCCACTCCCGCCTGTACTATCTGATTGATTACCCGGCTGGCCAGCTTGGCCGCATCCTGAGCTTTTTCGCCTGCGATGGGCTCCAGCAAGATTTCAAAACCGGTAAACAGCTTTAGTCCCTCGCTTTGCATGACATTGTCATCACCGCGCGAAAGCGCAGTCAAACCCAGCGAGGGAAAGACCCCGCCGGACAGCCAAGCCCGCACCGAGCTCATGAAATAGGCTGGAGCCATCAGGCTACGCGCCGGTTCCCAGCCGATGGCGAGCAAGCCGGGAAGCCGGGCCAGTTCAGCGCCAAGCCCTGCCAGTATCCGCACTACCGGCAGCAGTGTGCTGCCCGCGACAAGATGCGGCCCCGGCACCAGACGCAGAGCTTCAGCCGGCGGATCAAGGACTGAAGCATCGAGACCAAACAGATGCTCAACGTGGGCACTGGCTGCGGGCACGCCAGGCGCGAGACCAGAAATGTCGTATGTGAGGCCCATCGCGAGAATTTCCAGCCAGCCTTCATCAGCTTTCGGCCGGTGGCTCACGGAAAATGTGGTATTCTCAGCCGGGAGCGAAGCAACGCGCGAAACGTCAGCGGCATCAGGTCTGTGGCCCGGTGCGAAGTGCAGCGATACAGCGGTGGAAATTGATCCTGTCTTGTTGATCACATCATCGGCAAACGGATTTGCCCCCCCAGTTCCGGTCATGGTCTCGCCCAACAAATTCGTCTGATTTTCCAACGGCGTCGAGTCCCTGCAAGGAAGATATGCCTGTTTTGGATGTATCTCTCAGAAGACACCTAAATTAATACCTTCAGCCAGAGCTTTGCCCAGATTTATGCATGGTGCAAGCGCAGCCTGTGTCAAGTGCTTAGGCATGGCAATGGCCACAGGTGTCTGGGCATCGAGATTGACGATCAGCGATGGGGCTACGCGGCGCAATCTCCAGCCGGTAACGATGCGATCAATCTGTGCTTCCGCGCCCAGCCCAGCCGATCCTGCGGCGATGGCCGTGGCGTAAGCGCGCCCTTCTATCTGGCCGAGTAACGGGTAATAGCAGCGGTCAAACAGCTCCTTCATTGTGCCGCTGAGCGATCCGAGATTCTCAGGGCAGACAAACAGATAGGCACCAGCACCGCGCAGTATTTCGGGCGAGCATTCCCCCGCAGGAACCAGCAGGGCGCTGCCCCCCGCCCCCTCGGCGGCAGCCCTTGCCATCGCCTCGCTTGCGCCGGTGCGGCTGTGCCAGACGATGGCGACTTGCCGGTTAACAGCCAGACCCGCCGCCAAATACACCGCCCATCATGCCACCAAGCCCCTTGGGACGACAGTTTGGTCGCGGCTGGGGATTAGCCGGATTTTGACCCTGCCTCTGGTCCTGGCCATAATCTCCTGATGGCATCCCCGGCATGTCCATCCAGCTGGTGGTCGAGCGGTGGCGAATGCGGGCTGTCCACTGCAGGTTCCAGGCCAGTTTAGGGTCGGCTGGCTTTGCGGGGAACGCAAAGTTTTCCTCAGGCCCAAAGGCCGTCAGCATTCCGAAGCGAAACTCCGTGGCGGCGCGAACCTCGGCCGGCACGATGCAAGTGGTTTGCGAAGCGGGCATCACCGTCCTGTTGCCAACCAGCGTACCTACTTGAGCTGGCGAAATCCAGTCACTCAAACCACCACCAAACTGGCGAGAGGCGCTGCTGGACCACATTACCATATCGCCCATGCCGCCACCGGGGCCGCCCTTTCCGCCAAACAGCGTTGCGTAAAAGCCAGTCGCGCCGCCCACTGCGTTCCAGCGCAGCAGCGAACCGCCTCCCGGTGTCGAGCCGCTCGAAACGCTGAGCGGGCTCATGTAATCCCTGGTGAGCGAAAAGGCGATTTCGGGTGAATAATTGCCCGCGATCCGGTGCGCACCAATCAGCGAGGAATCGCCTTTGATGGCTTTGTTGCCGCCCAAGGTGTCTTCATTGGGCCAGCGACCGAAGCTCTTGCTGTTGACCAGCGTTGGCCCCCAATCACGCAAAACGGTGCTGCTCCACATGCCCGCAGGCATTTGCCCGGCTGCAAGCTTGGCGAAATCCAGCACAACTGGCTGCCCCTTGGCCGCGTGTTCACCGCAGCCCCAGAAGATCAGCATGCGGCCCTTGGGTTTTTCTCCCATCGGCATTTCGTCAATGGTCTTTTCTATCTGCGGGGTCAGCAAAGGCACCGATTTTCCAAGTTTCGCCACCGGCGGCATAAAATGATCGGCCTTGGGTGCGTCCTTGGCAGAGGGCTGCGACGATCCGAGGCGCAGGTAAAGTTCGTGCTGCACATTATTACCGCCGCCGCCCATCATCATGCTCATCGCGCCGCCCATGCCGCGGCCCAGCGCGCCGGCACCGGTGACGGTACCCACCCGCATGTCATAGCGCGCCACAGGCCCGCTTGCGGGCTTGCTCTGGGCAAGCAGTGGCAGTGAAATCAGTGTCGCGACACCGGCTAACCCCAGTGCGGCGCAGGAAAAATGACGCGCATTCATTGCCGAGTCCTTCCTTGTGCAGTCCAACCAGAGAACAAACCTGTTGTCGATGATTGTCAATTCCCGACATGGTGTTTGCGAAAGTCGGTTTTTTTGGCCGAACGCCCCTTCCCGCGCACCCGGCGATTGTCTAGCCACCGGGTATGACATCTCAGACTTCATCGCTTTTTGGAATAGACTGCTCGCTATCGGGCAAATCATGGCGCTGGCGTGCCGGAAATATGGATATGCGTGATGGCCTGAGCGATGATCTGGTGGCGCAGTTGCTGCTCGCCAGAGGGGTGCCGCGCGATGATCTTGAGCGGCATCGCACACCGTCGCTGCGCGCCTTCCTGCCCGACCCTTCGGAATTTCGTGACATGGATGTTGCCGCCGAACGGCTTGTCCAGGCGGTGTTCGGCAATGAGACGGTCACCGTCTATGGTGATTACGACGTTGATGGTGCCACCAGCGCAGCCTTGCTGATCCGCTTGCTGCGTGATCTTGGGCTTGAGGCGCGCTATTACATCCCTGATCGCCTGCTCGAAGGCTATGGCCCATCAGGAGAGGCGCTGATGCGCATCGGACAGGGTGGCAGCAGCCTGATCGTCACCGTCGATTGCGGCGCCATGGCACATGAGGCGCTGGCTATGGCGAGCGATGCCGGGGTTGATGTCATCGTCGTCGATCATCACAAATGTTCCGCCGAATTGCCCAGAGCTCTGGCACTGGTGAACCCCAACCGGCTTGATGAGAATGATCTTGCCGCAGCCCATGGCCACCTGGCCGCAGTTGGCGTCGCCTTTCTGCTGGCGGTGGCGACAGTGCGCGTGCTGCGTGAGCGCGGATTTTTCAAAAACCGCAAGGAGCCTGATCTGTTTTCGCTGCTCGATCTGGTTGCCCTGGGCACGGTGGCTGATGTCGCCGCGCTGCATGGGCTCAACCGGGCAATGGTGGCGCAAGGGCTAAAAGTCATGGCGCGACGCGAGAACATCGGCATGGCAGCCCTGATCGACGCCAGCAGGCTATCCCGTGCACCCAGTTGCAGCGATCTGGGCTTTGCGCTCGGGCCGCGGGTCAATGCCGGTGGCCGTGTCGGCGAATCGACGCTTGGTGTGCGGCTGCTCACCACCGAAGATGCGGATGAGGCCCGCGCCATCGCCACGCAGCTTTCGGCACTCAATGAAGAGCGGCGCGGGATTGAATCGGTAGTTCAGGAAGCCGCCGAGAGCCAGATCGCCGGCCAGCACAATCGCGCGGTGATGGTGCTGGCGGGGGCTGGCTGGCATCCCGGCGTGATCGGCATCGTCGCCGGTCGTATCAAGGAAAAGACCGGAAAGCCGACGCTCGTGATCGCGCTGGATGCCGATGAGCACGGCAATGGCAAAGGCTCGGGCCGCTCTATCACCGGGGTCGATCTGGGGGCCGCGATCATTGCTGCCAAAGACAAAGGCCTGCTGATTGCCGGTGGCGGACACGCCATGGCCGCCGGGCTGACGATTGCGCCCGATCAGCTTTCAGCATTGGCCGACTGGCTCGATGAACGGCTGGGGGCAGAGGTGCTTTTAGCCATGGCGGGCAAGAGCCTGGCGATAGACCTGAGCATCGCCCCGCGCGGCCTGACACCTGAGCTGGTCGTCGCGATGGAGAGCGCCGGGCCGTTTGGCATGGGCTGGCCAGCTCCGAAAGTGGCGGTCGGGCCAGTGCGTCTGGTCAAGGCCGATATCGTTGGCACCGATCACGTCCGGCTGATTGCGCGCGGCGATGATGGCGGCAGCTTCAAGGCCATCGCCTTTCGCGCAGGCACAAGCGATATGGGGCAGGCCTTGCTGCATGGTGCCAAAGACAAGAAACTGTGGCTGGTCGGCCGGGCGAAAATTGATGACTGGGCCAGCCGTCCGCAAGCCGAATTACATCTGGAAGACGCCGCCTGGGCTGACTGATGCCGGGTAGCAAACACAGGGCTTGACCCATGCCGCCTCTCCCCCTAATTGCGCGGCCCTGACTTCGGTGAGAGCCGGATAAGATTGCCAGTAGCGCAAGCTGATCTGGCCCCATCGTCTAGCGGTTAGGACGCGGCCCTTTCACGGCTGAAACACGGGTTCGATTCCCGTTGGGGTCACCATCTCTCCGCCAGCGGAGGGGAACATCAGCAAGCCTCAGGCCCCTTCGTCTAGCGGTTAGGACGCGGCCCTCTCACGGCTGAAACACGGGTTCGATTCCCGTAGGGGTCACCAGGCAACGCAAGCCGATGATGGGCAGTTTATTGACCTGAAACCCATTGGCGTGCTGCAGCGCGATTAATTTCCCATTCGGGCGGGAGATGAGACACATCGTCAAGATCGCGCGTTGCCATAAGCATTTTTTCGGTGATTGGCTCAAAGAAATTCAGGCCTAGTCTGTCTGGTCCGGCCCACACGACATTGCCAAACCCTTCAAAATCACCCCATTTCAATAGTGCCTCGGTCCCTGGCTTGGGCGGGCAGGCAGTGACCACTCTTCCACCAGAAGAGGAGAGATCTATGAGTACGGCAGAGTAAGTGCCTTTCAACGTAATTAATTGAGCTGGCAATCGCAGGCGCAGGCGGCTTGTGCTTCGCCTGCCCATCGGGTGCGCAAATCCGGGAGAAGGCGATTCGATCATCAGCGCATGATCGAACATTCCGGGGAACTTCAACTTATCCGGCGGCTAAGGGAAAAGCCTGATCTGTGAACAATGAAGAGAGTCTCATGATTCCACGCAAGCCCGCTGACGTCAAATTAGAGCGTGATGCGAAAAACCGGTTTCCACTTAATCGCATCACGCTCTAAGCCTCGCCGTTCGGCGCTGTGCGCCCATGCACAAGGCGGTAAAGTGCCGGGAGCAACAGCAAGGTCAGGAAGGTGGACGATATGATGCCACCAATGACGACTGTCGCCAGCGGCCTTTGCACCTCCGAACCCGCGCCGACATTAAATGCCATGGGCACGAAGCCCAGTGATGCCACCAGTGCGGTCATCATCACCGGTCGCAGTCTGGTGATCGCACCCTCGCGCACGGCTTCGGCAAGCTCCAGCCCGCGTTGACGCAAGTCCTTGATGAACGAGAGCATGACCACACCATTGAGCACGGCGACACCCGACAGGGCGATGAAGCCGATACCTGCCGAGATTGACAAGGGAATCCCCCGAAGCGCGAGTGCCGCTACCCCACCGGTCAGGGCCAGCGGTACGCCGGAAAAGACGATGGCCGCGTCCTTGCCCGATCCGAACAGGGTGAACAGCAGGCCGAAGATCAGCAGCAGAGCTAACGGAACGACGATCTGCAGCCGGGTTGCAGCGGACTGGAGTTGCTCGAATGTCCCGCCATATTCGACGTAATAGCCATCGGGCAGAGCAACCCCGGCGCTGACTTTTTCACGCAGTTCAGCGACAAATGAGCCTAGATCCCGCCCGCGCACATTTGCGGTGATCACTGCCCGGCGCTTGCCGTTCTCGCGGCTGATCTGATTGGGCCCGGTGGCGAGCGAAATGTCAGCCACTTGCGCCAGTGGCACCGATCCACCACTCGCCAAGGCCACCGGCAATTGCCCGAGCGCGTCAAGATTGCTCCGCAGGGCTTCCGGCAGTCGGACGACGACAGCAAAGCGCCGGTCGCCCTCGAACACCTCGCCAGCTTCGCGGCCACCTGTGGCAGTGGCGACTGCATCCTGCACATCGGTGACATTGATACCATAGCGCGCCAGCATCTTGCGGCGCGGAATGATGGACAGCATCGGCAGCCCGCTCACCTGCTCGATCTTGACGTCCTCAGCGCCCGGAATTTGTGCCGCGATATCCTCGATCACGCCGCCGCTTTTCAGCAGTTGATCAAGATCATCGCCGAACAGCTTGATCGCAACATCGGCACGCACACCGGCGATCAGCTCGTTCATCCGCATCTGTACGGGCTGAGTGAACTCGTAATTGTTGCCGGGGATTTCACTCACTGCCTGGTTGAGTTCGTCAACCAGCTGCTCGCGCGGTTTGCGTGGTTCGAGCCACTGCGACCTGTCTTTGAGGATGATGAAATTGTCGGCAACCGATGGCGGCATGGGATCGGTGGCGATGTCAGCCGTACCGATTTTGGCGAATACCCGCTCCACCTCAGGAAACTGCCGGATGCGCTTCTCCAGGGATTCCTGCATACTGATAGCCTGGCTCAGGCTGGTGCCCGGAATGCGCAAGGCATGCATGGCGATATCGCCTTCATCGAGATTGGGGATGAACTCCGAACCCAAACGGGTTGCGCCATAACCGCTCAGCGCAATCAGCACCAAGGCACCTGCTATCGCTGCCTTGGAGTTACGCATCGTCCAGTCGAGCATCGGCGCATAGCGATTACCGAGCCAGCGCATCACCCGGTTTTCCTCCTCCTCGACCTTACCGGTCACGAACATGGCAATGGCAGCAGGAACAAAGGTAAGTGACAGCAGCAGTGCGGCTGTCAGCGCGATAACGACAGTGATCGCCATCGGGTGGAAGGTCTTGCCCTCAATCCCCGACAGCGCGAAAATCGGCAGATAGACCACGGTGATGATGATGATCCCGAAGATGCTGGGCCGCATCACTTCGGCACTGGCCTTGGCGACCAGGTCGAAGCGCTCATCGCGATCAAGCAGGCGGCCCATGCGGTGCTGCGCTTCGCCAAGCCGCCGCAGACAATTCTCGACGATGATCACCGCGCCATCTACGATCAGGCCGAAGTCCAATGCGCCAAGGCTCATCAGATTGGCCGAAACCCCGCCGCGCGCCATTCCGGTCAGCGTCATCAGCATGGCGATAGGGATGACCGCTGCCGTGATCAGGGCCGCCCTGAAATTACCGAGCAGCAGGAACAGGACAACAATGACCAGAAGCGCCCCTTCGGCGAGGTTCTTCTGCACAGTCGAAATCGTCCGGTCGACCAGTTCGGTCCGATCATAGAGCGGGTGCGCGATGACGCCTGCCGGCAGTGAAGCGGTGGCCTGTTCAAGCCGCGCTTTGGCTGCCTGGGAAACGAGGCGCGGGTTCTCGCCAATCAGCATCGAAACCGTACCCAGCACGATCTCCTTGCCGTTCTCGGTCGCAGCACCAGTGCGCAGCTCCGAGCCGATTACTACTTCGGCAACATCGCCAATGCGGATCGGTACGCCGCCACGGGTCGCGACTATGATCTGCGACAAGTCCGCTTCGCCCGCCACTTGCCCCGGAACGCGGATCAAAATCTGTTCGCCCGCCCGTTCGACATAGCCCGCGCCGCGATTGGCATTGTTGCGTTCCAGTGCCTCTACCACGTCATTCAGCGAAAGCTTCAATGCCGCCAACTGCGACGGATTGGGCGTGACATGATACTGCCGCGCATAGCCGCCCACGGTATTCACTTCGGCGACGCCAGGGATCGTCCGCATCTGCGGTCGGACCACCCAGTCGCTCAATGTGCGCAGATCGGTTGGCGTCCATTCGCTGCCATCGGGCTTGCGCGCGCCGGGTTTCGGCTCAATCGCATACATGAATATCTCGCCAAGCCCGGTCGAGATCGGTCCCATCTGCGGCTCTATTCCGGGGGGCAATTGCGATTTGGCTACCTGGATACGCTCGTTGACCAGCTGGCGCGCGAAATAGATGTCGGTGCCGTCCTCGAACACAACGGTCACCTGGCTCAGACCATAGCGCGAGACCGAGCGGGTATAGGACAGCTTGGGCAAACCGGCGATGGCCGTTTCGATCGGGAAGGTGATGCGCTGCTCGGATTCGAGCGGCGAGAAGCCTTCGGCCTCGGTGTTGATCTGCACCTGGACATTGGTGATGTCTGGCACGGCGTCGATGGGCAGTCTGGTCGCGCTCCACACGCCGAGTGCGCAGAGCAGCACGGCAACGGCGAGTACGAACCAGCGCTGGCGGATGGAAAAGCCGATGATGCGGGCAAGCATGACGCTATCTCTCCCGCTCAATGATCATGGCTCGCGCCGGACTTTTCGATGTCGGCGCGAATAAGGAAGGAGCCTTTGGCCGCATAGGGCGTGCCGGGAGCGATGCCCGAGATAACTTCGGTCCATTCAGGACTGCGCCGCCCCAGCTGGACCATCCGCACCTCGTAGTTCTCACCGTAATTGGCGAAGACGACGGTGAAATCGCGAAATGTCTGTAAGGCCTCGGTGCGCACCGCCAGTGGCACTTGCACGGTGCCCACCACCACCTTGCCGCGCAGTGACATGCCTGCGCGCAGGCGGCCACCTCGATTGAGGACAGCAGCCCGCATCAGCGCGGTTCCAGCCTCGGCATTGCCCTCGGGGAGATAGTCGCCAAGCTGTGTCCGGGCGATGGCCGTGCCATCGAGCGCCTCGATCAGTACCGATTGACCGGGCTGAATCGCGCCGAGATCCTTGGGAAAAATGTTGAACACCACCGTCGTCTGCGCCGGATCGGTGATAACATAGAGCGCGCGATCAAAGGTGACATCGCCGGGATTGCCATTGCGTTCGGCAATCACGCCACTAGCCGTCGAATAAACCGGATAGGTTTGCAGACTCTCGCTGGATTCTATCCGCGCCAGCAATTCGCCGCGCCGGACATAATCACCAACATTCTTCGAAACGCTGACGATGCGTCCGGGAAACTGCCCCCGGATTTCAGAGCGCGCCGTGGTTGCCAGCTGGACGGTGCCGAACAGCTCCCGCGTCTCACCAATGGTGGCGGGACCGACAGTGGCAATCACGATTCCGCCAGCCTTGGCGGCAGCGGCGGTGATGCGGGTACGGCCTTCGGGGCTGGACCAGCGCGCAACATACTGTTTGCCACCGGAAACTGCGACCAGTTCGACATCGAAGCTGTGCGGTTCTGCGACAACACCCTGCCCGGCGAGATAGTCTTTCTCCGGCCTGAAGGCGAAGCGATTGACCTCACCGCCGAGCCGTTTGAGGATCATCGTCAGTTGCACATTTTTGGGATCAACCGGCTTGCCGTCCAGCATCGGATAGATGCGGAACTGGGGTTCCTGCCCATCCTCGAAGATCGTAACTTCGGCGGAGAAGTTGTCTTGTTTGACCAGTCGCCCGCCATGTGCGCCTTTTTCCGGCTCTACTTCACCATGTTCCTCTGGTTTCGAGGCAC
>JANOYZ010000297.1:0-2206 GCA_031429135.1 Novosphingobium sp. | reverse complement strand
GCCGAGTGGACGCGGTATCCCTGCGCTTCGAGAATCGCGGTGAGGTAAGCGCAGGTCGAGCCTTTGCCGTTGGTGCCCGCCACATGGAAGGCGGGCGGGATCGCGCTTTGCGGATTGCCAAGCCGCGCCAGCAGTTCGCGGATTGTCTCCAGCCCGAAGCGCCCTTGCGGAAGCGAGAGTTTGGCCAGCCGGTCTAGCTGGGCCTGAACGGCTGGCGAATCAGAGGTGGCGAAATCCTTCACCGGGTGTTGTCACGCCGCCTTCGCAGGAGCCAGATAGCCCAGCAGCATCGCCAGCCTGTCGCGCAGCTCATTTCGCGGCACCACCATGTCCACCATGCCGTGCTGAAACAGATATTCGGCGCGCTGGAAGCCTTCGGGCAGTTTTTCGCGAATGGTGTCCCTGATCACGCGTTGTCCGGCGAAACCGATCAGGCAGCCTGGCTCGGCAACGTGAATGTCACCCAGCATGGCGTAGCTTGCGGTGACGCCACCAGTAGTTGGATCGGTCAGCACCACGATATAGGGCAGCCCCGCCGCCTTCAGCCGCCGAACCGCAACCGTGGTTTTGGGCATCTGCATCAGGGAGAGAATGCCCTCCTGCATTCGCGCGCCGCCAGCAGCGGTGCAGATCACATAAGCGCATTTGTCCAGAATTGCACGTTCGGCCCCGGTGACGAAAGCCTCGCCCACGGCCATGCCCATCGATCCGCCCATGAAGGCGAAGTCCTGCACACCGAGGACGACTTTCTGCCCCGCGATCTTGCCGGCCGCATTGGTCAGGGCATCAGGATGCGGAGTAGCGGCGCGGGCGGCTTTGAGGCGGTCAGGGTATTTCTTGCTGTCGCGGAATTTCAGCGGGTCTTCGGCTACCTTGGGTGATGGCAAGATCGTAAACCCGGGATCAAGCAGCTGCGCCATGCGGGCATCGGCGCCGATGCGGCCATGATGCTCGCAGCGCGGGCAGACGCTCAGGTTTTCCTCATATTCCTTGGTGAACAGCATCTCGCTGCACGAAGGGCATTTGATCCACAGATTATCCGGCGTGTCGCGCTTGGTGACGCGCGAGAGCGAATTGCGGACTTTGGTGATCCAGGACATGGGATGGCCTTACTATGGCTTGTTCGTCATTACGAGGGGGCTGGCTGTAATTCATCTTCCCAAAATCCGACCGTCCTGAGCTTGTCGAAGGACCGTCCTTGTTCTTGAGGCCGGCACTACTGCACGAAGAAAAGGACAGTGCTTCGACAAGCTCAGCATAGACGGGATTGAGGCTGGCCTTAATGTTCACCGTGCGGAATGGACCGCTTGGGCAAGAGCGCGGGTCAGTTCTTCCACTGGCCCCGCAGCATTGACGCCATGCTCCGCCACCAGATCGACCAGCGCCGAGCCGACCACCACGCCGTCAGCGTGCTTGGCGATGGCGGCGGCTTGTTCGGGCGTGCGGACGCCGAAACCTACGGCTACCGGAATGTCTGTCGCTGCTTTCAGCCGCGCAACCGCCTGTTCGATCGCGCCGAGTGCGGCTTGCTGCTTGCCGGTGATGCCCGCGACCGAGACGTAATAGAGGAAGCCTGACGAGCCTTCGAGGATGACTGGCAGCCGCGTCGCATCGCTGGTCGGCGTGGCGAGGCGGATCAGTGATACGCCGACTGCACGCAGGGCCGGGCCAAGCTCGGGGTCTTCTTCGGGCGGGATATCGACGCAGATCACGCCATCGACTCCGGCCTTGTGGCACTCAGCGGCGAACCATTCGCCCCCGCGCGTCGTCATCGGGTTGGCATAGCCCATCAGCACCAGCGGTGTTTCAGGATGCCGCGCGCGGAAGTCTGCGGCCAAGCGGAAGATGTCGGCGGTGCGCGTGCCAGCGGCAAGACTGCGCAAATTCGCTTGTTGTATAGCCGGGCCATCGGCCATCGGATCGGTGAACGGCATCCCCAGCTCGATCACGTCGGCACCGCCCGCGACCAGCGCGTCGAGGATGGCAGGCGTGGCGTCAGGCGAGGTATCGCCCGCTGTGATGAAGGTGACGAGGGCGGGGCCGTGCGCGAAGGCGGCAGAAAAACGAGTCACGTGAATGAAATAACCACGCCCATGACTGAACAGGCCAGTGCAACGATGGCAGACACCAGGATGCCGATTTTGATTGTTTGTTTGTCCAATGCAGCAAGAAGCTGTGCCTGGGTCACAAGATCGTTGGTTCCATC
>JANOYZ010000296.1:0-2839 GCA_031429135.1 Novosphingobium sp. | reverse complement strand
CAATACCGTCGCCAAGTCGCTGACCACTGGCGCGCTGTTCGCTTCGGCCGCGCTGTCCTGGCCGATCTTCCTCGGCTTCATCGGCGGAACACAGGAAGCAAGCGTCATTCCGGTGCTGACATGGGTCCATTCCGGCTCGCTCAGCTTTGACTGGGCGCTGAGCGTCGATGCGCTGACTGCGGTGATGCTGGTGGTGATCACCACCGTCTCGGCGCTCGTCCACCTCTATTCATGGGGCTATATGGATGAAGATCCGGATCAGCCGCGCTTCTTCGCCTATCTCAGCCTGTTTACCTTCGCCATGCTGATGCTGGTGACCGCCGATAACCTCGTGCAGATGTTCTTCGGCTGGGAAGGGGTGGGGCTGGCGTCGTACCTGCTGATCGGATTCTGGTTCAAGAAGCCGAGCGCCTGTGCGGCGGCGATCAAGGCGTTTGTGGTCAACCGGGTGGGCGATCTTGGCTTCATGCTGGGGATTTTCGGCACCTATCTGGTGTTCGGCACGGTTTCGATTCCCGAGATTCTCGCCGCTGCACCCTCGATGGCTGGCAGCACTATCAGCTTCCTTGGCCAGCGCTGGGATACCATGACGATCCTGTGTGTGCTGCTGTTCATCGGCGCGATGGGTAAATCGGCGCAGCTTGGCCTGCACACCTGGCTGCCTGACGCGATGGAAGGCCCGACCCCGGTTTCAGCACTGATCCATGCAGCGACCATGGTCACCGCCGGGGTCTTCATGGTTTGCCGTCTCTCACCGATGTTCGAGACAAGCCAAGCGGCACTCAACTTCGTCACCATCATCGGTGCGGCAACCTGTCTGTTCGCCGCCACGATCGGCACCTGCCAGTGGGATATCAAGCGGGTAATCGCTTATTCGACCTGCTCGCAGCTCGGCTACATGTTCTTTGCCGCAGGTTCCGGTGCCTATGGCGCGGCGATGTTCCACTTGTTCACCCACGCTTTCTTCAAGGCGCTGCTGTTCCTTGGCGCTGGCTCAGTAATTCATGCCATGCATCATGAGCAGGACATGCGGTATTATGGGAACTTGCGGAAACAGATACCGCTGACTTTCTGGGCGATGATGGCCGGAACGCTGGCGATCACCGGCGTTGGCATTGTGGGTGTCTTCGGTTTCGCGGGCTTTTATTCAAAGGATTCGGTGCTTGAGGCGGCCTATGCCAGCTCAGGCGCTTATGGCAGCTTTGCCTTCTGGTGCGGCATCACCGCCGCGCTGCTCACCAGCTTCTATTCGTGGCGCCTGATGTTCCTCACCTTTTACGGCAAGGCGCGCTGGTCGCAGTCCGAGCATGTGCAGCATGCGGTGCATGATGCGCATCATGATCACGCTCACGCCCATGATGATGGCACGGCGGGCTATCACCCGCACGAAAGCCCGCTGTCGATGCTGATCCCGCTCGGCGTGCTTTCGCTTGGTGCCATATTTGCCGGTTACGTATTCCATCACACATTCATCAGTGCGGGCGACGGCGAGTTCTGGAAGGGCAGTCTGGTTTTCAGCGAGCACTTGCTCCATGCAATGCATGAAGTGCCGCTGTGGGTGAAATGGGCACCGTTCGCGGTGATGCTCACCGGTTTTGGCATCGCCTGGTATGCCTATATCCGCAATCCGAAGTTCCCGGCGCTGTTCGTCGAACAGTTCGGTGTGCTGCATCAGTTCTTCTACAACAAATGGTACTTCGACGAGCTCTATAACTTCCTGTTCGTGCGTCCGGCCTTCTGGCTCGGCCGGCTGTTGTGGAAGGCGGGCGATGAGGGCACCATTGATCGCTTCGGCCCGGATGGTGCCGCATGGGTGGTGGTGCAGGGAACGCGCGTCGCCCAGAAGGTGCAGTCGGGTTATCTTTACAGCTACGCGCTGGTCATGCTCCTCGGACTTGTCGGGGCGATCAGCTGGGTGATGGTGCGATGATGTGCAATCTGTCCCCCAGAGCCGACTGTTCTGAGCTTGTCGAAGGATCGCTCTTCACTTGGATCTGGGCGCTAGGTCCGCAAGAAAAAAGCAGCCCTTCGACAAGCTCAGGGTGGACGGGGTTTTGTAATGGGTGATTTCCCTATCCTTTCGCTGCTGATGCTCGTGCCGATGGCCGGTACAGTGGCCTGTCTGTTCAGCGGTGCAAAAACTGCGCGCCAGATTGCACTGGTCGCCACGCTGATCGACTTTGCCCTCGGCATGCTGTTGTGGAACCAGTACCAGCCCGGCGGCGCGCAGTGGCAGTTCACTGAAAACGCTGCGATATTCGATGGCTTTTCCTGGAAATTGGGCATCGATGGCATCGCCCTGATGCTGATCGCGCTCACCACGTTTCTGATGCCGATCTGCATCGGCGCCTCCTGGACATCGATCGACAAGCGCGTTGGTGAATACATGGCGGCCTTCCTGATGATGGAAGTGCTGATCATCGGCGTGTTCACCGCGCAGGATCTGTTCCTGTTCTACATCTTCTTCGAGGCCGGCCTGATCCCGATGTACCTGATCATCGGCGTGTGGGGCGGGGCCAACCGGATTTATGCCAGCTACAAGTTCTTCCTCTACACACTGCTCGGCTCGGTGCTGATGCTGATCGCCATGATGTGGATGGCGAATGTGGCGGGCACGACCGACATCCCGACGCTGATGGAATATAATTTCGAACCGCAAGCACAGACCTGGCTGTGGCTGGCCTTCTTTGCCAGCTTTGCAGTGAAGGTACCGATGTGGCCAGTTCACACCTGGCTTCCCGACGCCCACGTTCAGGCACCGACGGCTGGTTCGGTGCTGCTGGCGGGTGTGCTGCTCAAGATGGGTGGTTACGGCTTCATCCGCTTCTCGTTGCCGATG
>JANOYZ010000295.1:0-7438 GCA_031429135.1 Novosphingobium sp. | reverse complement strand
GCCGGTGTCAGCCGCCGTGTGGCGCGCTATCGTTCGACGCGGCCCGACGATGCGCCTTTGCGCGTCCGGCTGCGCGAACTGGCCGCTGAGCGCCGCCGCTTCGGCTATCGCCGCCTTGGGTAGGCTGTCGTCATGAAAATCATTTTCAGTCGCAAAGGTTTCGATTCCGGCTCGGGAGGCGCCGCGTCGCCGATACTGGATGGTCGTCCGATCAGCCTGCCGATCCCGGCGACAAAGAACTCAGCCACGACCTATTCGGAGCTTGGTATCGGCGACCTGGTGAGCGCTGCCACTCGTGGTCGGATCGACGGCAGTCACCTTTGCCACCACGATCCCATGTTCGTGCAGGATGGCCGATGCATCTTTGGCCAATGCGATTCGGCTCAATCGCATCTTGCCAACCAGGCCGTTGGAAATGGTGACACGTTCATATTCTTTGGTTTGTTCCGCGAAGAGGCCACTGGTGAAAAACATCACCGGATTTTCGGATTTCTGGAGATCGAAGAGGTGATCCCGGTCCGTGCAATAAGCAACGAAGCGAGGTCAAAAATAGCCGCGTTCAAGCATCCCCACCTGATCGGAGATCGCGGACCATCCGATACCATCTACCGTGGCCATGGAATCGCGGCGGGTAAAGACCACGCGGAGCTTCGCCTCACAGTTGAGGGTGGTCCATTGAGTTTATGGCGCATCCCATCCTGGTTGCGTGAAACGGGATTGAGCTATCACGGCGCAGCTGAGCGCTGGCTGCCAAACGGGAACTTGAAGAGCGTCGCCCGCGGGCAAGAGTTTGTTGCCGATGTGGGCGAGCGTACTGAGCCGAGGCATTGGCTCGAAGCGACGAAAGCGCTGATCAGGTCATGACTAGGATCTACCGTTACGGCCTTATGTCCGATACCGGCTGGGCTCCGTGCATCGACGACGGCTGGATTTCACTGGCAACATGCAAGCCGAGTATCCGTGCCAGCGCTCAACCGGGCGACTGGGTGCTTGGGTTTGTGCCAGGGCGGTTGCATCGCGGAGCGGTGATCTGGGCTGGTCGGGTATCAGCAGTTGTACCGATCGGAGACTATGAGGTTCGCCATCAAGGCCGGCGCGATGCGATATATCGCGCAAACCTTGACGGCACCTTCCAACGGTTGCGGCCAGACTATCATCCAGGCCGAGATGAACTCAGAAAAGATCTTTCCGCGCCAGTGCTCAAGTTTGAATCTACAGCGAGTTGGTATTTTGGCAAAAGCCCGCGTCAACTTCCTGACTGGCTGATGCACCTTGCAGCGGGTGGGCGGGGGCACCGGGTAAACGGCACTCTGGCTGAAGACGTTGTAGGTTTGGAAGCCTGGCTTGATCAGTTTCCCGGAATTTCGAACGATGGACCGTTCGCCACCAGCGAAATCGATGCCAATGGTTGCTCATCTTGCGTGCCGGACAACTCGTTGAAGCGACAGACCTCAAGGCGGTCTGCGATGAAATCTCCGGCCGAACCTCTGGTAGAATCGCGCCGTACTTGAATTTCAAGGCACTCCATGGCTTGGTCACATTGGAGCAAACTCGGCGGACTTGACGATTCGCCTCAGTGATTTCTCACAACAGAAATCCACCTGTTCAGACGATTCCGACTGCAGTCAGAATTTTTCGCTCAGAGACGGCTGTCAAATGATGCCGATGTGTTCGGTACCGCTGAGACCGATCTGACTGCACATGAAAATAGTGGTCCCGTGAGTCCCGCAGAACTGCGCGACATTTTCGGCCGAAGCCAAAAAATTCTTCTATTACAATTACTTAGGACTGATTGGTGCGGTCGAGAAGACTCGAACTTCCACGGGCTTTCGCCCACAACGACCTCAACGTTGCGCGTCTACCAGTTCCGCCACGACCGCTAAATCATCGGGGCGGAAATGCCGTCCCGGGGGGGTAGGAGCGCGCCCCTAGCAAATGGGTGACCGGGGGGCAAGCGGCGAAACGCTCAGGCCGGCAGCCTCGGCCTCAGCCCGGCTTCCAGCCCACTTCCATCTGCCTGGCACTGCGCGGCACATCGAGCACCATTTCATTGATCGTCACGCTTTCACCGGGATTAAGCTGGCGCTTGGGCGAGATCACTTCGAGCGAATAGACAATCCGGTCTTGTGCATCGCGCAGCACGATCAGAATTGGCGGCACGGTGCGGCGTTCTTTGCCAACATTGGCCACCTTGCCATTAGCGCCGAAAAATTCGGTCCCATTGGGCAGCGTGCGGCGGTCGAGCCGATTGGGCGGAAAATCAAGTCGCAGATCGGCTTGGCCATCGGCAAAGGTCTGATTGGCGAAGGGAGCCCAGTTGGGCAGACCATACCAATAGACTGCGCCAATAGCTCCCAGCGCAACTGCGGCGATGACAATCGCGGCCATTGTGAACATTTTTGCCGGATTACGGCGCGGGCGAAAAGGCGGCTCGTGATCAAAACTGGAGCGCGTATGGTCGTATTCGCTTGCGGTATCGTCATAAACCGCTGCGGGGGGCGGTGGCGGCGGTTCGGATATCGGTGGCGGAATTTCGGCCTCGATGGCTGGCTCGCTTGGCGGCGCAGCGGGCGCAGGCAGCGGGGCGATGGGCGGCACCGCTGCCGGGTTCAGCACCAGCTCAGGGCCATCCTGGAACCAGCTGTGCCTACATTTGGCGCAGCGCACCGTACGGCCATCGACACCGATGGCGCTGTCTGGCACGACATATCGTGTCTTGCAGGCCGGGCAGCTGATAATCATAGTGCATCGTTAAGCATGGCAAAGCGCTGGCAGACAAGGGCTTGAACGGATTTTGTACGCCAAAGCGATGTAGCATCGCCCTTTTTTCCACATGGTAACCTCGCTATAGGCGCTTACGGTCGCCAAACGGCCAGCCCAAGGATCAATTGCCGCAGTGACCAGGACCAATTTGCCATGACACCGTCGGGGAGCGGCGAGATCGTCCAGTTTGACAACGTCGGGCTGCGCTATGGCACGGATCGTGAAGTGCTGAGCGATGTTTCCTTCACGCTTTACCCGGGGAGCTTCTACTTTCTCACCGGGGCATCGGGTGCGGGCAAAACATCGCTGCTCAAACTGCTGTACCTGTCGCAGCGCCCGTCGCGCGGGGGAATCCGCATCTTCGGGACCGATGCCATTACCATGCCGCGCGAGCGATTGCCGGCGATGCGCCGCCGTCTGGGCGTGGTGTTTCAGGAATTCCGCCTCGTCCCGCACCTCTCCGCCTTTGACAATGTTGCCCTGCCCTTGCGCGTCGCCGGTTTTGCCGAGAGCGAAATTGCGCGCCCCGTGGCGGATATGCTCGAATGGGTGGGGCTGGCAGACCGCATGGAGGCAAGGCCGGCAACGCTTTCCGGCGGTGAACAGCAACGCGTCGCCATCGCCCGCGCGGTCATCGGCAGGCCGCAATTGCTGGTGGCCGACGAGCCGACGGGCAACGTCGATCCTGAAATGGCGGTCAAACTGCTGCGCCTGTTCGAGGCACTTAACCGGCTCGGCACTACGGTGGTGGTGGCAACGCACGATGTCCATCTGCTCAAGAAAGTACCCGAAAGCCTGATCATGCGGCTCGACAAGGGGCGGCTCTCCGATCCGACCGGGGCCTTGCGCTATCCGCCCAGACGGCCAGTGGGGCCAGCATGAAACGGCCGCTTAAACTGCTCTCGGTGGGCTCACGCGGGCTGAATGAAGGCGCGCAGACCGAGCTGGTCCCGCAAGTGCGCATGTCTGGCCCGATACCCTGGGTTATTGCAATCATGGTGATGATGACGGTGATCGCTTCGGCGGGTGGCCTCGCGTTGCGCAATATTGCTTCTGCCGCCGCCAATGAACTGTCAGGCGGGATCACCGTGCAGATCGTCGAGGCGCGGTCCGATGTGCGCAATCAGCAGGCGCTCCAGGCCGTTGCCCTGCTCAAAGGTCAGAGCGACATCAGCCATATCCGGACGGTGCCGCAGGAGGAGGTCGATGCTTTGGTCGAGCCATGGCTCGGCACCGGCATGGATGAGGCTGAGGTGCCGGTGCCGGCGCTGATCGATGCGCGGCTTTCGGGCGCGGTAACGCAAGCGCGGCTTGATGGGCTGCGCAACGCCTTGCGCGCCAGAGTGCCGTCGGCGCGGGTTGATGCCCAGTCGAGCTGGCTCAAGCCAGTGTTCGGGGCGATTTCGGCTTTGCAATGGCTGGCAATTGCGCTGGTCCTGCTGCTCGGCCTGGCCACTGCCGCAGCCGTGCTGCTGGCAACGCGCACCGCGCTGGGTTCCAACCGCGAGACTATCGAGATCGTCCACCTGCTGGGCGGCACCGATCAGCAGATTGCCCGCATTTTCCAGCGTTCGACAGCCATGGCCGCAGCCGAAGGCGGGATTGCCGGGCTGGCTGCGGCGGTGATTGTCGTGGTGCTCGTCGGCAGACGATTTGCCGGGCTGGGAGCCGGGATCGTCAATGGCGGATCGCTGGTGTGGATTGACTGGGCACTGCTCGTGCTCATACCCATCGGCGGGGTTGTGCTGGCGACGGCGACCGCGCGCTGGACTGTGCTGCGCGCCTTGGCGAGGATGTTATGAAGCGATTTGGGCGCCTCAGTGCAAGTGCGTTGCTTGCCTATCTTTTCGGGTTTCTGTGGTTCGCCCTGTTCATGCCGCAGCCTGCCGGTAATGAGCGTGCCGATGCCATCGTCGTGCTGACCGGCGGCGAAGGGCGGATCAACCGGGCGCTGGATATGCTACGGCAGAACCGGGCATCAAAACTGTTCGTCGCCGGTGTCGATAAAACGGTGCGACCCGGTGAATTTGCTGCCGAATACCGCGTCAGTTCTGCACTGATGAATTGCTGCATCAAGCTCGATTATAAATCGACCGACACCCAGAGCAATGCTGGCGAGGCGGCGTTCTGGATTGCGGCGGGTCGCATGAAAACTGTGCGTCTGGTGACCAGCGACTGGCACATGCGGCGCGCTGCGATTGAATTGCGCCGGGTGGCTCCTGCCGATCTAGTGGTGATCCAGGATGCTGTGCCGGCGCGGCCCAGTTTCGAGATACTGGTGCTGGAATATAACAAGATGCTGGCCCGTGCCGTCTCCAGTTTCTGGGGCGGATGATGTGTATCAGTCCGGTTGATGTGGCCAGGCCCGTTGATGTAATCCGCAGCCTTGCTTTCTACTTCGCTTTCTATGTCGGCTCGGCGCTGACCGGGCCGTTTTTCGCGATTGCCGCAAGGATTAACCCGCGCGCTGCCATTCCGGGTTCGCATTTCTGGGCCGGCTGGCACCGGTTTTGCGCGCGCTGGCTGCTCGGGATCAAAGTCAGGGTCGAGGGCCAGTTGCCCAGCGGTCCAGTGATCATCGCGGGCAAGCACGAGAGTTTTTTCGAGGCGATTGACCTGCCGGTGCTGCTCCAGCGCCCAGTCCCCTTTGCCAAGGCAGAGCTGCTGCGCGTACCGTTCTGGGGGTATATCGGGCGGCTCTATGGCGTGGTGCCGGTTGAGCGCACGGCAGGGGCGAAAGCACTGCGGGCCATGCGCACCGCTGCCGCCACCTTTGCTGCCGAGGGGCGGATGCTGGCAATCTATCCTGAGGGCACACGCGTTGCTCATGGCCAGTGCCCGGCTTTGCAATCGGGCTTTGCCGGGCTCTACAAGCTGCTTGACCTGCCGGTGGTGCCGATGGCGGTGAACAGCGGGCCACTCTATCAGCGCCGCTGGAAGCGCAGCGGCACGATCACCTATCGTTTTGGCGAGACGATTCCTCCGGGCCTGCCCCGCACCGAGATCGAAGCGCGGGTCCATGCGGCGATCAATGCGCTGAATGGTGCGGACACGGCATGAGTCGCAATCACACTAACCAGAAAAAGCGCCGTTCGTTAGGCGATGTGCTCGGCCCCGGGCTGGTTACCGGTGCGGCAGATGATGATCCCTCGGGCGTCGGCACCTATAGCCAGGTTGGGGCGCAATTTGGCTATGGCATGGCCTGGACCATGCTGTTCGGCTACCCGTTGCTGGCATCGATTCAGGCGATCTGCGCGCAGATTGGCGCAACGACCGGCATGGGCATCGCGCAAAACCTGCGCCAGCATTATCCGCGCGGATTGCTGCGCGGTGTGGTCATGCTGCTGCTGATCGCCAATGTCATCAATCTTGGCGCCGATCTTGGAGCCATGGCTGCAGCGCTCAGCCTGCTGCTGCCGGGGCCACAGATGCTCTATGTGGTGGGTTTTGGTGTCACCAGTGTCGTGTTAGAAGTGGTGCTCAGCTATAATACCTATTCGCGCATTCTCAAATGGACGACGCTTTCGCTGTTTGCCTATGTAGCGGTAGTTTTTGTCAGCGATGTGCCGCTGGGTGAGGCGCTGTATGGTACGCTGGTGCCCTCCTTCACCTTTGACAAGGCCCATGCCATGGCGCTGGTTGCCATCTTCGGCACGACCATCAGTCCCTACCTGTTCTTCTGGCAGGCGGGGCAAGAGGTGGAGGAACAGCACCGCCGCCATGTCAAACCGCTGATGGTCTCGCCCAAAACTGCTGGCGCAGAGCTCAAGCGGATTCGCACCGATACTCTGGTCGGCATGGCCTTTTCGCATATCACCGCGCTGTTCATTATCTTTGCCACGGCAGCGACTCTGCATGCCCATGGCATAACCACGATCACCAGCTCTGCCGATGCGGCACAGGCATTGCGGCCGATCGCGGGTGATCTGGCCTTTGCGCTGTTTGCGATTGGCATCATCGGCACCGGGCTGCTCGCCGTGCCGATCCTTGCGGGCAGCGCCGCCTATGCTGTCAGTGAAACCTTTGGCTGGACCGAGGGGCTTGACCGCAAACCGCGCGAAGCCAAGGCCTTTTACGGAGTGATTGCTCTGGCGACCTTGGGCGGCATAGCACTTAACCTGCTGGCGATTGATCCGATGCAGGCGCTGTACTGGGCGGCAGTGGTCAACGGCCTGCTGGCCCCGCCGCTGATGCTGGTGACGATGCTGATCGCGCGCAACCCCAAGGCCATGGGAGGCCTGACGATCTCAAAGAAACTGGCCTTCGGTGGCTGGCTGTCGACGGTAGTCATGGCGGCAGTGGCCGGGGTGTTTCTGCTGACCTAGATGTTTGGTCCCGGCATTTGATGGGTTGGATTGAGGGTAAATCTGTCGCGCTCGATTGTCCACATTTTGCAGATGTATTCGAAGGGCGTGAGGCCTTTGAGGGTCTTCAGCCTCCACCCATAATTGTAGGCGTCGATGAAGTCGTGGAGATGCGCAGCCAGCTGGGCATGGCTGTCATGATGGTACCGTTTGGCGGTGGCCGCCGGGCCGTCTGCGTAGCGCGCGGGAAGGTGCAGCTTGGCCACCGTCTTTGGGTTGATCCCGTGACGCTTGGACAGAACGATCAGGCTCTCTTGACTATGTTGTTTGCTCGACGGACTGCCGCTGTCGTACGGGCGCTGTCGTACGGG
>JANOYZ010000294.1:0-5024 GCA_031429135.1 Novosphingobium sp. | reverse complement strand
CGCTGTTGCTCGCCGCCGGAAAGCTGGCTGGGCTGGTGATCAAGCCGTTCACTCAGCCCCAGCGCGCCGAGCAGTTCGCGCGCGCGTTCCTCGCCCTCGGCGCGTGATTTACCGGCGATCATCAGCGGCATCACGACATTTTCAAGGGCGTTGAAATCGGGGAGCAGGTGGTGGAACTGATAGACAAAGCCCAGGCTGTCACGGCGCAGCGCGGTGCGTTCATCCCCGTCTAGCGCGGTGGCATCGACACCCGCCAGCTCGATCTTGCCGCCGAAGCCGCCTTCGAGCAACCCGATGGCCTGCAACATGGTCGATTTGCCCGAGCCTGACGGCCCCAGCAGCGCGACGATCTCGCCGGGACGGACCTCCATATCGACGCCCTTGAGCACATCGATGCGCACCCCGCCTTGTTCAAAGCTGCGGGTCAGTCCGGTGAGCCGCACGACGGGCTCTACAGGTGCCGCCTTGGGAGCTTTACTCATAACGCAGCACCTGCACGGGATCTGTGCTCGCCGCGCGGAATGCGGGGTACAGCGTGGCGAGGAAACTCAGCCCCATCGTCATCAGCACAATCGCCAGCACTTCAAAGGGATCGGTGCGCGAGGGCAGTTCCGTAAGGAAGCGGATCTTGGGATCCCACAGGTTCTGCCCGGTGAGAATTTCCATCAGGCGGACAATCGGCTGGCGGAAGTAGAGCACGAGAAAACCCAGCGCCAGGCCGCTCAGCGCCCCCATCGCGCCGACAATCGTGCCGGTGGTGACAAAAATCTTGAGCAGGCTGCGCCGTGTCGCGCCCATGGTGCGCAAGATGGCAATATCGCGCGATTTGGCGCGCACCATCATGATCAGCGATGACAGGATATTGAAGGCGGCAACTAGCACGATCATCGACAGGGCAAAGAACATCGCCACCCGCTCTACCTGCAAGGCTTCAAACAGCGAGGCGTTGATCGTCTTCCAGTCAGTCACCACCGCCTGACCCTCAAGCTGGTTTTTGATCGGCGCGAGAATCTCCTCAACGCGATCGGCATCCTCGGTTTTTACCTCGATCATGCCAATCGAATCGCCGGTGAGCAAAAGCGTTTGCGCATCGGGGATCGGCATGACGACGAAGCTTTCGTCATAGTCATAGATGCCGATCTCGAAAATCGCGGAAACATGGTAGCCGATCTCGCGCGGGACGGTGCCAAAGGGGGTGGCGCGGCCCTGCGGGTTGATGATGGTGATCGAGTCACCAACTTGCGCACCCAGATTTTCCGCCAGCCGTGCGCCAATGGCGACATTGCCGGCTTCGGGGGTCAGTTCGCCCAGATTGCCGTCCTTGATCTTGGATTTGAGGCTGTTGATGTCACCCGGCGTATTGCCGCGCACCAGAATTGCCTCAACCCGGCCATTGAAAGTCACCAGCAGCGGCTGCTCGATCAGCGGTGAGGCGTGCGTTACCCCCGGTGTCGCCTCAACCTGCTTGAGCACCTGCTGCCAGTTATCCAGCCGTCCGCCATAGGCCTGAATGATCGCATGGCCATTGAGCCCGACGATCTTGTCGAGCAGTTCGGCGCGAAAGCCGTTCATCACGCTCATCACGATAACCAGCAGTGCAACGCTGAGCATGACCACGCCAACGCCAATCGAGGCAACAAGCGCGATCATCCGCTCCCCCTTGCCGGGCAGCATGTAACGCTTGGCGATCATCCATTCGAAGGGGGACAGGATCAAGATGCAGGCTCTTGTGACAACGGTTCGGTTGGGCGGCGGTTTAGGGGTGCGCGGTGCGGGTGGCAATGGCTGGCAGATCAGTTTGCCACGTCGAAACAGTCCACCCCCATTTTTCAACTGCGTAACAGCTCTTTCTCCGCTCCCCTTGCCTTCCGATCCAATCCCCGCCAAAGGCGCGGCACAGGGCTAACCATTGGCTGGCGCGATTTACATGAACTTTACGCATCCCTTCCTCGACGACGACGGCGACAAGCTGCGCGAGGAGTGTGGTATTTTCGGCGTGATCGGTGCCAAGGACGCCGCCGCCATGTGCGCGCTCGGCCTCCATGCCTTGCAACACCGCGGGCAGGAAGCGGTCGGCATTGTCAGCTATGATGGCAAGGACTTCTATGCCCGCCGCGGCATCGGCCATGTCGCGCAGGTGTTTTCCGATAGTACCATTCTCTCCGAGCTGCCCGGCTCGATGGCATCGGGCCATGTCCGTTATTCGACCACCGGCGGACAAGGCCTGCGCAATGTCCAGCCGCTCCACGCCGACCTTGCCTCGGGCGGCTTCTCGATCGCGCATAATGGCAACATTTCCAATGCCATGACGCTCAAGAAGGAACTGGTGAGCAAGGGTGCGATTTTTCACTCAACCTCTGACACTGAAGTCATCATCCACCTGATCGCCACCAGCCGTTTCCCGCGCTTGCTCGACAAGTTCGTCGATGCGCTGCGCATGGTGGAAGGCGCCTATTCCCTGATCTGCATGACGCCAAAACGCATGGTCGCCTGCCGTGATCCGCTGGGCATCCGCCCGCTGGTGATGGGCAAGTTCGGCGATGCGGTGATCTTTGCCAGCGAAACTGTGGCGCTCGATGTGGTCGGCGCCGATTTCGTCCGCGAGGTGGAGCCGGGCGAGCTTGTCGAAGCGACACCGGACGGCAAGATCATCAGCCACCGCCCCTTCGGCAACCACAACCCCCGCCCCTGCATCTTCGAGCACGTCTATTTCAGCCGCCCCGATTCCGTCACCGGCGGGCGCTCGGTCTATGAGGTGCGCAAGCAGATCGGCGTGGAACTGGCGAGGGAGGCTCCGGTCGAAGCTGATATCGTCATCCCGGTGCCGGATAGCGGTGTGCCTGCTGCGATTGGTTATGCCGCCGAATCGGGCATTCCGTTCGAACTGGGCATCATCCGCTCGCACTATGTTGGGCGCACATTCATCCAGCCCGAAGACGGTGCGCGCCATGCTGACGTCAAGCGCAAGCACAATGCCAATCGCGCGCTGGTGGCGGGCAAGCGGATCGTGCTGATCGACGATTCAATCGTGCGCGGCACCACCTCGATGAAGATCGTCCAGATGATGCGCGATGCCGGGGCCAAGGAAGTGCATTTCCGCGTTGCCTCTCCGCCGACCGAAAACAGCTGTTTCTATGGCGTTGACACCCCCGAACGCCACAAGCTGCTTGCGGCGCGGATGGATATCCAGGGCATGGCGGAATTCATCCATGCGGACAGCCTCGCCTTCGTCTCGATTGACGGGCTGTACCGCGCGGTTGGTGAAGCAAGCCGCAATGATGCCCGCCCTCAGCACTGCGACGCCTGCTTCACCGGCGATTACCCGACTCGGCTCACAGATATGGAAGAACGTGAATCGCCTGCCGAACCGATGCTGCCGGTCGATAAGGTCGCATGAGCGAGCAGCTATTCGCTGGGCAGCTGGCGCTGGTTACCGGGGCCAGCCGAGGCATCGGGGCGGCAACCGCACAGGCACTGGCCGCCGCTGGCGCCCATGTCGTGCTCACCGGGCGTGATGTGAAGGCGCTCGAAGCCGTCGAAGAAGCAATCTTCGCCAGCGGCGGCATGGCCACCATCGCCCCGGTCGATCTGGTTGAGGCGGATGGCATCGCCCGGCTCGCCACAGCTATTCGCAGCCGCTGGGAGGCGCTTGACATCCTCGTGATCAATGCCGCGATTCTGCCGCAGCTCAGTAGTGTTACCGATATAGATCAGGGGGCTTTCAACAAGGCCTTGACCACCAATGTCATGGCGACTCAGGCTTTGCTGGCGGCGTTCGATCCAATGCTCAAGGCCAGCGCCGATGCCCGGGTGATCGGCCTGACCAGTTCGGTGGCAACCGAACCGCGCGCCTTTTGGGGAGCCTATGCCGCAAGCAAGGCTGCCTTTGAGGCTCTGCTCGATTGCTATGCACAAGAAGTGCTTAATATCAGCAAGATACGTGTCGCCATAGTCAATCCGGGGGCAACCCGAACGGCAATGCGGGCGCGCGCCTATCCGGGAGAAGCGCCTGCTTCGGTCAAGCCGCCAGAGGTGGTGGCGCAGCGTCTGGTTGCGCTGCTTGGTGAACAGTTTGCCAGTCCTGCGCGTGAATCCGTTAACGGTGATTCATAAACTCCCCGAAACCGCGTTCCTCCATACTCCACAAAGCGTCCCCGGTAGGGTCGCATCAGCTCAGTCGGTCCTTGGCCGGTTGAAACCGGGAGGTCGAACATGTCCACTGATTATCTCGCGCCGGATCGCTATGCGATAGCAGCGCAGGAAGATCGCAGCGCGCCGCGCACGCGAATACAGATCCCCGCCAGCCTGCGCGCATCGGGAGGCCGCAGTTTTACCACCATCGTCCATGATCTGTCGCTTGGCGGCTTCTGCAGCGCGGCGATCAACCGGCTGCATCCCGGAACGGTTTGCTGGCTAACACTGCCGGGACTTGAAGCCTTGCAGGCCGAAGTCGTATGGTGGGACAACAGCCTGGCGGGCTGCGCCTTCGACAACCTGCTCAGCCCGATCGTCCACGACAATATCCTCGCCCGCTGGCGGGGGGACAGCATCTATCGCAATATTATCTGAGCGATTGGGGTGCGGGGCGGGCTTTCAGCCGCCCGCACTACCCTTACAAATCCGGCCTTACAAATCCGGCCTTACAAATCCGGACCGCCCTCATCCACCGTCCAGGTCTGTCCCTTGGCCAGCAGCTTGGCCAGATCGGGCACTTTGCCCGCCGCCAGCTTGATGTTCTGCGCGGTGACAACTTCCTCGAAAGTCGGACGCGGATCGTCGTAGATTACGCCAAGCGCCATCGGGAAGGCACCGAAGGGCAGTTCAACGAGCATATGGGCAACCGAGCGGTTGGTGACATCGTGGACGATCACCCCCGCTGCCTGCCAATCGCCATCGACTACATCGACAACTTTCAGCGTCAGATTCTCGCTATCGAGCGCGATACCCTGGGTGTCCTTGTTGAACAGCATCGGCTCGCCATTCTTGAGCCACAACTGACGCGCTTCGGCACCCTTGGGGGCAGC
>JANOYZ010000293.1:0-4884 GCA_031429135.1 Novosphingobium sp. | reverse complement strand
GTCCGCCGTAAACTTGCGCGCCATCTCCTGAATGGCGAGCTGGTCTTCGGTAAGCTGGAACTGGTCGGTCATGGGATCACCCCACCAGCTCGATGATATCCTTGCCGAACAGTTCCTCATCGCTGGGGAGTGTCTTGACCTGCGCCAGCGGCTTGGACACCCAGGTGATGTTTACCAGATCAGCCCAGGTGATGTTGTTGTTGGTGCCGTTGCCACCCCACGAACCGCAGCCGAGCGAGAAAGTCTGGCGCATACCGTTCCACAGATAGCCGGAATTTGAGGCAGATTGCGGCTGATTGACCATCACCCGGCTGGTCTTGGTCCCCATGGCAAGTTTGAGCACGTTTGCGTCCGACTGCGAGTAGATACCGCAGCTATGTCCCTGCCCCTGATAGGACTGGATCGAATTGGTCAGCGCGATCGCCTCGTCGATGTCCTTGGCGCGATATAACGCCATGGTGACGGTCATCTTCTCGCCCGAGAACGGATAGTCGGGGCCATAACCGGTTTCGGGAACGATGAAGAACACCTTGCCTTCAGGAACGCCAAAGCCCGCCATGCCGGCGATCTTTTCGGCAGGCTGGGCAACCGCATTGGCGTTGATATGGCCATCAACCCAGATCACTTTCTCCAGCTGCGACTTTTCTTCATCGGTGACAATGTAGCCGCCCTGATGAACCAGCTTTTCGAGCATCGCGTCATAGATGCCATCGAGTAGGATCACGCTGTTGTCTGACGAGCAGGATGCCGCGAGATCGAGCGTCTTGGAAATGCGGATTTTCTCGGCGGCATCGTCAAGATTGGCGGTCTCATCCACTGTTATCACCGCATTGCCGACGCCAACGCCGAGAGCCGGAGTACCCGAGCTATAGGCGGCCTTGACCATCGGGGTTCCACCCGTGGCCAGAATGCGGTCACACTGGCGCATGACTTCATTGGTCTTTTCCACCGAAGGCGTCTCAATCGGGATCACCAGATCGGCAGGAGCGCCCATCTTGACCAGCGCATCACGCATCAGATCACAGATAATCCGGTTGGTGATCTTGGCGCGCGGGTGCGGGCAGACGATGATCGAATTGCGGCCCTTCACGGCTGAGATCGCCTTGATCACCGGCGTCGCCTCGGGATTGGTTGAGGGTGACAGCGCGCCGATCACACCGACCGGCTTAGCGATCTTGATCAGGTTGCGCGCTTTATCTTCCTCGATGACACCAACCGACTTGTCATTGATGATGTCCATCAAGGTGGCGCGGGTCTTGCGGAATATCTTGAGATACTTGCCATCGTAATTGCCCAGCTGCGTCTCGTCGACAGTGTGCTGGGCAATCATTTCTGCGGTCGATTCATTGGCCACGGCCCAGACCATGCCGCGGATCAGGCGATCAACCTGCGCTTGCGTGTAGTTCGCGATCTCAGCCTGTGCCGCGCGGCTGCGGGCGACAAGCGCGGCGACTTCCTGCGCTTCGGGCGACTGGGTGATCTGTTCGGGTGCGGCCATGATCTGCTCCTTGAAATCTTCTACAAGCCGACCGGTCAGAATCGGTCAGCGCGATTTAATCGGGCGGTTAAACCGATGCGTGCAGCGATGCAAGAGAACATACGCCTCAGGCCAGCATTGCGCCAAGCCTGCCTTTCACGATGGCCTCGGCATCCGCGATGATGCGGTCGATCAGTTCCTGGCACGTCGGGATATCATGGATCAACCCTTGCACCATACCTGCCCAGAAGATGCCTTTGGACAAATCGCCAGTCTCAAGCACCTCACGCCCTGCCGCCCCCGCCACCAGGTGACGGATATCTTCGAACACCGCATCGGGATTGGCCGACAAGCGGACCACCTCATCCGAGACCTCGTTCTTGCCGACCCGCGCGGTATTGTGAAACTTGCGGAAGATCACGTTGGTGCCGCGTTCGTCGTTTTCGATATATTTGGCTTTGACGTTGTCATGGATCGGCGCTTCTTGAGTAGCACAGAAGCGGGTTCCCATGTTGATCCCTTCTGCCCCCAGCGCCAGCGCCGCAACCAGACCGCGCCCATCGCCGAAGCCACCCGAAGCCAGCATCGGAATTTTCACCTTGTCATCAGCCATCGGGATCAGGATAAGCCCTGGAATATCATCCTCTCCCGGATGCCCTGCACATTCGAAACCATCGATCGAGATGATATCGCAGCCACCGCGTTCGGCGGACAGCGCGTGGCGGACGGCGGTGCATTTGTGCAATATGGTGATGCCGTGGGGCTTCATCATCGCCCATATCTCGCGCACTTCGGGTGTGCCTGCGGTCTCGACGATCTTGATGCCGGATTCGATTACAGCCTGTGCATAGGCTTTGTAATCGGGCGGGAGTATCGTCGGCAGGACGGTGATGTTCACTGCGAAAGGCTTTGAAGTCATCGATCGGCAACGTTCGATCTCCTCGCGCAAAGCCTCCGGGCTTGGCTGAGTCAGCGCGGTGAGCGTGCCGAGCCCGCCGGCATTGGATACCGCGCTGGCCAGCTCGGCATAACCGACTCCCTGCATCCCGCCCTGAACGATCGGATGTTCAATACCGAGCATTTCGGTGATCCGGGTTTTGAAGGCCATGTCGCGCTTGCTCCCTGTGTGAAACGCAGTTGCATCGCGTTAGCGGCGCAACTGCACCGTGCCAATCGCCATGGCGCTTTCAGGGGACCGAACTGCCCTGTGAGGACAGGTCAGCTTCACGCCTGGAATAACGACCCGCCAACACGCCACAAACCACCAGCTGTATCTGATGATAGATCAGCAATGGCACCAGGATCATGCTCAGCGCAGGAGAAACCCCGAACAGCACCTTGGCAATCGGCGCTCCATTGGCGAGGCTCTTTTTCGATCCGCAGAAAACCGCCGCGATTTCATCTTCGACCGGAAATGACAGCAGCCGGCTAACACATGTCGTCAATGCCAGCACAACGGCAAGCAATGCAGAGCACAGCAGCGTGATGACCGTGATCGAGGCAAGGTTCGCGCGAGTCCACATTCCTGCCCCGGCGGCATCGCAAAAGGCTGTATAGACAATCAGCACAATCACCGCGCGATCCGCCTTGCCTATCATCGTCTTATGACGATCAAGAAAAGCCGCAAGCGGCGCGCGTAGCAACTGCCCGAGCAGAAAGGGAAGCAATAGCTTCGTCACTATTCCGCCAATTTGCGACAGAATTGGAATTGCCGAAGCTCCCTGCGCCAGAACCAGACCCATCAGTAGCGGTGTCAGCACCATGCCGATCAGTCCTGAAAGTGTCGCATTGAAAATCGCCGCTGGCACATTGCCGCGCGCTATCGCGGTAAAGGCAACCGAGGAGGATATCGTCGAAGAAATTGCGCAGAGGAAGAACAAGCCAATCCGCAGTTCAAGTGCCAGCACATCAGTCAGGGCAAACCACGCCGCCAGCCCAATCAGTGGAAACAGCACGTAGGTACTGGCCTGGACCACGATGTGCAGCTGCCATTTGCCGACCGCCGCTTTCATCGCTCTGGGCGAAACCGCAGCACCATGCAGAAAGAAGACCAGCGCCACGCCAAGGTCAGTCACCGTGCCCATGGCAAGCGGGCCTGATGACGCGCCGATTGCCGGAAAAGCAAAAGCCAGGCCGACAGCAGCAGAAATAGCAAGGAGGAAACCGTCGATCTTCATGCGATCAGAATTCAACCCTGCCCGGTATGGTCACATCTATAGCAACAATGTCTGATAGCAGCCATGGCACGGCGCGGAGGAAAATTCATCTGCGCATTCAAGCCTGATCCGTTCTCCTGAAAACAAGAAGGAGAATGGTGCGCCCGGAACGATTCGAACGTCCGACCCTCAGATTCGTAGTCTGATGCTCTATCCAGCTGAGCTACGGGCGCGTTGGAATGGCGCACATAAGCAGGAGAGCATCGCTTGGCAATGCCCTAAATCGCCTCATCGCGAAGAAGCCGCAAGAGCTGCTCGGCCAGTGGATAATCAAGCGGCGGCATATCAAGCTGCATGATCTCGGCGGCTTCGAACCAGCCGATCTGTTCGCCATCCAGGCAGACCGGCTGACCACTCCAGCGACGGCAAGTGTAAAGCAGGATGACATGAGGCGCGCGCTGGAGCGATGGCGGTGTGGGATCGCTCGCAAAGCCCGCCTCTGTCAGAGCATTCCATTCAATGTCAACGGCCAGCTCCTCGCGAATTTCCCGCAAAAGCGCACAACGCGGCGATTCTCCCGTTTCAATCTTTCCTCCCGGAAATTCCCATAGACCGCCATGCACCGCGCCGAAACGCCGTTGCTGCATGAGGATTTTGCCATCTGAGCGGATAAGCGCCGCCGCCACCACGGGAATCATTGTCGGTTTATTTTCCAATTAACTTGCCCTTGCTAACTAAATTTTAACGAACTCAGGCGAAAAAAGAAGGATCACGAAATGGGGTGGCATAATAAAATGGTCTTCAAACGCTCTCTTCTTCGCATCTTGCGAGATACAGACGGCGCTACGGCTGTTGAATATGGCCTGCTAGTATCCCTCATGCTTCTGGCTATAATGGTGACAGTTACAGGCTTTGCCACCGAAGTCAGTATCATGTGGAATAATATCAGCACTACTCTCGACAATGCGATCAATTAACTATTTCGCAATATCTACATCTTATTTCGGGATGTGCTCTTACCGATGGGACGGGACGAGCCGGGTAAACAAGACTGCAACTGGAGATATATCATGAAGTTCATCAACAAACTGATCCGTGACGAAGCTGGCGCCACCGCAATTGAATATGGCCTGATCGCCGCTCTTATCGCTGTCGCTATCATGACCACCGTCGGTGGCCTCGGCACACAGCTGAACCAGACCTTCTCGAAGACTTCTTCGGGCATGAGCGCGGCTAACACTGCCTCAGCTT
>JANOYZ010000292.1:0-3860 GCA_031429135.1 Novosphingobium sp. | reverse complement strand
ACCAAGGCGAGGTCAAGCCGATCGACGCGCTGCGGCAGCTCTATCTGCTGGCGACTGAGGATTGAAATCCTTTCCGTCACTCCCGCACTCGTCATCCTGAACCGATGACCGTAGTTCTGTATGATGTTGATATTGCATGGTAAATATCGACATAATTTGCCTGTGCAGGAACTGTGTAGAATAAATTAGGGTTCCGTGCGGATTGATGCAGCTTGAACACGATTTTGCATGTGGCAGCGAGGGTGGCTCCTGTCCATCACTTCGTTGTTTGTAGGGCCACAGAGCCATTGCGTTATCGGAATGGGCAAAAGTGGGCCGTATCCGGACAGGCAGGTTACGTGAACGAAGAGCGGAAAGTCTGACGTTTGTCCGGTCAGTGTGACTTGGACAGTGTCAATGCCTGCAGCGGCACCGGTGATAAGTGCAACCTTTCGGATCATCGCATTAGTTTCCGTGCGCCAGATCATCGCCCATCTGCGCGAGCAGCGGCAAAATGGTCTTGTCGGCCAGGACAGTGCAGAAATATTCGTCCAACTGCCTGATCTTGCCGTCAGCGAATGTGAATATGAAAACGTACTGGTTGCAGTACGGTGTGCCGTCGCTCAGTACGGCATTTCCTTCCCATTCAAGGACAACAATTTCTCCCTCCGCGACCACTTTCACGATCTTGGGGCGAAATCCGGTGGGCACGACTTCTTTGAATGCGGCCGTTGTGGCGATCATCGTTTCGCGGTTGCGCCATCCCGACACCCCTGCAAAGCCCTTCGTATAGGTAACGGCATCGGGTGCAAGGCAACGCGCCTGACCCTCCGCGTCTGCCTCGCTCATCGCGTGCAGAAATTCCAAGGCTAACTTCTTGTTCGCTTCGCTCATCTGTTCTCTCCCGTTGCCGCCTGTCCGGCGTGTCTCAAACTGATTTGTTGGTATTCCGTTCGAAAACCGCACGCCAAATCGACCGCAGCCATGCAGTGAAGGCCGCGAGACCGGTCGCCCACTTCGGCCCCGCGGCCTCTTGTGCGCCCGCCCCATTGAATTCCTCGATCCTGCCTTTCAGCTGATCTGCGAAAGCCCTCGCGAATTTTGGCAGGACCGGGCCGCCCATCGCTTCCCACATCGGCGCCATCGGTCCGCCGCCTACGACCTGGACGCGTAACGTCATCTCTGTCTGCGTCTCGCCCTTCGAGGTCGCGAGATAGGAACCGCTTCCGGTCACGGGGTCGCCCTCCAGCTTAAAGGCAAAATCGACACGGTCGGGGCCGGCCCATTCGAGAACCTGAACCTGCACCTTGACGGTGCGCACCAAAGCGCCAACGCCGATTTTCAAGATCCACCGGGAGTTGTCCGCATCCGCGATTTCGCAGGCCTGATAGCCGGGCATGATGCTGGCCCAGCGCTCGAAATCCTTGGCGTAGGCCCAAGTTGAGTCGATCCCACAGGCGACTGTGACGGTTTGCGCTGTTTCGATCACGCCTTACAGACCCATGCGCTGGATTTCCTTGTCCAGCAGATCGCTTGGGTCCCCTGCGGCGTGACGCGCCGCGAGCCAGCCGTGGGTCATGCCGCGTGCATTCGAAATCCCACTTTGCATTACGGCGCCGGTTTCCATGCGGGCGGCTGAGTTGCCAGCCACATAGAGCCCCTCGATAGGCTTGTCGTTCCAGTCCAGGGTGCGGCTATGCTGGTCGCTAAGCAGCCCTGCCGCTGGTATCGCGCTACCGCCGAGCCGCTTGAGCTCAATGGCGTAGAACGGTTCTTTGGCGACTGTACCGAGATTGGGGTTTGGCTTCTGATAGGGATCGCCGCACATCCAGTGGCTCCAGATGCGCTCGCCGCGGCCGAACTCGGGATCCTCGCCCTTTTCGGCATATTTATTGAAATGTGCGACCGTAGTTTCTAAACTCGCAGCATCGATTCCAATCTTAGCCGCCAGTTCGGTGATCGTGCCCGCACTGGGTCCAAGTTCGTCCGGCCACTCCATACCCGTCAGGATCGGGCCGATGGGGTATTTTTCCTTGGCCTGACTGTCCAGGATCATCCAGCAAGGGAAATTCGGATGGATCTGGTTCTTCCCATCGATGATATCGATCATATAGTAGAACTGGCGATAGAAGGCCTCGTCGCCGAAGCGTTTGCCGTCGCGATTGACGACGATGACATGAGGCTGGCCAATGGTTTGGAGCGTACTGGTCCACAAGGGTGCGCCTTCGTCATCCTCCATGCTGGGGACGATGAACCCAAGTGAGGTGATATCCGGCACGGCGGCGGTTTGTGCTCCGAACGGCCCCGCAAGGCGATAGTGGGCGCCATCGACCTGCGAAAACACCATCGATCCCAGGTCGAGCTGCTGGCTCAGAGTCTTGTTGAAGTTCTGGTTGCGCTCATAGCTGCTGACCGCCAACACCACGCCGCGATTACCCTTGACGAACAGGTCCTTGCCATCCTTTACCGCGCGAACGCCGACAACACGTTCGCCATCGCCGATCAATTCCACAACATTCGTGCCGGTGTGCATGGGAATGCCGCGATCGAGCGTGCCTTTGACAAAATAGCCCGCCAAGCCGGTGCCGAGGCAGCGGATATCCTTGGTCAGTCGCTCGGCCATGAGATTGAAATCCCATTTGGCCATGTTGGCCACGCCACCGTTTTCGAAGATGTCATGATGGGTGAATGAATAGGGCATCGTGGGCGAAACACGGGTTCTGGATTGCCAATCGCCCAAGGTTTCCGCTTCGAACGGGGCGCATTCTAGCATGCGGCCTTCGGCGACGCAGTCGTTGTTGAGCCCGTAATAATAATCGGGACAGTCCCTGATGACCTGCATCTTGAGGCCGATGCGATCTTCAAAATAGCGAAGCGCCTCACGGGCGTGGACCACCTTGTTGAGGATCGCCGCGTCACTTCCGTAGTCCATTGACAGCCGCTTGAGATAACGAAAGCCGCTGTCGGGCGAATCCTCGATACCCAGCTCATCAGCCAGATGGTTTCCTGCGACCCAGACTTCCCCCATCGACAGTGCGGTAACCCCGCCGACCTGATCGGATCGTTCCAGGACAATTGTGCTTAGACCCTGCTCATGCGCCGTGATTGCGGCGGAAAGCCCGCCGATGCCAGATCCGATTGAAACCAGATCGACCTCAATGTCCCATTTTTCCGGAAGATTCCGAAGCATGTAAAATATCCTCTCGAAGATGGCAGCCAGTTATGCGGGCCGATTTATGCGCGGTTACCCCGCCCAGCGATCTTGCCCGACCAGATGAATCTGTGTGCTGCCAACATAGCGGACGAGCGCGCCAAGCAACACATTTTTAAGATTTTTGACGCGATCAGCGGAAATTTCGCCTGTGTCAGCGCGGCGCTGCTGAACGGCGATAAATTCTTCTGCGACTTGCCGGAAGGGCGGGTTGAACACCGGCACGTCATGCTTAAGCCGAAAGCGCACATCGGCGTCGTGATCGAAAGCGCGGTCCCGCGCCGATTGACGGTCGGGCGTCCCCAACGCAATTGTCTTGTAGCGGTCGTCCTTTGGAAGCCTCACGCGACAGTAGAAATTGCGATGCGCTACATCACCACGCCGGAAGATGATTAAACCGGGGTTGAGTTCTTCTTTGTCCGTGATAAACGCCATTGCATCCTCCACTGAGCAGAATCCGTGCAGATCGGCGCCGCAAGTGCTTGATTTGCGGTATCTGTGTAGGCTCTGTGTGGATGTTTATATATGTTTTTCTTGTTTAATCATAGCAATTTAGATAAATGCTCTCATCCTGAACTTGTTTCAGCATCCATTTCGCGGCCTCAACCGAAGCGCTGTGTTGTGAGCGACCAGGCGGCAAAGTCGCTCTCGGCAGAACGCTCCAGCCATT
>JANOYZ010000291.1:0-4826 GCA_031429135.1 Novosphingobium sp. | reverse complement strand
CCATTCGAATCGAATCGGTCAAAAACTAACCTTGCGCAAACAACGCAAGGGCAACCTAACAGATTGAAATCAATCAAAAAGAAGTGCGATAAGCCAGCGCATGTCCGGTCTCCAATTGAGTATGGTGACACGGTTCTATGGTGAATTATCGCAGTTAACAAGAATTAATTAACGATTTGTTTACCTTACCTGCTGCTGGAGCAGGGAGCGGACGAAATCTTCGAAAGCAACGGGCCTGCCGATCAGATAGCCCTGGGCGATATCACAATCGAGCTGCCGGAGCATTTCCAGCGTTGCCTGCTTCTCGACGCCTTCGGCCACGACTTCCTGCCCCAGGGCATGCGCCAGTTTGATAATGCTGCTGACGATCGTCCGGTCACGACCGTTCGAATCAATTGCCTGAATGAACTGCTTGTCGAGCTTGATTTCATCGCAAGGAATTTCGGAAAGGTAGGCAAGGCTGGCCTGGCCGGTGCCAAAATCATCGATCGACAAGCGGAAACCCATCTGCCGCAGCGCCGCCAGATTCTGCTTGGCCACATCGCGGTTGGTCATGCCGAAGGTCTCGGTCACCTCGAAAGTCAGCTTTGAACAATCAAATTTGTGGGAGCGGACAATATCGGAAACATGGCTGATCAAAGTCGGCTGATCGACCATCCATGCCGAAAGATTGACGGCCAGATGCATCGGCCCCACCGCTTCAGCCAGGTCTCTTGATGCTAAAATGGCTTTTTCGAGCACCCAGTAAGTGATGGTATCGATCCGCCCGGCGCGCTCGGCCTGAAGAATGAAGGCATCGGGCGGAATTGTCCCGCGCACGGGATCGGTCCAGCGGATCAGAGTTTCCGCCCCGTCGATCCGTCCGCTGCGCAGATCATATTTGGCCTGAAAAGCCAGCCAGATATCGCCATTGCGCAGCCCTTCGTCGATGCGGGCGTGGAGTGAAAGCTCCCATGGCGCTTCGTCCATGCGCTGACGCCCGAACTCTTCGTACAATTTTCCGCGGGCCTGCGCTTCGGTTGAACTGGCAATCGCCGACTTGATCCGTTTGATCGCCGAATTTTCTGCATTACGATCGATGCCAAAATGCACATTGGCATCAAGCACATGGCTATCGACCAATACAGGAGACGAAAACAGGGCTTTGAGTCCTTCAAACTGCGCGGCCAAAGCTTCGGTTGAATAGGGCTCTACCAGCCAGACGAAATGGCCATTGCCATTGTCATATATTGCTGCCGAGCCAGAGGTGACAGCGATGCGGCGGGTAATCTGCTTGGCGCATTCGCCATGCTGCTCGCGCGGCAGGCTGGCGAGCATCTGTTCATAATGGCCAACACATAGCGCGACAACATCAAGCCCCTTCCTGATACCATCGGCAGCAAGTGCTTCAATATTTGGCAGGCCCGAGTCAGAACTGGTCAATTGCACCCTGAGCCGCCACTTCTGCCACAGTCTTGCTGGCAAATAGATAGTCGCAGCGATCAGCGCAGAGCCAAATTCTGTCATGATCCTGTATTCGATCAGCGCCGCCGGCAGAATCAGCATGGTCATGACAAAGCTGGTATAGACCGCATATTTGGCCCAGCGACGCCGCAAGGATCGCCCGGCGATCACTGTGATGATGAAGAGCGCCAGGAAAGGATAGCCACCGATAACCAGCATGCGTTCTGATCGAGCCGATGCAGCCGAAATATCGAGCATGGCTGAGGGAACCCAGCCATGGCCAAAATATCCGACATTTGTATCAAGATTGGGGTTTGTGCTGGTGACATAAACCTTGCGGCTGGCAATCACCCCCACCGTGATCCGGCCATCCAGCACTTGCCGGGCAGCAACAATCGGAATGGACTTGGGGTTCATGGCGTAATCAGGATAGATGCTGGAGCCTGGGGGCGTATTGGCAGCGCCGCCGGACAAGGCAAGCGAGCTGACGCGGGATCCATCCATCATCACTGCCGAAGGCGCCTTCATGGCATAGCCAAAGATATTCACATCCCAGGTTGATATGGCCGCCCTGGTTGAAACCGGCGCCATGAACCGGGGGGCGGCCAAATCTCCACGCACCGTTCGCCGGTTCATCTTTGCCCGGTTGACCATGGTAAGGCGATCACCGGCACGGCCAATCGCCGCAAACAACGCGCTGTCACCAACGGGATCAGCCCCGGCGGCAGCTGGATAATCAAGATAGATCTGGTCAGCGCCCGATTCGATCAGGCGCGATAACAGCCTGGCCTGCTGTTCGGTCGATGACGCCGAAGCAGCTGAACCATCACCCGCTCCGCCGTCCAGCGAGACGATAACCGAACTCTGCGGCGCAGGTTCGGAATGAGTCTTGTACCGCAGATTCCAGTACATGTGATCGAATGCCTGTGAAGCCTCAAAAAGCACACAGGTCATCGCCACCGCGAGAGCGATAAAAAGGGGTGATTTCAAAAATGCACGCTTCACGTGAGTGCTTTGGCCTCATTATTGAAGCTCGTAGTTAACACTGGGTGGTTAAAGACCTCTTAGCGCCAGCCTTGCAGAAAACGGAAAATCGGCAGTTTTCGGCAAGCTGCTCAAACGCCAATCCGCAGTTGCGCCAGCGCGCGGTCGAGCATCAGTAACTGCCACAGAATCCGCGAGTTGTCCGAATGTCCGGCAATATGCGCAGCCGCCAATACGCGCAGTCTTGAAGCATCGAACCACCCCGTCCGAGCCAGTGCCGCGCTGCCGGAAATCCCCAGCGCCGCGCCTGACAGCGGACCGCGAAACCAGTGCGCAATCGGGGTGACAAAGCCCTGTTTTTGACGGAAAAGTATGTCCTCAGGCAGGTACCTGCGCATGGTCTGCTTCATTAACCATTTGCCCTGCCCACCCTTGATCCTGAACTTCTCAGGTAAGGTCGCGGCAAATTCGATCAGACGGTGATCGAGCAGCGGCTCGCGCGCTTCCAGGCTCACCGCCATGCTCGTGCGATCAACCTTGGTGAGGATATCACCGGGCAGCCAGAACTTGAGATCGGCATATTGCGCCTTGTCGAGCCCCGAGCGCGCCGGGGCGTGGCGCATCAGGTCCACCAGCGGCTGCTCGGCGCGATATTCACCGCGCAGGGTGAGGAAATCCGGGGTGTAAAGCCGTTCGCGCAGCTCTGGCGGGGTCACTGATAGCGCGCGGGCATAGCCCTCCTCGCTGCCGGCGGCGAGCGATTGCAGCGTCGATTTGGCGCGCATGGGGCGCGGTGCCCAGTCGGCCTTGGGATAGATCGCCCCCAGCGCACCAAACACCGGCGAACGCAGGCTCTGCGGCAACAGTGCGCGCATCCGGTCTTCGTTCCGCTGAAAGCGATGACGGCGGTATCCGGCAAAGGCCTCATCCGCGCCATCGCCCGAAAGCGCCACGGTCACCGTCTCGCGCGCCAGCTGGCTGACCCGCCAGGTCGGCAAAGCCGAAGCATCGGCAAAGGGCTCGTCAAACATCGCGGCGAGATGATCGACATGCTCGAAATCATCGTTTGATACCATGCGGTTGCGGTGATCAGTGTGAAACCGCTCGGCCACAGCAGCCGCATAATTGCTTTCATCCAGAGCTTTGACATCAAAGCCGATCGAGCAGGTTTTTACCGGATTTCCGCTGGCTTCGGCCATCAGAGCAACCACGCTCGAGCTATCGACACCGCCCGACAGAAAGGCTCCTAGTGGCACATCAGCCACCATCCGCGAGGTCACCGCCGCGCGCAGCAGGTGCAGCAGTTCGGCCTCAAGATCGGCGGCACTGCCCTTGCGGCGCTCGGCAAAGGAGATGTCCCACCAGCACGCAGGCTTGGGATCGGATCCGCCATGGCGCAGCAGCAGCGAATGGCCGGCGGCAAGCTTGTTCACCCCTTTCAGGATCGAGCGCGTATCGGGAACATAGCCCCAGGCGAGGTAGTCCTCGACCGCCAGCGGATCAGCCTCGCGCCGCAACAATGGATGGGCCACGAGCGCCTTCAACTCAGAGGCAAAGGCCAGGCTGCCATCGCTGAGCTCAGCATAGAACAGCGGCTTCACCCCCAGCCGGTCACGCGCGAGAAACAGGCAACGCTGCTCAAGATCATAGATGGCAAAAGCGAACATGCCGTGAAGCCGGGTTACGCAGTCCACCCCCCATCGCTGCCAGGCGGCGAGGATTACCTCGCTATCGCCATCGGTGTGAAACAGGGTACCGCCCGCGCTAAGCTCCGCGCGCAGTTCGCGGTAATTGTAGATCTCGCCGTTGAACACCAGCATCGCGCGCTTGTCGCTGGAGGCCATCGGCTGCGGCGATCCGGCGACATCGATTATCGACAGTCGCCGGTGGCCGAGCGCAACACCCGGCGCGGTCCACACGCCTGACCCATCTGGGCCACGGTGCGCAATGGCATCGCACATCCGCTCGACCCGCAAGGGATCAACCGGCTTGGGTGTGTTGAGATGAAAAATCCCGGCAATTCCGCACATGGCTTTGCCGCTACCTCACCCGGGCCACGCGGTCCATCCAGTCGTCAAGCGATCCGGTGGACTGGCGGAAGGCGGCGATAACGGCCTCGGGATTTTCGGCTCCCTGCTTCTCAGCAGACAGGATGAGCAGCATGGTCGGCCGGGCGCGGAGCAGCAGCCGGTCAGAAATATTGGCGAGTTTGAGCCGGGCATTGCTGCCGGTGGTAAGGCTGCCGGTGCGGTAATAGGTTTCGGTGAGGCGCTCCGCCCCGCCTTTCCCGCGCAGCCGGTCCGCTTTGCCGCCAGCGACATCCGGCCCCGGTGCGATCCAGGCCCAACCCGATTCAGGGGTCAGCGCGCCCTCGCCAAAGCCGCCAGCCTCGCGGCCAT
>JANOYZ010000290.1:0-2037 GCA_031429135.1 Novosphingobium sp. | reverse complement strand
AGGCGATAGCAAAAGCGCGCGCGGATCACGATCACCACGCTGCCGAGGCGAAGCGGCTGGCGGCGGCGTTAGCGCGGTTGGGGTGAGGACGTTCCTCCCCGGGACGGGGAGGTGGCAGACGCGGAGCGGCTGACGGAGGGGGTTCGCCGCTTCGAGCAGCGCTGCGCCAGGCCGCGAGCCCCCACCACCGGCTTCGCCGGTCCCCCACCCCGTGCCGGGGAGGAACTGCCGTGCTGACCCTGGCCACCACCACTCCGAATGAACCCGAGATCTTCGCCTCGCTCCAGGGCGAAGGCCCCTCCATCGGGCGGCCTTGCACCTTCATCCGCCTGTCGCGCTGCAACCTTGCCTGTGTGTGGTGCGACACCGCCTATACCTGGCGGTTTGAGGGCGATAGCCGCCCGCACCGCGATGGCGCGCATTTTGACCGTGCGGCCAATCAGATCACGCTCACCGAAGAGGACGCCGCCGCGCGGATTCTTGCGCTCGGGAAAAACCGGCTGGTCATCACCGGGGGCGAGCCTTTGTTGCAGGCTCCGGCGCTGGCCCGGATGCTGGCGCTGCTGCCCGGAGTTCATGTCGAAGTGGAGACCAACGGCACCGTCGCACCGCCACCGGCGCTCGATGCTCTGGTCCATCAATATAACGTCAGCCCCAAGCTGGCGCATTCGGGCAATGCTGCCGAACTGGCGCTGATTCCCGAACGTCTTGCTGCCTTCGCCATCGACCCACGCGCCTGTTTCAAGTTCGTGGTGGCCAGCGAAGCCGATGTAGCGGCGGTGCAAGTGCTTTGCAGTGCCGTTGCAATTGCGCCTGATCGCACCTTCCTGATGCCCGAGGGCACCGACAGTGCCACCATCACTGCGCGGCTCAAATGGCTGGCCCCGCTGGCGGCAAGCAATGGAATGCGGCTTAGCGATCGCTTGCATATCCACCTGTTTGGCGACACGAGGGGCACGTGAGTGAAGGTACCCCCATAGCCGAACCCGAAGTGATCGTGGCCATGCCCCCGGCGGACGAACGCCCGGCTATTCAGGGCGATCTGACCAAGGGGCCGATCCTCAAAACGCTGCTCGCCTTTTCGATCCCGATGCTGATCGGCAATCTGATCCAGACGATCAACGGCACGATCAACGCCATCTGGGTCGGGCGCTTGATCGGCGAAGAAGCACTGGCGGCCACGACCAATGCCAATGGCGTTATGTTCCTGTTTTTCGCGCTAACTTTCGGCTTCGGCATGGCGACCACGGTGCGGGTCGGCCAGCATTTCGGCGCACGCGATGTTGATGCCGCGCGGCGGTCATTCGGCAGTGGACTGGGCTTTTCGCTGGTGCTGTCGATTGCCGTGGCGCTGGCGGGATGGTTCTTCGCGCCTTGGCTGCTGCGGCTGCTGGCCACGCCCGAGGGCAGCCTTGAACTTGCCACGACTTACCTGCGGGTGATCTTCGTTTCTGTTCCCTTCGGCACGATGGGCATGATGCTTTCGATGGGCATGCGCAGCGCCGGGGATTCAAAAACGCCGATGCTGGCCGTGATCGTCACGCTGGTGCTCGATATCGTGCTCAACCCGGTGCTGATCCTCGGGCTGGGGCCGATTCCCGCCTATGGCATTGGCGGATCGGCGGGGGCGAGCTTCATTGCCGGAATGGGCGGCATGTTATTGCAATTGTTTGTTATTTATCGCCGCGATCTGCCGCTGCGGCTGCGCGGGCCGGAACTGGCCTATCTGATTCCGCAGCGCATGGAGCTGAACTATATCCTTGCCAAGGGTATGCCGATGGGTGCGCAGATGCTGCTTGTTTCATCGGCGCAGATGGTGATGATCGGCCTGGTCAACCGCGAAGGAATCGATAGCACGGCGGCCTATGGTGCTTCGATGCAGCTGTGGAACTATCTGCAAATGCCTGCTTTTGCGATCGCCTCGGGGGTCAGCGCGATGGTGGCGCAGAACATCGGGGCGGGGCATCATGACCGGGTCAGCAAGGTGACGAATGCGGGCATGACCAGCAATGTGCTGATGACCGGAGTGCTTTCCGT
>JANOYZ010000289.1:0-1646 GCA_031429135.1 Novosphingobium sp. | reverse complement strand
AACTCGTCATAGCCGCTCTTGGTGGGGCTGAACGTCGGCAGAAGCCCGAGACCCCACTTGCCAATCAGCGCGGTCCGATAGCCTGCGCGCTTCAAGGTGTTGGGCAGCGACGGCTGTTCGCCTGAGTAGCCGATCTTCTCGCTGGGATAACCGCCGCCCGAGCCGGTGCCAATGCCAATGCGGTTCTGGTAGCGCCCAGAAATCAGAGCCGTGCGTGTTGGCGCGCAGCTGCTCGAATTGGCATAACCGAACGTGAACTTCATACCGTCGCGCGCGAGGCTGTCGATGCGCGGCGTTCGATACTCCTGCCGTCCGTAGCAGGAAAGGTCGAATGCCCCCAGGTCGTCGGCCAGAATGAAGACGAAGTTGGGTTTCTTGGTCGGTGCGGCCTCAGCCTCTTGCATGCCGACTGCAGCCGCCAGTGCCGCCCAGCTGAGGATCGTTCTGCGCGATACGCCTCCACCTGCGGTCATCCCAGCGCGCGCCTCTGAGTTTCGGGCATTAGACGTCCGAACCGTGCTGACAGGTTAAGTGAAATTAGGACGACCTCTAGCATGATCGATAGACTAGGCAGGATATGGCTGACTGTAAAGGTCCCGCCAACCGTAACAAGGTGGCGTTCCGGGCATCGTTGGCCCAATCCCGCACATGATCTTCACTCCGCCGGCATTCGTCCCGCGTCAGAGGGTTTGTTCAATCCCAGCCAGAATCATTTCAACAGACGATTGGTATGAGAGAATGGCAACGCCAAGGCAGACTTTCGGAACAACTATCGGCAGCGTGATTGTTCCTTCCACCACGGATCTAACCCGTCTTATTCATGAGCCCGGGTGTTTGGGCCGTTGGCTGCCGCCATCTTGCGCTGGCCGCATGACGCAGGCGAGCGGGAGCGTTGCGCCTGTTGCGTCGCTGATGATCGATCGCTTGCGGGGGTTGTTGTCGAGGGGCTCAGGGTTCAGCGGCACGGCCGCAATGGCTATGTCGGAGCGGGCCTGAGCGCTGTAGCGATGGTCCGGAAGGTGCTGCGTCGGGACAGGCTGAGGCAAAGGCGACGCGGATGCGAGTTGCGGATTCGATGACGCGGGCAGCGACCTTGAGCAGCCTCAGGCGCAGCGTTGCGAACTCGGCGACAGCCAGCGCGGCGGCTTTGGGGATTTCCTGCTGGATGCGCCACATCAGCCAGAATGCGGCGGTGTGGAGGATGAGGCGCATCTGGTTGGCGTTGGCCGAGCGGCACGAGGTGCGATCGCTGGCCAACTGGGACTTGTGCAGCTTGATCAGGTTCTCGGCCCGCCCGCGCGCGCAGTAGAGCGTATCGTAGATGTGCTCGGCCGATCCAGCCTCGAGCGAGGTGACGACATAGCGGATGTCCATACTGGCCGTCGTCATCGGCTTCGATCACGATCAGGTGATTTACCATCAATCGGTGGCACCCCGCGATTGAGCGATTGGGCGTGGCGCGCGGCGAACACTTCGGGCGTGGCATTCATGCCCGGGCGCTTGTCGAGGAAACCGCGAACATCGCTCGCAAGCTCTCGGTCGTCGGCATCCCCGGTTGCGTCCAACGCAGCGGCCGCTTGACCGTATGCCACGCGTATCTCCTGCCACCGCTCCTTACCACGCGCGATGAATGCCGGCAGTGTCGC
>JANOYZ010000288.1:0-5346 GCA_031429135.1 Novosphingobium sp. | reverse complement strand
ATTCACGGTGAATCTCAACAGACCCTAAGCGGCGGTGATCCGGTCGCGGAACCATGCAGCAAGCTGACCCTCGGATAGTTCTCCGGCGGCGAGTGCGAGCGTCATGACCACGAGTTCAGCCTCGCTGATCACCCAGTTCCTGCTGTTGATCGCCAGGAAAACCAGCGAAGTAACTGCGGCTGTGCGCTTGTTGCCATCGGTAAACGGATGGTTCTTGGCGATTCCATAGGCATAGGCCGTCGAAAGTGCTGCTGCATCAGATGCGCCATAGGTGGCTAGATTTTCCGCGCGGGCCAAAGCACTTTGGAGCAGACCGATATCTCTGATGCCCGGAGCGCCGCCATGTTCCGCCAATTGTTCGTCATGCAACGCCAATACGACGCCTTCGCGCACCCACTGCCACTCGGCCATGCTATTTGGCCAATTCGCTCAATGCGTTGCGATAGCGTTTCATGATCGACCTGGCTTCGGTCATCTGATTGTCGAAATCAGCATCCTTGGCGGATAACGAAATGCCGTCAGTTGTCTGGTTGCAAGAAAGCGTGTCGCCAATGTCAAGCTGAAGCCGGTCAAGCACCTCCCTGGGCAGAACAATGCCTGCGGAATTGCCGATGCGAATGATCTTCAAAGGCTTGTTCATACATTCGTTATCACATAATCGGCGGGTTTCTGCAACCGCGCAATTATGCCCACGCAGATGAGCAGCTGCCCGGTGTAATAGAGCGGCCAGATCAGCAGATCGGGCCAGGGGCTTCCCGCCAATGGCCCGATTCGTGCGAATATCAGCAGGTCCGACACGACAAACAGCACCGCGCCAAACCCAACGCGGTAGCGAGGATAGGCGCTGATCCATGCGCTGGCCGCCATAGCACCTAAACCAAGAGCATAGATCGCCACGCCGGTCGCCGCGCTGCGCTCTGTCGGCAGGCTGAAGGCCACCAGCGGGACTAGCACCAGCAAGGCCAGCGCAGCGGCTTTCTGGCTGGCGGTCGGGTTGCCCCGGCGATTCCGACGGTAGAGCATGATCGCCACCAGATGCCCCATCAGGAACAGTACCGCACCGGCCTCAAGCGAAACTTCTACCCCGATATCGCCCGCCGCCCCCAACGCCATGACTGCCGCCAGCAATAGCCCCGCAGTTTCGCGCGTCGCTGACAAAGCGGCCAGCGCCAGCAGCGCCACCGGCAGGCCCTTCATCGCATAGAGCAGCGGCGGGATGAGATCGGCCCGGAAAAAATAGAAGGCAAGGCTCGCCAGCATACTCGCAGAAATCAGGACCTTCGTGCGTATCGGCATCAAAATCTCTCCCCATCCCGTACGCTGGCCCTGTTCCTTTGGCACCGCAAGGGCTAGGCGGAGGCCATGTCCTATGATGTCCACATTATCGGCGGCGGTCTTGCCGGGAGCGAAGCAGCCTGGCAGCTGGCGCGGCGCGGGGTGAAGGTGCGGCTTTCGGAAATGCGCGGGTCTGGTGAGCGCTCCCCCGCCCACCAGACCGATGCCCTGGCCGAGCTAGTCTGCTCCAATTCCTTCCGTTCTGATGATCACACCAGCAATGCTGTCGGCTTGCTGCACCATGAAATGCGCGGGCTGGATTCGCTGGTCATGGCCGCTGCGACCAAGGCACAGGTTCCGGCGGGATCTGCGCTGGCGGTGGACCGTGATCTATTTTCTGCCGAGGTTGAGGCGGCGCTGGCCGCCCTGCCCAGCCTCACCGTGGTGCGCGAACGGATCGACACGCTGCCCGAAGCCGGCCTCACCATCATCGCCACCGGGCCGCTTACATCGCCTGTGCTTGCGGACTGCATCGGCGCTGCAACGGGGGCAGACAGCCTCGCCTTCTTCGATGCCATCGCGCCTATCGTCTATCGCGATTCGATTGACATGGATGTCTGCTGGATGGCCTCACGGTGGGATAAGGGCGAAACGAAAGACTACATCAACTGCCCGATGAACAAGGAGCAGTATCGGACTTTCCACGCCGGACTGCTGGCAGGTGAAAAAACCGAATTCAAGGAGTGGGAGGATACCCCCTATTTCGAAGGCTGCATGCCGATAGAGGTCATGGCATCGCGTGGAGAGGATACGCTGCGCTTCGGGCCGATGAAACCGGTGGGGCTCGACAATCCGCGCGATTCAACCCCTGAATTTCCGCAGGGACGCTGGCCCTATGCCGTGGTTCAACTGCGGCAGGACAACAAGCTGGGGACGATCTGGAACATGGTCGGCTTCCAGACCAAGCTCAAACATGCCGAGCAGGTTCGCCTGTTCCGAACTATTCCTGGGCTGGAGCATGCCGAATTTGCGCGGCTTGGCGGCTTGCACCGCAACACCTTCATCAATTCACCGACTTTGCTTGACCGGCAATTGCGCCTGAAGTCCGCGCCGCATGTGCGCTTTGCCGGGCAGATCACCGGCTGCGAGGGCTATGTCGAGAGTTCCGCCATCGGCCTGATCGCCGGATTGATGACAGCCGCCCAGCTTGGCGGTGATGAATGGCATGATTTACCGCGCACTACCGCGCTGGGGGCATTGCTCAGCCACATCACCGGTGATGCCGAAGCGGCAAGCTTTCAGCCGATGAACGTCAATTTCGGTCTGTTCCCACAGCCCCCGGCAGAAGTGAAGAAGAAGCAGCGCAAGCTGGCCTATACCGACCGCGCCAAGGCTGATTTTGCGGTGTGGGCTTCGTCAGCGTCAGCCGCGCCTGTCACGCTCTAATCTTCAGCCTCATCTTCAGGAATCTCAGCGACGTCGGCCACCTTAGGAGGCACTGCATTGCTTCTAACCACTGCCACCTTTCGTGCAGGGGCGCAGCGGCATTGCGGCGGGGCTTTCAGCTTGGGCTTGGTGGTGACGAATTCACCGCGATCGAGGTTGCTGTCGCCATTGCGATCGGCGCCCTTGAAGCGGTTTGAGGTTTTCGCCGCCCATTCCTCAAAACTCAGCAGATTGTTGCCATCGGCATCAAGCTTGCGAAAACCCACAATGCGCGGACTGAGCATCTCGACCCGGGTGATCTTGCTGTCGCGGTTGCGGTCCAGCCGGTCAAACCGGCGCTGTTCGCGGGTCGCCTCGCTTGCCTCGGGCGGCAGGGTGCCGCGCAGACCGTCGCCGGTTTCATCGGGGAGCATGGCTTCGGCGGGCAGATCGGCGAGCTTGGGCGGTGCCTCCCCCATCGAACTGGCGGCGCGGCCCTGCCACCAGAACATGCCGGCAGCAGCAAGAAGCAATGCGGCAAAGGCACCAAGCACGGTACGATTCATGAGCGACTCCTCTTGCGCATAACTAGTACAGGCACTTAGCGACCAAACAAGCCAGCGCCTATTGCCGTAAACAAAGCACCCGGTGATGTCAGCGCATGCAGCGATCCACGCAAGGCGGCGCGGGCGCTGACACGCTCCAGCACGAGGAGCGGGCGCATTGAACGCATCACGCCCCCCCCCGGCTGCGCGGATTCCTTCAGCAGAGCGCCGACGGCATCGCGCTCTTCGGGTTCAGCCAGGTGCAGGACAAGATCGGCCAGAGCCCAGCGCCTGCTAAGGTCATTTACCACCACTGGATCCCCGCCAATCCGGTCAGCCAGTGCCGCTACTGCCGCTATCCGCCCCCGGACAAAGCTCTCAAACGCATCAACACCAAGCGGTGGCTCACCAATCAGGGCTTCCCAGCCATCGACCAGCGCAACCAGTGCTCGCCCGCCGTCTTGCCACTGCGAAAGCCGTGCCAGCAGCGGTTCTCCGCGCGGGCGCTCGGTAATTGCCTGCTGCAAGCGATCGCGCCACCATGCCAGCCTTATCTGCGCCAGGACCGGCTCGCGCGCCTGCCGGATAAGCGTTGCCAAACGGGCATCCAGCGTCAGCAATGTCAGCCAATCCGCCCGCGATGCTGCCGGGGAATAGGCCAGTGCAAGGCGCGAGAGCGGCGGCAGAACGGCGAGGAGATCATCTTCCATAGTCCCGCTTCCCGCCGGGCGCGGCAGGAGTCAAGGCCATCCTTTTTCGAAAAAAACAGGAAATTTGCAGAAAGAAACAGGCCATTAACCTCGTCTTTGCAAAGGTTCGTTTACCAGCGTCAAGGTAATTGGGCAGATACGCCACGCATATAAATAGGGGATCAAGAGTGAGATCGCTCCGCGCCTGGCTGCACGATCTGAAATGCCACACTGGTGGCAATACCGCAATTCTGATGGCTGTCGGCCTGCCGATGCTGATCGGATCGGCCGGTCTCGCCGTCGATCTGGCCCAATGGTATATGTGGAAAGGCGAGATGCAATATGCGGCCGATCAGGCCGCGCTTGCCGGTGCCTGGGCGCGCACCAGCAACAAGTCCAAGGAGCATTATGTTGCCCGGGCCAGGCAGGAATATACGGCCAATCTTTCCACCACCGCATCCTTCACCGATACGCCCAGCGTCAACCTGGCCAGCTATGCCAGCGGCGCATCGAACTCTGTGGCCGTTGTCGCGACTGCGACCAGAACCCTGCCCTTTTCAGGCATAATGATGGGCCGCGGCGTAACGGTGCGCGTTTCTGCTCAGGCAAGCTTTGCCGAAGGCCTGGCCTATACCAGTTGCCTGATTGCCACGGATACAAACGATTCAGGCGCGATCACCATCGGCGGCAATTCAAAACTGACAGCGGCTTGCGGCATCGCCTCACTTTCGACCAGCGCCAGCTCGATTGTGGTCAACGGCAATCCGAGCGTCAATTCAGGTTGGGTGGTTTCAGCGGGCGGCATTGATGACTGGTTCAACCTGCACACCAATGACTCCGTCCACGAAAATATGACCAACCTGTTCGATCCTTTCGCCAGTTTGACACCGCCGACCAATACGACTGCTCGCACCTATAGCTGCGCAGGCGGCGTGGCATCGGCAGCCGCCACCGTGGCCACCAAGATTGATGTGGCATATTCCTATTACAGCGGCGCAAATGCGAACAATGCGACAGCCTATTCTGGCTATGCTTCGCCAAGAGCAGGCAGCTCGAATACGACGACACTGGATAATCAGGCCGCACCGGCGGGTACTGTCGAGGGCAGCAGCAGCACACCTTCCAGTGTCATCACCAACACCCAGGTTGGCGGCAGCGGCAACTCCAAGATCTATGAACGCAAGACCACCACCACCACTTACACTTACACCAACGTGGTTGAATCGGACACGGGTCAGGGATCGGTCCAGCCGGGCACCTATACTGGCGGCATCCAGGTGAAATGCAACACAGTCTTCTCATCTGGAATTTATGTGATCAATGGTGGCGGTTTGCAAATTGACGGGCGTTATCAGGTGACCGGTTCGGGCGTGATGTTCGTGCTCAAGAATGGCGCATACCTCAAGATCAAT